>JBGPLZ010000116.1:0-9669 GCA_041486695.1 Acidobacteriota bacterium | reverse complement strand
CCGGCACACCACATCGAGACCACGTACCTGCGGGCGACCCGGCCCAGGCTGACCACAATCCTCCACCGATGCAACGGACGCCGGCCCCTCGTCGGCGAACGGCACGGGGGCCGGTCCACCCGGTATAAGGTCGTGCTGCGATCTGGTGGAGTCCATTTCATTATGGTGATCGGCGCGGGGACGGCAGGGCGGGAAGGCTCGCAGCCCAGGGGGGCGAGTGGCGGATGCTATACTCGACGCGCCTCGCCCGGCGGCCCTTCCCGGCGTCCCTCGCCCCGGACGGGCTTCTCAGGAGATCGCCATGTCCTCCCGATCGAAGCGGCAGCGACGGCAGGCCGCGCCGCCTCCCGGTCCGCGGAGTCCCTCTCGCCGCTCCTTCATCCGCCTGCGCTTCGTTCTTTTCGGCCTGCTGGCCCTGGGCCTCCTGGTCCGCTTCGCGGTCGTGCGGGTGGGCGCCGACGAGCGGGCCTTCCGCCTGCCGGCCGGAGGGGGCGCCGCAACGCGGCTCGGACCAGGCTGGCACGTTATCGTGCCGTTCGCCCAGACGGTGCGCCGCCTCCGTCCCGGTCCGATCCGGGTCGAAGGGGAGGAGCCGGTGCAGTCCCGCGAAGGAGTCGCCTTCACGGTGGCTTACGAGGCCGCGGCCGAGATCGACGACGCGGCGCTCGGTGCCGCGCTGGGGACGTCTGGCGGACGGGCCGGTCCCGAGGCGATGATGCGTCCGCTGATCGCCGAGGCGGTGCGGAGCTGGGGCGCCGCGTCGTCGGGCGAAGCCCTCGTGCTGCATCAGGGAGCGCGCGACCTCGAGGCGGCGCTGCGTGAGCGGCTGCTGGCTCGCGGCTTCCAGTCGCCGGTCGTGCGAGTCGGCAAGGCGGCCGGACCCGCCGCGGCGGTCGCCTCGATTGAAACCGCGGCCCTGAAAGAGAGGGTGGTCGAGACCGGCGCCAAGATCGCCATCCTCGGCCTCGACGGCGCCGACTGGGAGATCATCCAGCCGCTCCTCGATCGCGGGGAGCTCCCGAATCTCGCGCGCCTCAAAGCGCGCAGCGCCTGGGGGAACATGAAGTCGATGTTCCCGATGCTCTCACCGCTCCTCTGGACGAGCGTGGCCACCGGCCAGCCTCCCGAGAAGCACGGCATCATCGACTTCCTGGTGAAGGACGTCCGGACCGGGAACCAGGTCCCGGTCTCGAGCCGCTGGCGCAAGGTCAAGGCGCTCTGGAACATCTTCACCGATGCCGGCCGGAGCTCGGCCTTCATCGCCTGGTGGGCCACCTGGCCTTCCGAGCCGGTGACCGGTTACATGGTGTCCGACCGGGTCGCCTATAGTCTGTTCGGCTACGAGGCGGCGGCGGGCGACCGAGCCGGGGCCACCTTCCCGCCCGGCTACTTTCAGCAGATCCGCCCGAAGATCGTCGACGACGCGTCGATCCGATTTCCGGAAGTGCGGCCGTTCTTCGCGATCGGCGCGGCCGAGTTCGCGGAGCTGCGCTCCCGGATCGGCGAGGATCCGAAGACCGCCTACCGGATCCCGGTGAATCACCTGACCAAGATCCTGGCCAGCGCCCGTTCCTACCAGGCGATTGGGCTCGACATCCTGGAGCGCGGGCAGCCCAATCTTTTCTCCGTCTACTATGAGGGGATCGACGAGGTCTGCCACCGCTTCGCCCACTACATGCCGCCGAAGATGGCGATGGTGACGCAGGAGGACTACGACAAATACCATGACACCGTCTTCGCCTACTATCGCTATCAGGATCGCCTGCTCGGAGAGATGATCGCGAAGCTGGCGCCCGACACGACGATCATCGTGCTGTCGGACCACGGCTTCCGCAACGGCAGTGACCGACCCCAGAACGACCCGCCCTACATCGAGGGGAAGCCGGGGCTCTGGCACCGCCGCTACGGCATCGTTCTGTTCGCCGGACCGACGATCAAGCCGGGGCACCTGGACACCACGAATCTCCTCGACATCGCCCCGACGGTGCTTTATCTCGCCGGGCTTCCCGTTCCCGAGGACATGTCGGGGCGGGTGGTCGTCGAAGCGATCGACCTGCGCTTCAAGAGCCGCGTCCCGCTCCACACCATCCCGTCCTACGAGGGGCTGGGGAAGCCGCTGCAACCGGGGAGGGAGATCGTGGCCGACAGCGAGCTCGACGCGGAGCTGCTCGAGAAGCTGCGCTCGCTCGGCTACACCGCCGGCGGGGACGGAGCCGGGAGCCGGGGGGAGGCGGAGCCGGGCGGGACCGCGGCGGGGCGAGATGCGCCGGCCGTCTCTCCGGAGAAAGAGGATGAGAAGCTGGTCACGGGCCACCTGAATGAAGCCGGGCTGGCGCTGCGGGCCAAGGATTACGCCAAGGCCGCCGCCGCGGTCGCGGCGGCGCTCCAGGTGGCGCCCGGCTACGCTCCGGCGCTTCTCCTCCGGGTCGAGGTCGCCGCGCAACAGAAGCAGCACGCCGTGGTGATCGACACGGCCCGTGCGCTCCTCGACCGCGATCCGAAGGTCGAGCCGGGACTCTACCTCAAGCTCGGCAAGGCTTACGCCGACGGCGGCCGTGTCGACGAAGGGCTCGCTGAGATGAGCCGCCGGCTCGTCGGGAAGCCGGGCATCGCCGAGCTGCACTCCGCCTTCGGGAGCCTGCTGCTCAGGCAGAAGAAGACCGAGGCCGCCGAGAGGGAGTTTCTGGAGGCTCTGCGGCTCGATCCTTCGCTGGGCGACCCGCTGACCGAGCTGCATACGATGTACGAAGGGACCGATCGCGTCCTGAACCTCGAGCCTCTGGTGCGCCGGGGCCTCGAGATCAACGAGAAATCGATCGTCCACCACAACTGGATGGGAATGATCTACGAGTGGAAGAAGGATTTGATCCATGCCGAGGCCGAGTTCCATCGTGCCATGGAGCTCGACCCCGACGGCCCCGGCACGCTCGCCAACCTCGGCGCGCTCTACGGTCGATCGGGACGGCTGGACGAGGCCGTCGCCGTGCTGACGCGCGCGGTGGCGAAGGAGCCGGACAACCTCGAGGCCTGGGTCAACCTGGGCGCCGCCCAGGGACGGCTGCGCCACCCCCGCGAGGCGATCGAGGCGCTGGAAACGGCGCGCAGCAAGGGAGTGCGGACCACGACGCTCTATAACGCCCTCGCCCTCGCCTACCTCCAGAACCGGCAGAAGGACAAGGCCCTCGGGTACCTCAGGGAATCGCTGCTGATCGACCCCAATCAGACGGACGCCCAGGAACTCTTGAAGGCGATGAGCCAATCGTCGTGATCGGGAGGGATGGGCGGCGCAGCAGGTCGGAGTAGGCCGCCCAGGCCGCGGGCCGGCTGTCGCGCGTCAGTGACCGCAGGGCCGCGTAGTGCTCGCCGTAACGGTCGAGCGCCTCGCGGAAGTCGTCGGGACGCAGGCCCGGGTAGCGGCCGGCGCGTGCCTCGGCGACGTTGAAGCCCCACGCCGCAGCCTCGTAGAAGTGGCGCTCCACGTCCGGGGCGACCCGTCCCGGAAGCGGCAGAGAGGTCGCGCCCGCCAGGTGGCGCGCGTGGAAATACTCGTGATCGAGGAGGAGCAGGGACCAGGCGGCGCCGCGGCCGCCTCCGAGCGAGGCCGCGTCGTAGAGGACGTCGTTGTGGACGCCGGGACCCAGGAAGGGGGCGCTCGCCGGGCTCACCGGGTCGGCGGCGCCCGGCCGCACCAGGGCCATGTAGATTCGCCGCGCCTCGATCCGGTCCACCGTCTCACCCGCGAGGGGGCGCAGGCGGCCGATGTATCGCGGGTAGTCGGGCCGGATCACCGCCAGCAGCGACCCCGGCTCGAGACAGCCCGGGTCTGGCGCCGCGCCGGCGGCCAGGGTCGCTCCCGGGACCAGGGAAGCCCCCGGCAGAGCAAGGGCCCCGGCCACGAAAAGGCTTGCCAGGAAAGGAATCCGACGTGAAGGCATCCCCAACCATGTACGACGGGAATCGGTCCCGCTCAAGGGGAAAGTGATCGTCGGCAGACAGATGGACGCGTTCGGGGACGGTCGCCATCGTTCGGCGTTGACCGGGTCGGTTACAAATATGTCGTATGGTATAGTCGAGAAATGGCCAGACGACTAGCCAGAGAGAGCGCGACGTATACCACGAACGAGCAGATCGCACGGCGCGTCTACCGCGCCTTCAAAACGCCGAGCGACAACGATCGGACGACCGATCCGATCCTGGCGTTCCATTTCGAGGCGAAGGACGACTACATCATTCTCCGATGCAACAAGGAACCGGAGGTCAGCATCAAGGGGAAGACCCAGACCGCCGGCGAAGTAAAATTTTTCGCCTACAGCGACTTCCGGGAGTACAGCGAGCAGGAGGTCATTTTCAAGCTGAAGGAGCATCTGACGCTCCTCGAGCTGTACGGCAAGGGCGCGATCCAGAAGCTCACCTGGGAGAGTTGGGACAAGTTCACACGGTGGCTCGATACTCTCGACGAAGACGGGGTGCAGATCTCGCTGAAGCTGCCCTGCCTCGTCTATGCGGCCGTCAAGAACCAGCAGCCCTCCATGCAGAACTACATCGTCGAATCGATCAAGGCCTCCCTGAAGATCGACAGGAACCACAAGGAAGAGGAATGACCGCAGCGATCGGCCGCGCTCTCCGGCCGACCCTGGTGCCCGGCCTGCTCTTTACCCTCCTGTCTCCTTGGGCATGGGCGGCAGGCCCGGCCGCGCCCGCCTCCCCGACGACCGCCGGTTCCCCCGCCGCGCCGCTCCACCCGGCCGGCCTCGAATTCCTGCCGGTCGACGCGATCCGTCCCGGGATGATGGGGCGGGCCCGCACTGTCTTCGAGGGTGACAAGCTCGAGGAGTTCGACGTCGAGATCCTCGGAGTGTTGAAGAATGCCATCGGCCCGCAGCAGGACATGATCCTGGCCAGGCTGAAGGGTGCGAAGGTCGAGTTCACCGGCGTCGTGGCGGGAATGAGCGGCAGTCCGGTCACCATCGACGGCAAGTTGATCGGCGCGCTGTCCTACCGGATCGGCCAGTTCGCCAAAGAGGCGATCGCCGGCATCACGCCGATCGGAGACATGGTGAAGGCCGGGGCGGGAGCGTCTCCGGGAGACGGCGCGAGGGCGGAGACGCGGCCGGACCTTCTCGGCCGCTTCCTGCAGGCCGCCGGAGATCCGGGCGAGCCGGTCCCCGGTTCGGAGCGTCCGAATCACCGCCAGGCGGAGGGCATGCGTCTCGTATCATCCTGGGCCGGCGATCTCGAGCCGATCGGCACGCCGCTGGTCTGCTCGGGGTGCGACCCCGGCGTGCTGCGCTATTACGCCCCGATCTTCGAAGCGCGTGGCCTCGAGCCGACGGCGGGAGGGGGAGGCACTGACAGCGCGCTGGTCCCGGCCACGCTCGAGCCCGGCTCGGCGGTCGGGGGCGCTCTGGTGAGCGGCGACCTGAGCCTGAACGGCATCGGCACGGTGACGCACATCGACGGCAAGCGGGTGTACGCCTTCGGCCACCCCTTCCTCGGGACCGGGCCAATGTCGATCCCGATGACCCAGGCCCAGGTGATCCTGACCTTCTCGTCCGCGGCGGGATCCTTCAAGATCGCCAATGCCACGCGGTCGGTGGGAACGATCGTCGAGGACCGGCTCACCGCCATCGTGGGAGAGATCGGACTGACCGCCTCGACGCTGCCGCTCCGGGTCCAGGTCGGCTCCGCCTCGGGGCCATCGCGGGTCTTCCGCTACGAGCTTCTGCGCGACCGGGCCTGGGCACCCGCGCTGGCCGCGCTGGTCATCGCCAACAGCCTGGTTCGTACGAGCGAGTTCGATGCCTCGGCGACGCTCCGGCTCAAGTCGCGCATCGATATCGAAGGCACGCCGGGGGTGTCGTACGAGGACCTGTACGCCGGCGCCAGCGCGAGCCAGCCGGTCCACATCGAGCTCGCCAACGACGTCGGAGCCCTGTTGGGTCTCCTGGACAACAATCGTTTCGAGGAGCCGAAGGTGCGCGGCATCACTCTCGACGTCGAGGTCCTGCCGCCCTCCCGGATCGCGGCCTTGACCGCGGTGCGCGCCTCGAAGGGCGCCGTCCGTCCCGGCGAGCCCTTCACGGTCACCGCCGTCCTCCACCCCTACCGCGGCGAGGAGCTCCAGGTAAACTTCGACGTTCGTCTGCCCGAGGATACGCCGGCCGGCGAGACCGAGCTCATCGTCGGCGGCGGGCAGGCCGTGGACGGCCTCGACCGCCGCCTCATCGAGCGGCAGCTTGCCCAGGCGGGCGGCCTCGACGACCTGATTCGTCTCGTGGGCCGGCAGAGGAAGAGCGATGCGCTCTACTTGCGCGTCGCGCGCCGCAGCCGGTCGGCCATCGTGCGCAGCGAGGTGCTTCCCGATCTTCCCCTCTCCGTCTTCACGGTCTTCAACAACCCGCGGCTGAGCAACGACGCGACTCTGATGATCGAGACCCCGATCCTGGAGATCGTCCGGGATCTCGATCTGGTCGCGGTCGGCGGCCGCCGCATTTCCATCAAGGTGAAATGATTCCGCCCATGACGCGCCGCTTCGCCCGCCACCCGCACCTCCGCACGACCCCATGGATCGCCGCCGGCCTCGCGGTCTGGGTCCTGTCCGTCGCGCCGCTTCCCGCCGCTTCTTCGCAGACCTGGCGGGAGCGCGAGAAAGCCGAGTTCGAGAAGGGCGAGCCGAAAGGGGTCTCCCTGTCGGCCGACGGCGCGCTGCGCCTGTCGCCCCGTCTCGATCAGCTCTTCGAGTCCTCGCAGCCCTATCTCTGGGCGCTGGCCGTGGACCCGAAAGGGACGATCTTCGCCTCGGGCGGCAACCAGGGGCGGATCTATCGCGTCCCTGCCGCGGGCAAGGGAGACGTCTTCTTCCGCGTCGACGAGCCGGAGGTGCATGCCCTGGCGCTGGATGGCGCGGGCAACCTTTACGCCGGCGCCTCGCCCGGCGGCAAGATCTACAAGGTCGCCCCGGATGGAAAAAAGATCTGGGTCGCGGAGACCGGCGAGAAGTACATCTGGGCGCTGATCCTCGATCGACAGGGCGAGCTTTACGCCGGGACCGGGCTCGAAGGCCGGGTGATGAAGATCGACGCCGGGGGACGCTCCCGCATCCTGTTCGACAGCGCCGAGACCCACATCCGCAGCCTGACGCTCGATGGCGAGGGGAACCTGCTCGCCGGCAGCGATGGGCACGGGCTCGTCTTGAGGATCACCCCCAAGGGAGAAGGGACCGTGCTGTACGACGCGCCTCTCAATGAAGTCGTGGCGCTGGTGGCGCTTCCGGGCGGGTCGATCTACGCCGCCGTGCTCGGCGAAGGCGCCCTCCGCGGTGCGTCACGCGGCGACCGGCCCCCCTCGCTGCCCGCGCCGACCCCGCCTCCCGCCGCTCCCTCGGAGACCGGACCGCCGGCGCCCGCACCACCGGCCCCGCCGCAGGACAGCGCCAACCCTCCGGTGACCGAGCAGCGGGTGCCGATCGGCCTGGAGGGGAAGGTGTTCCTGATCTCGCGCGATGGCTTCGGCCGCGAGCTCTGGTCCGGGAGCCAGGAGGCGATCCTGAGCCTGGCGCCGTCTCCGGGGGGCGGCCTGGTGATGGGGTCGAGCCTCGAGGGCCGCCTCTACGCCCTGAGCGCCGACGGGGATGTCGGCGAAGTGGCGCGCATCAGCTCGGGGCAGGTGACCGCCCTGCTGCGCGCCGCGCCGAAGAAGGGCGCGGCGGCCGACTCCGGGGATCTGGTGGTCGCCGGCAGCAACTTCGGCACCGTCTCGGTGCTCCGCTCGGGGCATGACAAGTCGGGCAGCTTCGAGTCGCGCGTGCTCGACGCCCGCTCCTTCGCCGATTGGGGTCGCCTCTCCTTCCGCTCCGAACGTCCCAGGGGAACGGCCGTCACTCTACAAGCCCGCAGCGGCAATACCGAGGATCCCGATCGCACCTGGTCCGACTGGAGCGCGGTCTCGGGCGCCGCGGACGAGGCGCGGCTGCCGAGCCCGCCCGCCCGCTTCCTGCAGTGGCGCTCGACGTTGACGACCGACGACCCCGCACAGACGCCGGTCCTGCGCGAGGTGGCGATCACCTACTTGCAGCGCAACCAGCCGCCCGAGATCCGCAAGGTCGAGGTGCAGCCGCCCGGCGTCTCGTTCCAGAAAATCCCGGCGGTTCAGGCGGGTGGCCAGGAACCCCGTCCGCCCGCGGCCTCCGATGTCGACGGCGGAGGCCGCAAGCGCGCTCGGCCACAATCGCGGCGCGGTTCCGATCCCGACGCCCGATCGGTCACCTGGCAGGTCATCGATCCGAACGACGACGATCTGATCTACGACGTCTATTACAAGGGCATCGACGAGAAGACCTGGAAGCAGATTCGTAAGGGAGTGGACGAGGACTTCGTCACGCTCGACAGCACGTCGATCCCTGACGGGACCTACATCGTCCGGGTCGTCGCCAGCGATGCCCCCTCCAACCCAACGGGCCAGGCGCTGACCGCCGAGAAGACCTCCGCTTACTTCGATATCGACAACACGCCGCCGCGCGTCGAGGGGATCAAGGCCCAGACCACGGGCTCGACCGCCCGGCTGGGCTTCACGGTCATCGACACCTTCAGCCTCGTGCGAGAGGTCGACTACGCCGTCGACGCGGGCGACTGGACCCTGGCGCGGCCGGCGGACGGCCTGAACGACGCGCTTCAGGAGAGCTACGAGCTCACCATCACCGGCCTGGCCCCGGGAGAGCACAGCATCGTGGTGCGCGCCACCGACGCCAGCGGCAACGTCGGCGCCGGCAAGGCGCTGGTGCAGATTCCCTAGGTTCAATAAGGACCCTAGTTTCTCCGGAACCAGTGGAAGAAGCGGGAGGCCCATGATTCGAACCGGCCTCCTTCGTGCTCGCAGACCTCCTTCGGCGCCGTGCCGGCGATGAAGATCTCGGTCGCCGACTCCGGGCAGCGCGAGGAGGCGAGCATGCCGGTCGTCGGGTCGACCTCGGCCTCGACGATCCCCTCCGGCGCCTCCCAGCCGTGGTCGACATCGAGGTGGGCCGCCGCCGCGAGTTGGGCGGTGATCGGCAGCGCCAGCACCGAGCCGCCGAGACGGAGCGGCCGGTTGTTGTCGAACCCTACCCAGGTCAGCGCCATGAAATCGGGATGGAAGCCGAGGAACCAGGCGTCGCGGCCGTCGTCGGTCGTGCCGGTCTTGCCGGCGAAATCTCCTTCGACGCCGAAGGACCGGGCCGACGCGCCGGTGCCGTAGCGCACGACGTCGCGCATGAGGTCGAGGGTCAGATAGGCGGCCTGCGGTGTGATCACCTGCTCGCGGCGGACATCAGGTACCTGAAGCGACTTGCCAGTGTCGTCGACGATCGCCACGATGGCTCGCGGCTTGACGCGCCAGCCCAGCGTGGCGATCGGCGTGAAGGCGGCGGCCATCTCGATCGGCGTGACCTCGAAGGTCCCCAGCGCGATCGACGGGACCGGCTCGAGGGCGCTCTCGATGCCGCATCGCCGGGCGGTGCGCACCACGTCACGCAGGCCGATCAGCTGGGCGGCGCGGATCGTCGGGACATTGAGCGACATCGCCAGCGCCTGGCGGGCGCTGACCGGGCCCCGGTACTGCTCGTCGAAGTTGCGCGGCGACCAGGGCGGCTGCCCCGACACCTCCAGCTCGAGCGGCGAGTCGTCGAGGACGGTG
>JBGPLZ010000115.1:0-9918 GCA_041486695.1 Acidobacteriota bacterium | reverse complement strand
CTCCGCCTGAACGACGCGGTAGAGGACGCTCTCCTCCGGGCGGCGGCGCTCGTAGGCGGGAGCGGACAGATCGCGGCTGGCCGCGGAGAATGGGCGCTCCATGGTGCGGGCACGTTGCGAGGCAGATGCCGATCGCAAGCCGGCACCGGGGGGCCGGCGTATCCCAGGGTCGCGAGGGGGTGAATCCTGCCGGACGTCACGCAACAATGCAGCTCGGACGCCCACCGCCCGCCGGTGAACAGCGCGTTGACAGGCCTCGGAACTGGAATCTCAGCTTGGACGGGCCGGGCGGGCCGATAGTAGGAGGACGGTGGTCACCGAGCGGTCGGCTTCGGTGATGACTCCACGACAACGCCAGCTATCGAGCCCGCTACCACCGCCCCCCTCAGGCGTGGCCCCGTTAACACCAAAGTCTGGGCGGCAGCCACCACCACCACGAAATACAACAGCACTGCTAAGTCAGAAGCGCGACCAAAGTTCGCAGATTGGCGTCAGTTATTTGTCGGCGCGCCGGCGTGACGAGTCCCCTCGCGGCACCTATATTCCCTGGCGTATTGCCTGAGGTTGGGAGACCGAACGCGAGGAGAACAACTAATGATGAAGACGCGACTCTGGGGCATCGGGATTATTCTGATCGGCTGCGCCACGGCGATCGGCTGCGTCACCTACGGGTACCAGCCGATTCCGAATCGGCCGATCGTGACCGAGACCGCCCCCACTCCGGGCGGCTCGGACCAGCCGTTCTACGACGACCTGGCGCCCTACGGCAGATGGGTCTACGCGTCAGGTCCCGGCTGGGCCTGGTCTCCCTATGGCGTGCAGGCCGACTGGCATCCGTACCTTCTCGGTCACTGGGTGTTCACCGACTATGGCTGGACCTGGGCTTCCGACGAACAGTGGGGCTGGGCGGTCTACCACTACGGCCGCTGGCACCAGGATCCTCAGTACGGCTGGGTCTGGGTGCCGGGCACCGAGTGGGGCCCCGCATGGGTCGCGTGGCATGAAGGGGGCGGCTATGTCGGCTGGGCGCCGCTTCCCTGGCAGGTCCGCGTCCAAGCCGGTGTCGGCCTCGACTGGGCCGGCATCAACGTGTCGCTCGAGCCGTCCTCGTGGTGCTTCGTCAACGCGCGCAACCTGGTCGATCCCGGCGTGCGGAACTACATCATGCCCCCGGCGCGCAATGTCACGCTGATCCAGGCCACCCAGAACATCACGAATTACACCTACATCAACAATCGCGTCGTGAACCAGGGCGTGCGGGTCGAGTCGATCGGCAGGGCCGTCGGCCACACGATTCCCCACTACCGCGTCGCGGAGAGCGAGACATCCGAGGCGAACCGCGGCGGCAAGGTGCGAGGACAGGATTTCGTCGTCTTCCGGCCGGATCCCCGGCGCGGCCGCTCGTCGCAGGGACGCATCGATCCCCCGGGCCACGATCAAAAGGAACGTCCGCACGACTTCCGTCCCGCGCCGCCGCAGCCGGAGCCGGCCCCGACGGGCGCGCAGCCGGCGCCACCCCCGCAGGCATCCACGCCGCCCGAACCGCCCCCGGCGGCCCGAGGGCAGGAGACGGAGAACCGCGCTCACCAGTCGCACGAAAGCCGGGGTCGCAGGTTCTTCGACGCGCTGACGAAGCCGCAGCCGCCCCGCCATTCTCCCCAGGGGACCGCGCCGGCACCGCCCGCGCCGCCGACCCAGTCGCCCAGCGCTCCGACACAGCCGTCCAACGCTCCGACGCAGTCATCCAGCGCGCCGGCGCAGCCGTCCAACGCCCCGACGCAGCCCAGTAACGCGCCCGCCCATCCCTCGGCCGCGACGCCCCAACCCTCGACCACCACGCCGCCCTCCAGGCCGGAGCCGGCGAGGGGTCAGTCCGCGAAGCCGGATGGGAAGGGGCGCAAGAACGCCCCGCCCCGAGGCGCGAAGCCAAAGCCGGACGCGCCGAAGCCGGACGGATCGGATTCAGAAAAATCGAAGGGGCAGGGCGCGAGCTCGGATCATTAAGAATTGGGGCTTCATGGCCGCGGCTACCAGACCTCGCAGAGCGTGCTGGGTGGGCGAACCATGGGCGCGCCTGGCTTGCAGGCGAATGCCTGCTGGAAGGCGGCCAGGTTTGAGAGCGGGCCGATCACCCGGTACTTGGCGATCGGATGGGGATCGTTCTGCACCATCAGACGCTGCGTCTCGGGACGGGTCGCGTCGCCTCGGAACTGGCCCCATGCGACAAAGAACTGCTGCTCCGGCGTGAGGCCGTCGATCGTCGGGGCCGGCGGCTTGCCGCGCTGCGCGATGGCGTAGGCGCGGTAGGCGATCTTCGCGCCCGCGAGGTCGCCGATCGATTCCCCCAGGACCAGCCGACCGTTGTGGTGAATGTTCGGTTCGATGAAGTAGCCCTCGAACTGGTTCACCACGCACTGCGTGCGCGCCTGGAAGTTCTTGAGGTCTTCGGGCGTCCACCAGTTCGAAAGCCGTCCCTGCGCGTCATACTGCGCACCCTCGTCATCGAACCCGTGGCTGATCTCGTGCCCGATCACCACGCCGATGGCGCCGTAATTGACCGCGTCCACCGCGTTCATGTCGAACGCCGGCGGCTGCAGGATGCCGGCGGGAAAGACGATCTCGTTCAGCAGCGGGTTGTAGTAGGCGTCCGAGGTCGGCGGCGTCATGCCCCACCGGCCGCGATCCACCGGCTTGCCGATCTGGTCCCAGTCGTCCCGCACCGCGAATTTTCGGCCCGCGAGCTGATTGGACCAGTACGCCTCGCGGCGAATGTCGACCTTGCGGTAATCCTTCCACCGATCCGGGTAGCCGATCTTCGGGTTGAAGGTCGCGAGCTTCTCGAGCGCCTTCTTCTTTGTCTCCGGGCCCATCCACTCCAGGCCCTCGATGGTCTCCCCCATCGCCGCGAGAAGGTTATTGACCATCTCCTGCATGCGCGCCTTGGCGGCCGGAGGGAAGTATCGCTCGACGTACTTCCGGCCGAGCGCCTCGCCCAGGTTGGCGTCGGTCGACTCGACGCAGCGCTTCCAGCGCGGCTTGATTTCGCTCGCCCCGCTCAGGTACTTTCCGTAAAATGCGTAGTCCTCGTCCACGAACGCCGATGAGAGCGCCGGCGCGGCCGCGTGGAGCAACTGCCATTTGAGGTACGTCTTCCACTCCGGCAGGGGCACGGCGCCGAGCTGGCGATCCACCTCGTGCAGGAATTTCGGCTCCTGCACGTTGAGATCGCCCTTCGAGAGCCCGGCGCGCGTGAAGTAGGCGGCCCAGTCGAAGCGCGGCGTCAGCGCCTTCAAATCGGCGAAGCTGGTCTTGTGATCGGTGGCCAGTGGATCGCGCAGCTGGACGTTGTCGAGCGAGGCCTCGGCGAGCCTCTTCTCGAACTCGAACACGCTCGCGGAAGCCGCCTTCGCCGCCGCATCACGATCGCCGGCCAGAATGAACATCCGCGCGACGTGCGACCTGTACTTGTCGCGCGCCTCCTGAAAGCGCGCTTCCGTCTTCACGTAATAGTCCCGGTCCGGCAGGCCGAGCCCGGCGGCGACGATGTCGGCGATGACCCGGGTGGGGTTGTGGTTGTCCGGACTGGCCGCCAGGCCGAACGGGACGAGGATCTGCATCTCGTGGAACCGCCCGATCATCCTCAGCAGATCGGCCCGGCCCTTCATGGTCTCGATGTCGGCAAACAGCGGCGTGATCGGCTTCATCCCCAGCGCATCGATGCGCGATTGCTCCATGCACGAGCCGTAATAGTCCGCGATCTGCTGCTCGACGCTCCCCTTGACCCAATCCTTCCGGGCCGACACGTCGTCGAGGATGATCTTCAACTGATCCTTGGCCATCTCTCCCGCGGCCCAGCGACGGCTCCAGCGTGCCATGGACGCGGGGATCGGATTGGCGGCCCGCCACGCCCCGTTCGCATAGTCGTAGAAGTCGACGCATGGATCGACGCTGCGATCCATGTCGCTCACGTAGACGCCGCGTAACGGCTCGCTATCGCCGAACGCGGGCGCGCAGCCCAGCACCACCAGCATCGTGAATTTGAGGATCCGCATGGCCCCGCATTCTGGTCCAATCGAGGCCCGAATACAACATCGGTTGACATGCGCCTCGATGACCTGCATCATCGCGGCACCAAACCGGAGGGCCCGTGACCGCAACGATCGAAGTTCCGTCCGTCACCAAGACCCGGCTCCACATTTCCGTGCGCCTGGCGGCGGTCGTGCTCGTGGTGGCGGCCTGCTGCACGTCCCGGGTGGAGGCCCGTCCGCGCGCGGCGGATCTGGTCATGTTGAACGGCGAGATCCTGGTGTTCCACGGCATCGAACAGAAGGCCGGCGGCCCGGCGCTCGGCGTAGCCCCCGCTCCAACCGGCGGCCCGGCGCGCGGCACCGACGCGGAGCGGCCGCGGTTCGCGGCGGCGATCGCCGTCGCCGATGGCCGGATCGTGTTCATCGGGCCGAGCCGCAAGGCGAGACGGTACGCGGGCCCGAAGACCCGGGTCATCGATCTCGAGGGCCGCATGGTCATGCCGGGGATCGTCGACGGGCACTTCCATGGCACGCGCCGGACCGACTGCGAGATGGGCTACGCGGGCGGCACGGTTCCGCAAGTTCTCGCCAGGCTCCAGGCCTGTCTCGATCGGCCCGACCAGGCCGGTTTCAAGAAATCCAACCTCCGGTTCTCGGCGAGCCACCTGTTCGGGGAGGCGATCGAGCCGCCGGGGACGGCGCTGACGCGCTATGACCTGGACCGGCTCGACACCAGCCGGCCCATCATGATCACGCACGCCGATGGCCACAAGTTCTGGATGAACAGCCGGGCGATCGCCAACGCCGGCATCGACGAGAACACGCCCGACCCGCGCGAAGGCGAGATCGGCCGCGACGCGAACCGCAAGCCGAACGGCTCATTCGCGGACTTCGAATCCGGCGATTGGGGCCAGGCGGCGACGGTCACCGACGAGATGCGGCTCGACACAGTGCGGCGGACGAACGCCGACGCCAATCGGATGGGCCTCACCTCCGTCTTCGTCTCCGACAAGGGCGAGGAGGAGGTCGCCCAGTGGGCGAAGCTCCAGGACGAAGGGAAACTGACGCTGCGGCTCAATGTCGCTCTGTCGGCCGGGTTCGTCCGCGGCAACACCGACCTCTCCGACCTCAGGAAGAAGATCGCCGCCCTCGATGACTACAAGAAGTACGCGCGCGGGCTCATCGACGTCAGCAGCGTGAAGGTCTACTGCGACGGCGTCATGGAGTACCCGGCCCACACGGCCGCGATGCTGAAGCCGTACCGCGTCAACGCCGGGACGCCCGACCAGCCGGACTGGCGGCCCGGGCCCTCACGAGGGCCGGACCCGTCGTGCGCCGATGCCCGGCCCGGCTTCGTCGAGCTCGACAAGGCGGGCTGGCAGATCCACATCCACGCCATCGGGGACCGCGCCACGCGGGACGCGCTGGACAACTTCCAGGCGGCCCTGGAGCGCAACGGCGGGCGCGATCTGCGCCACACCATCACGCACCTCGAGGCGATCGACGCGGCGGACGTGCCGCGCTTCGGCAAGCTCGGCGTCATCGCCAGCATGTCGCTGCAGTGGGCACGGCGCGACGCGTATCTGGTGACCGGCACGGCCGGTTACCTCGAGGACGCCCTCTACGACCGCCTGTTCCCCGCCGCCGAGCTGTGGCACTCCGGCGCCGTCATCGCCGGCGGCAGCGACTATCCGGTCGACCCGCTGCTGCCCTTCGTGCAGATCGAGACGGCCGTCGACCACACCGGCGAGGCGGTTGCCGGTGTCCATCCCGGCGCGTTGAGCCCCGGGGAAGTCATTCCCGACCTGCTCGCCGTGATCAGGATGCACACGATCAACAGCGCCTACCAGATGCACCAGGAGCGCAACACCGGCTCGATCGAAGTCGGCAAGTATGCCGATCTGATCGTCTTGAGCCAGAAGTTGTTCGACATCCCCACCGAGCAGATCTCGGACACCAAAGTTCTGATGACGATCCTGGGCGGGGCGATCGTCTACACCGACGCCGGCGGGTGATCCAGATCATGGCCGGAAGCCCGGTTTGAGCGTATCTTCTTTAGTACGCCACCCAGGCGCCTCCTATGGAAACCGATGTCCGTCGCAATCCTGCGCTTCTCAAGCTCGACCTCTACTGCCGGGGCCTGCGCATCGACGACTCCTGCACCGTCGGCGCCGACGGGGGGCGGGCGGTCCTGCGGACCCGGGCGGGGCTCGGCAGCGGCCTCGAACTGATCCTCCCGGGCGGGCTGTGGACCAACGTGCCGGTCACGGAGAAGTTCGCCCAATCCTCCCCCTACGTCCTGCACCGGGTGGAAGGGTGCTACGTGATCAGGCGTCACGGTCACCGGCCGCCCGGGAACGGCGGGTCGCCCCAGATGGTCACCGGCGCGTCCGAGGTCGTGGCCCAGGTCATGCCGGCCCCGAGGCCGAACTGGTACGACCGCGCCACCTCCACCGGCAAGCCGATGACCCGCGTCGGCACCCTGCAGGGGACCTACCTGGGGGTCTACCCGGCCAAGGTGTGCGACTACTGGCGGGAGAAGCCGAAGCAGAACTGCCACTTCTGCTCCGTCGGGCTCAATCTCGGGGTGGACGACGCCGACGAGAAGTCGGTCGACGAGGTGATGGAAGTGGTGCACGCGGCGCGCGCCGAATCCCGGATCACTTACGTGGACTTCAACACCGGGCATTACCAAGGGGATACCTACCTCGATATCCTCGAGCCTTACATCCGGCGGATCAAGCAGGAGACCGGTCTGCTGGTGGGCGTGCAGACTCCGCCGCACCATGACCTGCGCCGCTACGAGGCGCTGCGCGCCATGGGCGTCAACCGGGCCTCCTTCTGCTTCGAGATCTTCGACCGCGACATCTTCCACCGCGTCTGCCCGGGGAAGGATCGGGAATACGGCCTGGACCGCTACCTGCGCGCGGTCGAGCACTGCGCCCGTCTGGGGCGCACCGGCCGCCGCAGCTTCGAGCCGTGGGTCGCCAACGGCGAGATCATCGCGGGGCTCGAGCCGCCCGCCTCTTCGATCGCGGCCATCGATTGGATCACCTCGGTCGGCGGGGTGCCGACGGTGTGCGTCTTCCGACCGCTCGTCGGCACCGACATGGAGGACGAGCCGCCGCCGCGGACCGAGGATCTCGTGCCGGTGTTCCGCCGCCTCTATGAGGCCTGCATGGAGCGCAACCTGCCGATCGGCGTCGCCCCGAACATCCACGTGAGCCTCGTGCTGCTGCCGGAGGAATGCCGCTGGTTCGTGGATCGCCCGGGCAGGTTCTTCTGGAAGGAGATGCGTCTCAAGGCGATGGCCGCCGCCTTCCGCCTGCGATTCGCGCACGAGATGAGGCGCACGCTGCGCGCTTCGATCCCGGAGGGACGGGTTTCCTGATCTGGATCATACGCGTCTCCACTCTCGCCTCCTAGGCTGACACCCTGAGGACCGCACGCCGCCGGGTCCCGGCTGGAGGTGCCGATGAGATGGAAGACGTCAGCCGCCCTGCTGGTTCTAACCCTGCTCGTCGGCCGCGCCTGGTCGCGAGAGACTCCCGCGGCGGCGCCCCAGGCCTCCCCGCCTTCGAACGAGCTGCTCGGGCTCGGGAAGCAGATCTTCGTGCAGCAGTGCGCCGCCTGCCACGGCCCCGACGGACGCGGGGAAGGCGAGGCGGCCTACCTCTTGTATCCCAAGCCGCGCGACTTCACCGCGGGGAAGTTCATCCTCGTCTCGACCTGGGAGAGGACGCCGACCGACCAGGACCTCTTCCAGACGATGTCGCGCGGCATCCCGGGTTCGGCCATGCCCTCATGGGGGCACTTGCCGGAGCGCTCGCGCTGGGCCCTGGTGCAGTACGTCAAGTCGCTGGCGACGCAACCGTGGGAGATCAAGCCCGCCTCCGGCGCCCCGGACTCGGACGCCCCCCGCGCCGGCATCATCCGGATCCCCCCCGAGCCGCCCTATGACGAGGCGGCCAGGGCCCGGGCGCGCGAGATGTTCGCCGACGCCTGCGCCGGATGCCATGGAGCGACCGCCCGCGGTGACGGGGCCCAGGAGCAGTTCGACGACAAGGGGTACCCGACCCGCCCGCGCGATCTGACTCTCGGCGTCTTCAAGGGCGACCCGACTCCGGAGAACATCTACCGCCGCATCATCGCCGGCATGCCGGGGACACCGATGCCGATGAGTGACTGGGCCTACGGCAACGACGCCTGGCACCTGGTCCACTTCGTGCGCTCGCTGTCGAGCGATGCGCAGCGCGCCCGGGTCGAGATGAAGAAGTTCCAGATCGTGGCCGCCCGGGTGAAAGAGCTGCCGCAGCATCCCGACAGCTCTCTGTGGAACCAGGCGGATCCGGTCAACCTGCACCTGATGCCGCTCTGGTGGCGCTCCGAGCGCCCCGAGGAGCTGACGGTGCGGGCCCTGCACGACGGCGCGAGCCTGGGAGTCCTCCTGACCTGGACCGACCAGACCTACGACCATACGGTGATTCGACCCCAAGATTTTCGCGACGCCGTGGCGGCGGAGTTCTCCCTGACCCCCGACCCGCCCTTCTTCGCGATGGGCGAGCGCGGCCGGTTCGTCAACATCTGGATGTGGAAGTCGGAGCGCCAGGCGGATCTCGAGCCGGCGTTTCAGGACCTCGACAAGGTCTACCCGAACATCGGCATCGACTCCTACCCGAACTCGATGCGCTCGCCGCTCGAGCAGCCGACGCGCGGGGCGCTGACGCTTGATTCGGATCCCACCTACGTCACCGGCTGGGGGGCCGGGAACATCGTCTCGGACCCGACCACCAAGAATGCCTGCGAGGACCTGCACGCCCAGGGGTTCGGGACGCTGCGCGCGCGGCCGGTCCCGGACCGGGTCCTCGACGCCCGGGGCGTCTACTCGACCGACAGCTACAGGGTGGTGTTCCGCCGGGCTCTCAAAGTGAAGGGGACGGACGCCGTCGAGCTCGCGCCCGGCGCCTCGGTCCCGGTCGCCTTCGCGGTCTGGAACGGCAGCGCCGGCGATCGTGACGGCAAGAAGTCGGTGACCATCTGGCAGGAGCTGAAGCTCGCGCCTTAGCAGAGGGAAGGGAGACGACGATGTCCCATCGCGACGAAGACGTCCTCCAGGGAATACCCCGCAGGGAGTTCATGCGGTGGCTCGGCATCGGCGCCGGCACCACGGTGATCGGCATGGCGCTGCCCCTCGACCTGCTGGCGACCGCCGACCCGGATCAGAATCCGCTCGCCGGTTCGCCCACCCGGGACTGGGAGAAGATCTACCGCGACCAGTACCGTTACGACAGCACGTTCGATTGGGTCTGCTCCCCCAACGACACCCACGCCTGCCGCGTGCGCGCCTATGTCCGCAACGGCATCGTGACGCGCTTCGGTGCGACCTACGACTATCAGAACTACTCCGACCTGTACGGGAACCACGCGACGGTGAACTGGAACCCGCGCCAGTGCGCCAAGGGCTACACCTTCCACCGCGTCGTCTACGGCCCCTACCGCCTGAAGCATCCGATCATGCGGCGCGGCTGGAAGGCCTGGGCCGACGCCGGCTTCCCCGAGCTGACCCCCGAGGTGAAAGCGCAGTTCCGGTTCGACTCGCGCGGCCAGGACGAGTTCGTCCAGATCGCCTGGCCCGACGTCTTCGACTACGCCGCCCGCGCCCTGGTCGCCATCGCCACGCGCTACAGCGGCGCGGAAGGAAAGAAGCTGCTGCTGGCCCAGGGGTACCAGCCCGAGATGGTGGAGGCGACCGAGGGGGCCGGAACCCGTTGCATCAAGATGCGGGGCGGCATGGGCCTGCTCGGGGTCATCGGCAAGTACGGCATGTACCGCCTCAACCAGTCGCTGGCCCTCCTGGACGTGAAGATCCGCGGCGTGGGCCACGAGGAGG
>JBGPLZ010000114.1:0-10042 GCA_041486695.1 Acidobacteriota bacterium | reverse complement strand
GATCACCGACCTCGACCCGAGCATCAATGAGCTCGGCGACGTCATCTTCGGAGCGCTCACCTCCAACAACCGCTCCGGGGTCTATGTCTTCGGTCCGGTCTTCCCGAGCGGCGCGACCGGCCAGCTCGCCGTGATCGAAGAAGGGATGACCTTCCCCGCGACCGGCACGGTCACCAACGTCCCGAACCGGGACGGGCAGGGGAGCCCGACCTGGCGTGGGCTCGATACGGTGATGTTCGTGGCGGAAGGGTCGACCGCCAGCGGCCTCTTTTTGCGGCAGGTGGGGGTGGGGAATACGCCGCCGAGCGACCCGACGCCGGTCGTGGTCGCCGGCGTACAGATCGCCGGCCCGGCCCGTTTCACATCGTTTCTCGACAACGGTCTGCCGCCGCAAGGGGGCGGGCCGTCGCTGGCGGTCGGGCCCGGGCCGGCGGCCGGCTCGGTCATCTTCGATGCGCGGGTGACCGGGGGCGAACGGGGGCTGTTCGTCCGCGACCGCGCGGGCGCCATCGTGCCGATCACCCAAAGGGGCAGTGCCCCTGGCGGGCCGGCCATCTCGCACTTCCTGGGCGACACGCTCGCTTTCCACAGCATGAACGGGGAGGGGACGCTCGCCTTTCTCGGGGTCGACCCGACCACCCCGGCCCGGCCCAGCCTGGGGCTCTACTACGGCGTGCCGTCCCCTCCCGGCACCGGGTCTCCACAAAGCTTGCAGCGACGGATCGGGGTGAAGCAGATCGATCCGACCGGAACTCAATTCATCGACTCTATGCAGGCGCCGTCGCGAGTCAACGCGATGGGGCAGCTGGCGCTGCCGGTGACGCTCGACGACCTCACGACAATACTGCTCGGCTACGACGGCGTGGCTTTCTTCCGCGTGGCGGCGCCCGGCGACCCGGTGCCCGGCGGCGGCACCTTCACGCAGATCTTCACCGGGTCGTTCTTCCTCGGGATGTCGGCGGCGCCGGCGCTCGACGACACGGGGCGGGTACTGTTCGGGGCGGTCACGAGCCTCGGCGACTTCGCCCTGTTCGCGGCGCCGTTGACGCCGGGCGGCGGCAGCATCGCGGTGCGGGTGGTCGGCTCCGGCGACGTCGTCGATGGCGGCCGCTTGAGCCCCTTCGAGCTGCAGGCGGTCGACACCGACGCTTCCGGCCGGGTGGCTTTCTCGTCGATCTATGACGACGACGCCGACTTCGGGCTCTTCTTGAAAGAAGGCGCCACCACGACCTCGGTGGCGCTGAAGTTCGACCTCATCGACGACCTCGGCTTCGTCGCCTCGGTGCCGCCGCGCTTCGCCTTCGCCGGCGCCGGCCGCCTGGCCTATGCGCTGCGCTTCTTCGATGGCAGCGAGGCGATTTTGATGCGCGAGGCGACGGCGGGCGCGGCGTCAGCGAGCAGCCCGACCCTCGCTGCCGACTCGACGCCGACTACGGTCATCGCCGCGAGCGGCCGGCCGTCGCCGGACGGCGGCAACTACCGATTCTTCCAGGCCGGGTTCAGGCAGACCGGGCGGCTCTCATCCGATGGGAACGGAAGCCTGGCCTTCGCCGCCATGACCGACGCCGGACCTCAAGAGATCGTCCTCTTCGGCCCGCCCCCTCCGCCCGCGGACCGGGCGCCGGTCGCCAACGCCGGCCCCGACCAGGTGGTCGAGTGCGGCCAGATCGGCGGGATGATGGTGCAGCTCGACGGCACCGCCTCGACCGACCCGGACGGCGACCCGCTGACCTATCATTGGGGCGGCCCATTCGGCACTGCCGAAGGGGCGCGGCCGGTGGTCTTCATTCCACTCGGGACTTCGACCGTAACCCTGGTGGTCAACGACGGCCAGCTCGACTCGCCTCCCGACACGGTGTCGATCACGGTGCGCGACACGGCGCCGCCGACGATGATCGTGACGGCGACTCCGAATCGTCTCTGGCCGGTGACCAACAAGCTGGTCGACGTGAGCATCAATGTATCGGTGAGCGACGTCTGCGACCCGTCCAGGGTGTCGGTGGCGCTCCAGGGCGTGACGGCGCTCGAGGGCGGACGAACGCTCGCGCCGGGACCCTGGGTGGCCGGCGCTGCCATCGGCATCGACGATCGCTCGATGCAGCTGCGCGCCGAGCGCGACGGCGGAAGCGGAGGCCGCACCTACGTCATCACCTACGGCGCGTCCGATCACTCCCTCAACGCCACCATCGGCACGGCCACCGTCACCGTCCCTCACGACCAGCGGCGCTAGAACCACGCCTGATGGAGGTCACTATGAAACGGATCGGGTCAAGTTTCATCCTGGCGACGCTCGTCATCATCTCTGGAACCTGCCTGGCGGCGGACGGCGCCGCGGGAGGCACAGGTTATCTCGTCCTCGAAATCAATCGCTTTGACGTGAATCGCGAGGACTACAGCAGCAAGGAAGCGGAACGGGCCGGAAGGATGCCCGACGAGGCGCTGGACACCATCGAGCGGATTCTAATCACCGAGTTCACGCAAACCAAGCTCCTCCCCACGGTCCGCAAGGCCAGCGGGCCCGGGGATGGACAGGAGATGGTGCTGGAGCTGGGCGGCAAGGTAGTGGACTGGCTCGCCGGAAGCAAGACGAAGCGGCTCCTGGTCGGACTTGGCGCCGGTCAGCAGAAGATCGAGGTGGACTGTGTCCTCAAAGACAAGGCGACGGGGACCATCCTGGGACAGGAGCGGATCCTCGATCGCAAGGTGGCCGGCTGGGCCGGAGGGAACGAGGATAAGGGGATGCGGGACTTCGCCGACAAGGTGGCCAAGTTCATCCGCACTACGATGGATCCCCGAGGCTGGAAGGCGCCCGCGGCTTCCGCCTCCCCGGCTCCGGCATCGGCAGAGAGTCAGAAACCCTGAGGTTCTACCCGCCCGCGACCGCCGGGATGATCGTCACTTCGTCCCAAGTCTGGAAATCCGAACGCGTCCGGTCGCTAGCCGGCCTTCCGACGGCGCCCTCGACCCGTTCTCACGCGCGTGCGGTTAGGCCGCCGCCGATTTCGAACAGGAAGAAACAGAGGCGCAGGTGTTCCGCGGAGTAGACCTGCGACGCTGAGGTCTTCATCAAGGCCAGGCCAACGGATTCCCTCCCCATCGCCGAGCAACTCCCACCTACGACGCTGGCGGTCGGTCGCATGGAGGAGCTTCGGGAACCACGCCAGCGGAACCGCGACAGTGCGGCCGTCTTGAAGGTCCACAACGAGCTCGTCGCGCGTCAGACGAACCGCCCGGGCCCGCGCGGCGACCTCAACCGCCAAAGTACTCATGCCAAGCCTCCACGAACCTCTCCCGATTCTTGACCACGAGCTTCTCGATCCTACGCAACTCCACGGCCCCAAAGCCAGTTACCCGCGCGAGCGTCACCGGCTGTAGCCAAAACTTGGCCAGATACCGATCGCGTTGGACATGAATGTGCGGAGGCTCCATCCTAATGAGCCTCCAAAGATCGGCACCGAAGATGATACAGCCTAGATGAGCCCGCCGCCGTTTCCCGAACGTATTTGTCAGTCGGCCTTCAGAAGCCTGCAAATGTTCCGTGTCGGACGCGTGCTCGCCAGGTCATAGCTCGCCTGGAGGTTGACCCAGAACTCGGGTGTGGTGCCGAACGCCTGCGCAAGAAGCCACGCGGTTGCCGGCCTGATGCCGCGCTCTCCGCGGATGACTTTGTTGATGCACTGCACTGGCACACCAATGTGCCCGGCCAGCTTCGCCGGAGTCAGGCCGAGCGGGCCCAGATACTCGTCGGCTTGACCCGGTGCGTCCGCCCAGCACGAGATTCTGCAATCGCTTCATCGGCCAGACGCTCGAAAGCATTCGGAGAGTCGGCGAACGACCTGACCCAATCCTCTTCTCCCATAATCTCGCTGCGGATCGCCTCAGCCAGTGCATCCTGCTCGGGTTCGGGGAGCCTCGAGGCCTCGTGGAAGGCGAGTTCCAAAGATTTCGTCATCGATCCCACCTTGCGGGCAGACCGCACGCCGCCAGGTTCGGCAGGTTGGACCGGGCCACTAGGCTGATTAGGCCAACTGACGGTAGAGTTCCCGGTTCTTCTCCAGAACCCGCGTGGCAGCCCGCTCGAAATCAGCGTCCCGCTGACCCAAGAGGTCGTGAATCGCCGCGGCGGCGAGCTCCTCGGGCGACACGTTCAGGCGGCGGGCTTCCGCGGCCAGCCTCTGCCCCTCACCTGCGGTAATGCCGATGGACAGCTTCACGAGGCGCTCGCCATGTCAAAATCCTCCGGAACACCACCATTATCCAGATTATCGTCCGTTTGTGGAAAGACTTATCTTGATGATCTATTTAAAAGACAGTATCCTTTCTAGCGACATTCCCCCCATGACTTGTCACAAGTGCGGCAAGGCACTCATAGAGAAGAAAGCGACTGCGGCCGATCCATATCACTACACCTCTTCAGGGCTCGCGGGTGTCTATCTCGTGGGCATCGTCATGCGCCGGTGCGCGTCCTGCCGGACTGAGAGTCCGGTAATCCGGAGAATGGGCGGCCTGCACCGCACGATTGCACGTGTCGTTCTGGGCAAGCCGGTGCGGCTGACTGGTGATGAGCTACCGTCTACTTGAACGGAACCAGCGGATCACCCGCCTGCGCTACACCAATGGTAGGTGGAGAGAGGACGCCGCCGCTTAGCTCAAATCGATGACGGCAGATCGACTTGCCGCCGGGGAGGGTTCCCAAGATGGGACGAACGAATATCGAGATCGACACCAAGCTCGTCGAGAAGGCGATGCGCCTCACCGGCGCGAGAACCAGGCGCGAGGTTGTGCACATCGCTCTCCGTCGGCTCGTCGAAAAAATCAGCTTGTTCCGCGCCTTGCGCCGGCTTCGGGGCAGGCTCACATGGGAAGGTAACGTGACGGCGTCGCGATCCGCTCGAACGACGCGCGCCTGATCGGCTGTCCCTACCCGCCCGCGACCGCCGGGATGATCGTCACCTCGTCCCCCTCCGACACCTTCGTCGTCGGGCCGCCGAGGAGGCGGACGTCATTGTCGTTGATGTAGATGTTCACGAAGCGGCGGATCTCGCCCTGCGGGCCGCACAGTTTTCCCTTCAAGCCTTCGTAGCGGGTCTCGAGGCTCATCAGGATCTCGCCAATGGTGGCGCCTTCGAGCGAGACGGTCTCGGCGCCTTCGGTCTGACGGCGCAGGACGGACGGAATTCTTACCTGGATGGCCATGAGGTCCTCCCGTGGTTCGGCGCCGGGGGGACGGCGCTGTTGGATGAAGTGACGAAGGATGAAGGCGCGGCGAACGCTGAAATCGTCGGGCCGGCGCCTGCCTCGGTCGCGCCCGCCGCCGCCGCGGACTTGGCGGCGGCTGCCGCGTCGGCGCGCGCCATGGTCTTCTCGAACGCCTCGAGGCGCGGCTCGATGACCGGGTAGACGGCCGCGGTCGAGGTCAGGGCCTCCATGGTCTTCAATCCATTGCCGGTGATGACCAGGACGATCGGCTCGGTGCGCGACAGGCGGCCCTGCTCGATCAGTTTCTTGGCGACGGCGACGGTGACGCCGCCGGCGGTCTCGGTGAAGATCCCTTCCGTCTCGGCCAAGAGACGTATCCCGTCGACGATCTCGGTGTCGCTCGCATCTTCGGCCTGGCCGCCGCTGTCGCGGATGAGGCGGGCGGCGTAGTAGCCGTCGGCCGGGTTGCCGATGGCGAGCGAGCGGGCGATGGTGCGCGCCTTGACCGGGCGGATCTCGCCGCTGCCGTCCTTCACCGCGGTGACGATCGGGTTGCAGCCGGTCGCCTGGGCGCCGTGGAAAGCGGTCGGGCTCTTGTCGATGAAGCCGAGCTCGGCCAGCTCTCCGAACCCCTTGGCGATCTTGGTGATCAGCGAGCCGCCCGCCATGCAGCAGACGACGTTGGCCGGCGCCTTCCAGCCGAGCTGCTCGGCGATCTCGTAGCCGACCGTCTTGGAGCCTTCGCCGTAGAAGGGGCGCAGGTTGACGTTGACGATCCCCCAGCCGAAGCGGTCGGCGATCTGGCTGCAGAGGCGGTTGACCTGGTCGTAGTCGCCCTTGACGCCGACGAGGCGCGCGCCGAAGACGGTGGTGCCGAGGATCTTCGCCGCCTCGAGGTCTTCGGGCACCAGGATGCAGGTCTCGAAGCCGTGCCGCACGCCCTGCGCGGCGACCGCGTTGGCGAGGTTGCCGGTCGAGGCGCAGCCGACCGTGGTCATGCCGAATTCGCGCGCCTTGGTCAGCGCGACCGACACCACCCGGTCCTTGAACGACAGGGTGGGGAAGTTGACCGCGTCGTTCTTGACGTACAGCTCGCGCACGCCGAGGCGCGCCGCGAGACGATCGGCGCGCACCAGCGGCGTGCCGCCGACCTCTTCGCCCAGGATCCGCTCGCCGTCCACCGGCAGCAGCTCGCGGAAGCGCCACATCGAGCGGGGGCGCGCCGTCACCCGGTCGCGGTCGAAGGTCCGAGCGAGGGCGGCGTAGTCGTAGGTCACCTCGAGCGGGCCGAAACAGTCCTCGCAGATCGCCCGCGGCGCGACCGGTTGCTCGGCGCCGCATTCCTTGCACTTCAAACCTTTCACGAAGCTCATCGCCTCAGCCATCCTTTCGTCCAGCTCACATCGCTCTCGTTCTTTATCTCGTCGCGCCCGTCGTCAGGCGGCGGCCACCTCGTCGAAGGCGGCGGCCGCCCGGCGCATCTCGTCCTCGGTCGTCAGGATGCCGGCGCTGAGGCGCACCGTCCCCTGCGGGAAGGTGCCGAGGTGCTTGTGGGCGTACGGCGCGCAGTGGAGGCCGGCGCGCACCGCGATGTCGAACTGCTCGTCGAGGATCGCTGCCAGCTCCGAAGGGGCGAAGCCGGGGAGGTTCAGGCCGACCAGGCCGACCCGGCCCTCGCCGCGACGTTCGACGATCGCCTTGTCGGCTCCGTACCAGTTGAAGCGGCCCGGGTCCTTCAGGGCGCCGACGAAAGTTTTGAGGAGCGCCCGCTCGTGCGCCAGGATCGACTCGACCCCGCGCTCGAGAAGCAGCTTCACTCCCTCGCGCAGACCGGCCAGGCCGAAGACGTTCGGCGTGCCTCCCTCGAGCCGGTGGGGGAATTCCTCGGGCTGGATCGGTGACGACGAGTCGCCGCCGGTGCCGCCTTCGCGCCAGGGGGCGACGGCGGCGCGCTCGCCGACCACCAGGCCGCCGGTGCCGGTCGGGCCGAGGAGGCCCTTGTGGCCGGTGAAGGCTAATAGATCAATAGCATCCTTCTCGACGTCGATCGGGACGACGCCGGCGCTCTGCGCCGCATCGACCAGGAAGAGGGCGCTGCGCTCGCGCACGATCTTGCCGATGGCGGCGATCGGCTGGATCGTGCCGGTGACGTTCGAGGCCTGGGTGAGCGCCACCAGGCGGGTCTTGCCGGTGAAGGCGCTCGCCACCGCGTCGGGGTCGATGACGTGGTCGGCGCCGGCCGGCAGGCGGGTGAGGGTGATGAACCGGTCGCGCTCCAGGCGGTTGAGCGGGCGCGACACCGAGTTGTGCTCGAGGACCGAGGTGATCACGTGGTCGCCCTGCCGCAGCACGCCGCGGATCGCCATGTTGAGGCCGTCGGTGGCGTTCAATCCGAACACCACCCGTTCGGGGCGCGGGCAGCCGACCAGGCGGGCCAGCAGGCGCCGCGTGTCGTTGATCATCGCCTCGGCCTCGATGGCGCGGCGGTGGCCGCCGCGGCCCGGGTTGGCGGCCGAGGCGCGCACGAAGGCGTCCATGGCGCGGAAGACCGGCTCGGGCTTGGGGAACGACGTGGCGGCATTGTCCAGGTAAATCACGTCAGGCACCCACGTAGCGCGCATAGACCGACTTGGCGATCGCCGGGTCGGCGGTGCCGCCGACGATGGCGCGGCCGTCGGCGAACACGGTCAGCTGGTAGGCATCGACGTTGGCGCGCACCAGGAAGCGGTTCTTCTCGGGCGTGCCGAAGGCCGACAGACGCTTCGCGACCTCGTCGAGATCGAGGCGGCCGCCGTCGCGCCGGCGGATCTGCACCGAGTTCCGGCCGCACAGCGTGGTGGTGTCGGCGCCGAGCGTTCCCTCGAGATAGGCGAAGTCGCGCCGGCCGCAGCAGGGGCAGTCGGGCTCGCGCGGCGGCAGGTCGATCGCATCGTGCCGGTTGTCCCACAGATCGATGACCGTCATCTTGCGACTGATCCGGTCGCGGCGGCCGGTCAGGATCTTGAGCGCCTCGACCGACTGCAGCGAGGCGATGGCGCCGACGATCGGGCCGATCACGCCGGCGGTGTCGCACGACGGCGACAGGCCCGGCGGGGGAGCGCTTTCGAAGACGCAGCGCAGGCAGGCGGTTTCGCCCGGCAGGATCGGGAAGGTCAGCCCGTACGAGCCGACGCAGGCGCCGTAGATCCAGGGCGTGCCGGTCTTGACCGCATAGTCGTTCAGCAGGAAGCGGGCGTCGAAATTGTCGGTGGCGTCGACGATCAGATCGAAGCCGTCGAGCAGCCTGCCGATGGTCGACGGGTTCAGGTCTTCGACCAGCCCTTCGATCTTGACCAGCGAGTTGACCGGCTTCAGCTTGCGCTCCGCGGCGACCGCCTTCGGCAACAGCTGCCGGACGTCGTCTTCGTCGAACAGGATCTGGCGTTGCAGGTTGCTTTCCTCGACGAAGTCGCGGTCGATGATGCGCAGGGTGCCGACGCCGGCGCGCACCAGAAGCGAGGCCTGCACGGTGCCCAGGGCGCCGCAGCCGACCAGCGCCACCTTCGCCGCCATCAGCCGCGCCTGGCCCTCGACGCCGATGCCGTCGAACAGGATCTGCCGCGAGTAGCGGGCGGGGATCTCCGCCGTGCGCGCCCCGCCGTCCTTCTTGCCGGTCTTCCTGTCGCTCACGAGCTCACCTCGTCCTGCCGCGCCTCCCCGGCGCGATCGGCCCAAAATAAAAAACCCCTTCGAGACGTCGAAGAGGTTTTTGGGAGAAAACTTCTTCGCTTTCCGTCTCTCATCTCCCGAAGCTTGCTGCTTCGTCGGAGTTGGCACCGGGCGTCCTACATATCAAGGCCGGTTGCCGTGGGATCATAGGGCCTGTCCCTCCCCCACTCTGGATAAGATGGAAGCGCTGTGTGATGTCAGTTCTTCGTGTCGCATCCTCCAACGGGTGAAGCAATGACAACTGGTGAAACAATCAAGTCTTGGGAAATTACCACGCGTTGCGGCGGCTGTCAACCAGGCGCGGGGCGGCCAAGGGAGAAAAGACCGGCCCGGTTTCGTATGGTGGAGGTCATTCGAGGGCGGGGGCGGGCCGGAGGGCGGCATGCCGACCGGTCGGTCGGTTCTACACAAGCCTTGAGTCATGCGGTGTTCACGCGATCCGCGTCATGAATCCGTCAGGGAAGCGGTCAGCGTTCCGTATGGTGCAACACGCCGGCGCGCCTGGGGAAATCCTGTTGACAGCATACGCCCGACCCGGTATAAGATACGACAAATATTGAGGTAAGGAGTGTTCGTGCCCCGTCGACTGATCATCTTCGACACCACCCTGAGGGATGGCGAGCAATCTCCCGGCGCCAGCATGAACCTCGAGGAAAAGGTCCGGATGGCGTGCCAGCTCGACGCCCTGGGGGTCGACGTGATCGAGGCCGGCTTCCCGATGGCCTCCGAAGATGACTTCCGGGCGGTGCGCGCGGTGGCGCGCGAGGTGCGCCGGCCGGTGATCGCCGCTCTGGCACGCACCACCCGCGACGACATCGAGCGGGCCTGGGGCGCGATCGAAGGGGCGGCGCGGCCGCGCATCCACACCTTCGTCGCGACCTCCGACCTGCACATGAAGCACAAGCTGCGCAAGGAGCGCGGCGAGGTGCTCGCGATGACGGTCGAGGCGGTGCGCCTGGCCGCGTCTTTGACCAGCGACGTCGAGTTCTCGGCCGAGGACGCAACCCGCAGCGACATCGACTTCCTCTGCCAGGTGGTCGGCGTCGCCATCGAGGCGGGGGCCGGGACGATCAATATCCCCGACACGGTCGGCTACACCATCCCGGGCGAGTTCACCCGGATCATCGGGGCGCTG
>JBGPLZ010000113.1:0-10049 GCA_041486695.1 Acidobacteriota bacterium | reverse complement strand
TGTAAGACCGAGCGCCGGGGCCCCGCCGCGCGCTCCATGCGCGGAGGGCGGCGCGAGGCGAACCGAGGCTCGCGCAGCGAGCCGGACCCGTGCCCGGCGACTTGCCTGGCGCGGCGCTCCCGCCGGTTTTGCGCCCGGCGCGACGATCGGCTAAAATCAACGCCTGCCATGGCCTCGGCGCGAACGCTTTTCGAGAAGATCTGGGACCGGCACGTCGTCGTGCGGGAGCCCGACTGCCCCGCCATCGTCTATATCGACCTGCACCTGGTGCACGAAGTCACGTCGCCCCAGGCGTTCGAAGGGCTGCGGCGCCGCGGCCTGACCGTGCGCCGGCCCGAACGTACGGCGGCGACCATGGACCACAGCGTCCCGACCACGCCGCGCGCGGCCGGCATCAGCGACCCGATCGCCGCGAAGCAGATCGAGCAGCTGCGCCGCAACTGCCGCGAGTTCGGGGTGCCGCTGCACGACCTGGGGAGCGAACACCAGGGGATCGTGCACATCATCGGCCCGGAGCTGGGGCTGACGCAGCCGGGCATGACCATCGTCTGCGGCGACAGCCACACCTCGACCCACGGCGCCTTCGGGGCTCTCGCCTTCGGCATCGGCACGACCGAGGTCGAGCATGTGCTCGCCTCCCAATGCCTCCTGCAGGAGAAGCCGGGCACCTTCGAGGTGCGCATCGACGGGCGCCTGTCGAGAGGGGTGGTCGCCAAGGACGTCATCCTGTCGCTGATCGCCAGGATCGGGGTCGGCGGCGCGACCGGCCATGTCCTCGAGTACGCCGGCAGCGCCATCCGCGCCCTGTCGATGGAGGGCCGGATGACCATCTGCAACATGTCGATCGAAGCCGGCGCGCGCGCCGGCATGATCGCCCCGGACGATACGACCTTCGAGTATCTCGCCGGACGGCCGCACGCGCCGCGCGGGCCGGCCTGGGACGCCGCCCTGGCCGCCTGGCGCGCGCTCCCCTCGGACGCCGGAGCGCGGGCCGACCGTTCCGTCACGCTCGACGCCGCATCGATCGAGCCGATGATCACCTATGGCACGAACCCGGGGATGGCGGTTCCGGTGACCGGGCCGATCCCGGACCCGGCATCGATCCCGGACGCCCGGCAGAGCGAGGCGCTGCGCAAGGCGCTCGACTACATGGGGCTGACGCCGGGGCGGCCGATCGAGGGGCAGCCGATCGACGTCGTGTTCATCGGCAGCTGCACCAACGCGCGCATCTCCGATCTCAGATTGGCCGCCGCGCTGCTCAAGGGACGGAAGGTCGATCCGCGCGTGCGCGTATTGATCGTCCCGGGGTCACAGGAGATCAAGAAGCAGGCCGAGGCGGAGCACCTGGCGGAGATCTTCCGCGCCGCCGGCGCGGAGTGGCGCGAGGCCGGGTGCAGCATGTGCATCGCCATGAACGGCGACGAGCTGAAGCCGGGGCAGTACTGCGTCAGCACCAGCAACCGCAACTTCGAGGGGCGCCAGGGGAAGGGAGGGCGGACCTTCCTCGCCAGCCCGCTCACGGCCGCCGCCTCCGCCCTCACCGGCGTGGTCACCGATGCCCGGAGGATGATCGAGCCGTGACTCCCATCACCGCCTTCTCCGGACGCGTGGTCCCGCTGCCGATCGACAACATCGACACCGATCAGATCATCCCGGCGCGCTTTCTCAAGACGATCGTTCGCGAGGGCCTCGGAGCCAGCCTGTTCGCCGACTGGCGCTACGACGCCTCGGACCAGCCGAGGCCCGGCTTCATCCTGAACCAGCCGCGGTCGCGCGGGGCGACGATCCTCCTGGCCGGAGACAACTTCGGCTGCGGCTCGTCGCGCGAGCATGCCCCGTGGGCGCTGCTCGACTTCGGCTTCAAGGCGGTGATCAGCACCTCGTTCGCCGACATCTTCTGCAGCAACTGCCTGAAGAACGGACTGCTGCCGGTCGCCGTCGACCAGGCGACGCATGCGGCGCTCCTCGCCGCCGTCACCGCCGACGCCGGCGCGCAGGCCGGCGTCGATCTCGAACGCCAGGAGCTGCGACTCCCGGGCGGCGGCACGGCTCGCTTCACGATCGATCTCTTTTCGAAGCGCTGCCTGATGGCGGGGGTCGATCAGCTCGGCTACATCCTGGACCACGAGGCGAACATCGCCGCCTTCGAGGGCGCTCACCCGGCCTGAAAGCCTTCCTCCGCGACCCGGGCACGCGCGCCGCATCGCTCATCGTATCGTCCCGCGGCCTCCTCCGGCCGCGGCGGCGTCATCCGGCCGCTGGGTCGTCGCCGTCGAGGATCGCCGCGAGCGAGCGCGCCGTGTCCGAAAGATCCTCGAGGAACGCATCCGGTTCGAGGGCGCGGAGCGTCTCGGCCGGCGTCCAGCCGGTGCCGACGGCGACGGCGCGCGCCCGCACCGAACGACCGCACAGGACGTCATGCTCGCTGTCCCCCACGATGACCAGCTGCCACCCCTCGAACCCCGGCCCGAGGCGGCCGCGGGCGCGCTCGACCGCCAGCGCCGGCAGACGATACCGATCGATGTGATCGCTGCCGAAGCAGCTCAAGGCGAAATCGAAATAGCCGGTGAGCCCGAAGTGACCGAGCTTGATCCGCGCTCCCGGCTCGACGTTCCCGGTCAGGAGGGCGGTGCGGACCTCGCTCCGCGCCGCCAGCGCGTCGAGGAGCTCGCGCACGCCGGGCAGCAGACGCGCCTGATGCAGGCGCGGCCTCTCCGCCTCGAAATAGCGCAGGTAGCGCCGGATCGATTCCTCGATGCAGACCTCCAGCCGCTCTCCGGCGACGCCGTGTGCCTTCAGGATGTCGCGCGCGATCTGTGGATCGGTCTTTCCGGAGAAGGAGTACCCCGCGGGGTCGATGGGATGGCCGGCCGCCTCGGAGAGGGCGCGGGCGAAGGCCTCGCGCGCCGCGCCTCCCGTCGTCAGGAGCGTCCCGTCGATGTCGAACAGCACCACTCTCATCTCCCCGCGCGCCATCTCCCCCCGCCTTGAAGTGACCGCGGCAAGGTAGGATCCTCGCGGGGACCCTGTCAAGGAGACTCCTGCCGCGCCGCGGTACATCGTCACCGTCCATGGCCTCAGCTACAAGTTCACCGGCTGAGGCGGCCCGGGGGCCGATCGCCGTCGGCGGCGGACCCGGCCTCGCTTTCAGGATCTGGCGGGGGCGGGGCGACGCCATCCAGCGCGGGGGGTATCGCCTGCGCTGCGGCGCGAAGGGCCTGCAGAAGGGCCCATTGTCGCACCGGTTTCGACAGGCGGGCGCTGAACCCGGCCGCCCGGACGTCCGCCTCGTCGCCGCGCCGCCCCACCGAGGCGAGCCGCACCAGGGCCAGCCGGGAGAGCGCCGGATCTCCTTTGAGCGCCCGGGCGAGATCGTCGCCATCGAGATCGGGCAGGCGATCGGCCAGCATGGCGATCGCGAAGGGATCGCCCTCGGCGTCGGCCTCCCGGAGCATCCCGAGCGCCTCGTGCGCCAAGCCCTGACCGTCCGCGCGCAGGCCCCACGTGGTGAGCTGCTCGGTCAGCACGCGACGCTGCAGCGGATTGCGATCCACGACCAGAACCCTCAGTCCGGCCAGCTCCTTCCCGGGTCCCGGCACGGGCGGGGCCTCAGGGTCGAGGGGCAGTGTGAGGTCGAGCCAGAACGTCGCGCCCTGTCCCGGCAGGCTGCGCACCCCCAGGCGCCCGCCCATCAGATCGGCGAGCTGCCGGCAGATCGCCAGGCCGAGGCCGGCGCCTCCGTGAGTCCTCGGGATCGACGCGTCGGACTGCGTGAAGCGATCGAAGATCGCCTCCGTCCGTCCCTCCGGCACGCCCACGCCCGTGTCCTCCACCTCCAGGCGAAGCGCCGCTTGCCCGTCGGCGCCGGACTCTCCTTCCACATTGAGGATCACGTGGCCGCGCGGGGTGAACTTGAGCGCATTCGACACCAGGTTTGCGACGATCTGCCGTATCCGGCTGGGATCGCCGATGCAGTGTCGCGGAGCGGACGGTGCATAGCGTACGATCAGATCCAGGTCCCTCTCGGCCGCCCGGCCGGCCATCAGCTCGGCGACCTCCTCGACGGCCAGTCTCAGATCGAACGGGATCGCTTCCAGCGTCATCTTCCCGGCTTCGATGCGCGACAGCTCCAGGAGATCATTGATCAACTCGAGCAGCGACTCGGCCCCGGAGCGCACCGTTTCGGCATGCTCCCGCTGGGCATCGTCGAGATCCGAGTCGAGCAGCAACCCGACCATCCCCAGGATGGCGTTCATCGGGGTGCGGATCTCGTGGCTCATGTTGGCGACGAGCTCGCTCTTCGAGCGGTTGGCTTCCTGCGCCTCGGCGGCCATCTCCCGCGCCTTGGCGAGCGCCTGCTCGAGATCGCGGTTGGCGGCCGCCAGGGCCACCTGGCTCTGGCGCAGAACGGCATCCACGCGGCGCCGCTGCACGAACTGCCCGACCTGGGCCCCGAACGTTTCGAGGAGCCGGCGCAGCTCGTCATCGGGCGGCGGCGCCGCGCCGCTCAGGAACTCGAGAACGCCGCTCACCTCCGCCGCGGTGCCGATCGGCACCGCGATCGCGCTCCGCAGTCCGCAGCGCCGGGCCATTCCGGCCCATCCCCCCGCTTGTTCCGCCTCGAGATCGGCGACCACGACCGTGGCCCGCTCGGCCACGACCCGGCCGGCGATCCCCTCCTCCTCCTTGAGAAACCGCTGACGTGCGGTCGTGACCAGCTCGCCGGCGTCCACCGAGCGCCGCTGCCAGACGGCCAGGCAGCGCAGCCGGCGTTCCTCCGGATCGCACTCCCAGAACAGGCCCACGTCGAAGGGCAGCGGCCCCACCACCGCCTGCAGGACGCGCGGCGCCGCATCCGCGATCGTGCCGCATTCCGACAGCGCCCGCACCACGCCGTGCTGAGCCGCCTGAAGCGCCTCGTCGACCTTGCGGCGGGTGACGTCGGTGCCGACGCCGATGAGCTCCGCGGAGCCGCCGCCATCCTCCGCGCTGCGGAACAGGTTCCAGCTGATGATGCGCGTCTCGCCGCGACGCGTGATGATCCCCATCTCCTGCTCGCGGGCCGATCCGGAATCGACGTTTCGGAGCAGCTGGTCGACCGTGCGCCGATTCGTCCCGGGATCGAGGAGGGTCCAGGCGTCGGCGCCGAGGAGCTCGCTCGCCGGGGCCCCCGTTGCCGCTTCGAAGGCGCGATTGACGAAGCTGATCGTGCCGTCCGCGCGGGCGCCGAAGATCAGCGCCGGCGCCTCGGCGATCAGGCGCGCCGTCCCGGCACGCTCGCTCCGGAGGCTCGCCGTCATGGCGTCCGCGAGACCCACGGCGCGCTCGCGAGTGCGCGTCACGGCCCACATCAGACCGAAGAACAGCAGGCTGATCGCGAGGCCGCACCCGAGCACCAGGAGCGATACGGTGCGATCGAGCCCGACATCGAACGCGCTTCGCGTGGCCAGGCGAATGGCCCAGCGACGGCCCCCCACGTCGAGGCCCGTGGTGGCCGCGAAGGTGGCCTCGGGCTCGTCCGCCGGGACAGGGTCCAGGCGGCCGTTGTGATAGAGAAGCGCCTTGGGGGTCCGATCGGATCCGTCGTAGAGCTTCAAGTCGAGGACGTCCGCCTGCCGTCCGAGGATCCCCTCCATGAGGCCGTCGACCACGAAGAGGGCCTGGATGAAGCCCTCGAGCGCGGCGCGGCGCTCCCCCAGGGTCACGTGGGCCTGACCGTTCCGATACACCGGCACGAACAGGACCAGAAGATGACCGCCCCCGGGACCGGTGACCATGCCGGTCATGGTGGCCCGGCCGGTATCGCGCGCGCTCTCGGCCGCCGCCCGGCACTCCGGATCGCGCCCGATGTCGAGGCCGAGCATCCCCGGCGCTCCCGTAGCGGGCTCGCTGAACGTGACGACATAGGCGTCGGCGCCGTGGTCCTCGGGCCAGATGCGGAAGTCCGGGGCGCCGTCCGCCCGGGTGGCGGCGAGGAATGCCTGGCGCCGGGATTCCTGGACGTAGGCCGTGTACTGCAGCGCCCGCAGTCCCGGGTAGCGCTCGGCGATGGCGATCTCCCCGACGTAGCCTCGCCACTCGTTGCGCTCAACCGAGGTGGACGCCACGAACAGCCCCTGGGCGCTGCGCACCACCTGCTCATAGTCTTTGGTCCGATCCGCAACCGAAGCGCGAATCCGCTCCAGGTCGCCCTCGAACCGGGCGCGATGGCGGGCGGTCTCGAGATCGCGGCAGACGAAAAAACTGACGCCGGTGGCCAGCAGGGATACGGCGAGGACGGAGCAGGCGGAAGGCGACACGCAGCGAAACCTGCGAGGCGCTGCGGCCGGTGTCACGGGGTCGCACGCGCGGTTCATGACGCCGCCTCCGGATCGTTCCTGCCGGGGCCTTCCTGGGAGACGAACAGCCAGGTAAATATAAGGACACCGGCCCGACCGAAGATAGGGTCCGGGCGGCGACCGGTCAACCCGGGGCGGTTGTTGGCCCGGTGGCCCTCTGCTAGCATCCTTCTGCATGCCGGCCCTGCGCGCATTCTTCCTGCAGCTGTGGCGGAAGTACCGCCAGGATCATGTGACGATCCTGGTGTCGAGCCTCGCCTACTACACCTTCTTCTCGTTCTTCCCGCTGCTCCTGGTGGTGGCTTCGGCATTCGGTTTTCTGTTCGGGATGGGTGAGAGCTACGCGCGCATCCCCCGGCAGATCCTGGGGCTGCTTCCGGTGAGCTCATCCTTTCTCGAGAACTCGCTCGAGCGGATCCTGCACGCCCGCCGGAGCCTGGGGTTCCTCGGTTCGATCCTGTTGATCTGGAGCGCGACGGCGGCCTTCGACGTTCTGCAGCAGATCCTCAACCGGATTCACCGGGCCCCGACGATGCGACCCCTCTGGCGCCGGCGCCTGCTCGGCGTGCTCCTGGGCGTGATCCTGATGCTGTTCATCCCCCTGTCGATCGGCATGGCGGGACTGGGGCCGATGGTCGTCGGCGCGCTGACACAAAGGGTGGCGATCCCCGACGCCTGGGTGAGTGCGCTCAACATCCTGTGCAGCGCGGTTCTCGGGATTCTGTTCAACTTCATCCTGTTCGTGACCCTCTATCTGTTCGGACCCTCGGTGAATCGCGGGGTGCGGCAGATCTGGCCCGGGGCGCTGGCAGGGGCGGTGTTGTGGGAGACGTCCAAGGCGCTGTTCGGGGTCTACGTGCGCTCGCTGTCGACCTACAAGATGCTGTACGGCTCGGTCGGATCGATCATCGCGATCCTGCTCTGGATCTACGTGTCCGGCACGCTGGTCGCTCTCGGAGCCGAGATCAACTTCGTGCTGGCGGCGCGCCGGGGCGGGGCGATCACTCCGCCCCCCAGAGAGCCGGCAGATCGGCCGGCGGGTCGATGAAGCTCACGCCCATGCCGACGCGCCCCGTGTGCAGCCACTCCACGCTCCCCTGTCGCGCCCAGGCGACGCGGCCTCGGAGGCGCAGTGTCCGCGTCTGAAATTTCAATTCGAGGATCAGCTCCGTGCCCGGGGCGAAGACGCGGATCGCCCGCACCATCATGCCGGTGCGCGACAGATTGCCCGAGTAGCCGATGTGCCGGGGCCCGTCCGGCCCGTAATGCACCTCGATGCGCCGCCGCGTCCGCCTGGCGGTTGTCCCGGAGGGCTTGCCTCCCCGGCCGCTCACCGCTCCGCCTCGCTGCCGGTGCCGCTGCTCAAAAAATACGCCAGAAGGATCGGCACGGCGGTCGCCAGCACGACGAAGACCGCGACGACATTCGTGACCGGCCGCTGGCGCGGCTTGGTGAGCTGGTTGAACATCCAGATCGGCAGCGTCTGCTGCTGGCCCGCCGTGAAGGTCGTGACGATCACCTCGTCGAACGACAGCGCGAAGGCCAGCATGCCTCCGGCGACCAGCGCGGTGGCGATGCCCGGCAGCACGACGCGCCGGAAGGTCTGCCAGCCGGTGGCTCCGAGATCCATCGACGCCTCGACCAACGACGCGGGAGTGCGTCGGAGGCGCGCCAGAACGTTGTTGTAGACCACCACCACGCAGAAGGTGGCGTGGCCGATGACGATCGTGGAGACGCTGAACGGCACCCCGAACAGGCCGATCGCACAGCGCAGAGCGATCCCGGTCACGATGCCGGGCAAGGCGATCGGCAACAGGAAGAGAAACGAGATCGCCTCGCGGCCGAAGAAGCGGCTGCGATGGACCGCGATGGCGGCCAGGGTGCCGAAAACCAGCGCGACCCCGGTGGCGGCGGCGGCGATCCTCAAAGACAGGCCGAGCGCCGCCCAGATGTCGGGCCGGTTCCAGGCGACCCGGAACCAATCCAGGGTCAACCCCGGGGGCGGGAACCGGAACGATGCATCCTCGGTGGTGAGGGAGTAGAGGAGGATGATCGCGAAGGGCAGATGGAGGAACAGGAGCACGCCGGCGGCCCCGATGCGCAGGCCCAAAGGCGCCCGGCGGCCCCGGAGGTCAGAGCGCATCGAAGGCCCCGAGCCGCTTCGCCATCACGAGGTAGACCGCCATGATCATCATCGGCACGACCGTGAAGGCCGCCGCCAGCGGAATGTTCCCCGCCGTCCCCTGATGGGCCAGGACCGCCTGGCCGATGAACAGGCTCGAGTTGCCGAGCGCTCCCGGGACGATGAAATCTCCCAGGGTCAGCGAAAAGGTGAAGATCGATCCGGCGACGACCCCGGGCAAGGCCAGCGGAAGCGTCACTCTCCAGAAGGTCTGCGCGGGACGCGCGCCGAGATCGCTCGAGGCCTCGAGCAGCGATGACGGGACCCTTTCAAGCGCCGCCTGGACCGGCAGGATCATGTACGGCAGCCAGACATACACGAAGGCCAGGAATACGCCGATCGACGAGACCGACAGGGACGGCCCGCCGATCCCGGGGAGCGCCAGCAGGCGATCGAGCAGCCATCTCAGGTGGGCCTGTTGCACGAACCACGCGATGACGCCCTCTCTGGCGAGAATCAGCTTCCAGGCGTAGACCCGCACGAGGTAGCTCGACCAGAGCGGCAGGAGCACCATGACCGTCAGGAGCGCCCGGAGGCGCCGAGAGGCATAGCGGGCCGTGTAGATGGCCAGCGGAAACGCGACGAGGGCCGTGGTTACCGTCACCGCGGCCGCCATCGCGACGGTGCGTACCACGATGTCGAGGTTGGCTCGCGACAGGAGCTCGGCGTACGTGGCGAGCGTGAGGCGGCGCACGACGCGCCCCGTGTAGTCGTCGAGGTGGAAGAAACTCTGCACGACGAGGGCGGACAGCGAGCCAAGGTAGACGACCCCCAGCCAGAGGATCGGCGGCCCCAGGAGCAGCGCCAGAGTCAGCCGCGGTCGCAGAAAGAAGAATGCCGCCACGGAGCGCCGCCTCATCGCCGCTCTCCGCCCGCCGACCTCCGGGTCATGGCGCGCTTCCCAGCGGCCGATTGCGGGAGCGCGGCCAGGCCAGAAGGACGCGGCGGCCGCGCGCCGCGTGCGCCTCGACCGCCGTCGCGTCGCGGTTCTGCTCCACCACCGTGAGCGTCGTCCCGGCCTCCGCCTCGACCAGGTAGCGCGTGTGGCTCCCCAGATAGATGACGTCGTGGATTGTCCCCGGCGCAACGCACGAGGCGTCCGGAGGCGTCTGCGCCGGATCGAGGATCCGGATCTTTTCCGGTCGGATGGTGAACGGCCGGGACGCTCCCGCGATCGTCCGCGCGGCCTCGCCCTCGATGAGGTTGGAGATGCCGACGAAGTCGGCGACGAAGGGAGTCGCCGGCGACTCGTAGACCTCGGCCGGCGTCCCGACCTGGTCGATCCGCCCCTGACGGAAGACCGCCAGCCGGTCGCTCATCGCCAGGGCCTCTTCCTGATCATGGGTCACGTACACGAAGGTGATGCCGAGGCGCTCCTGGATCGCCTTCAGCTCGATCTGCATCTGCTGCCGCAGCTTCAGATCGAGAGCCCCGAGCGGCTCGTCGAGCAGCAGGACCTTGGGCCGGTTGACCAGCGCCCGGGCCAGCGCCACCCGTTGCCGCTGGCCTCCCGAGAGCTGCGCCGGCCG
>JBGPLZ010000112.1:0-10232 GCA_041486695.1 Acidobacteriota bacterium | reverse complement strand
CGCTGCATCTGCTCGGCGGCCAGGGCGCCGAGCGCTGCCTGTGGCAACCGGGCCATGTGACGGGCCGAGAGGGTGTCGAGCTTTTTGAGATCGAAGACCGCCGGCGATTTCGACAGATGTCCCAGATCGAAGCCGGCGATCATCTCCTCCATGCTCATCAGTTCCTGTCCACCTGGAGGAGACCAGCCAAGCAGCGCCAGGGCGTTGGCGACCGCCTCCGGGGGATATCCCTGGTCGCGGAACCAGGCGAGCGAGGCGGCCCCTTCGCGCTTGCTCAGGGGCGCTCCCCCAAGGCCGGTGATGAGCGGCAGGTGCGCGAAGATCGGCAGCGTCCCGGCTCCGAGAGCGCGATACAGGAGGACCTGCCGCGGCGTGTTCGACAGGTGATCGTCGCCCCGGATGACATGCGTGATCGCCATCATCAGGTCGTCGATCACCACCGCGAAGTTGTAGGTGGGCCAGCCGTCGCGCCGCAGGATCACCAGGTCGCTCATCTGCGACACCGGGAAGCGGACCGCACCGTGCACCCGATCGTGAACGGTGATCGCCTCCTCCCCGCCGGCCGCGACGCCGAGATCGAAGCGGATCGCCGCCGGCTCGCCCTGTTCCAGCCGTTGGCGCCCCAGGGCGCGCGGGATCCGCCGGCAGCGGCCGGAATAGAGCGACACCCGCCCGAGCTGCCTCTGCGCCGTCCGCTCTTCCTCCAGCTGAGCCGTCGAACAGAAGCATGGGTAGGCGAGGCCCTTGTCCATGAGCCAGGCTCCCCGCTCGCGGTAGATCGCGAGGCGCTCCGACTGCCGGTACGGTCCCCGGTCCCCGCCTGCCTCGATCCCCTCGTCCCACCCGAGGCCGAGCCAAAGGAGATCGGCGATCAGGCGCGCTTCGTGCTCCGGCAGGGAGCGCGCCGCATCGGTGTCCTCGATCCGGAGGAGGAAGGTGCCCCGATGCGCGCGCGCGAACAGCCAGTTGAACAACGCAGTGCGCGCATTGCCGACATGCAGGTCGCCGGTCGGAGAGGGGGCGAACCGCACCCGGGGAGGGCGCGCGGCCGGCGGCGCACCCTCGCTCACGATCGCGGCCCGCGACCCGCCGAGCCCTCCCGGCGCGACGCGGCGGGCCCGAGCAGGACGACCGCCTGGGCCATGATCCCCTCCCGGCGGCCGACCGCTCCAAGACCTTCGAATCGCTTGGCCTTGACGCCGACGCGGGACGCCGGACAGCCCAGGGCGGCGGCGATCCGCTCCCGCATCGACTCGAGATGAGGCTGCAGCCGCGGCGCCTCCGCGAGCACCACGCTGTCCAGGTTGACGATGTCGAAGCCGCGATCGCGCGCCTCCTTCATGACCTCGGTCAGGAAGAGAAGGCTCGATCGACCGCGCAGCCGCTCATCGGTGTCGGGGAAGCGCGTTCCCATGTCGGGCAGGGCGAGTGCGCCCAGGAGCGCATCGCAGACGGCATGCGCCAGCACGTCGGCGTCCGAGTGTCCCTGCAGCCGCCGATGGTGAGGGATCGACACGCCCCCCAGGGTGAGGCTCCGTCCCGGGGCGAGAGGGTGCACATCGGCGCCGCAGCCGATCCGAAGCCCGACGCCGGACTCCTCGGAGGCCGGCGAGCCGGCTCCGGCACGGGGTCGGGGCCGGGCCGGCTGGTTCACGGATTTCTTAGCCACCCGCCGTCCCGCCACCTGTCCCGTCCTCCATTCCTTCGGCTCGCAGCAGAGCCTCGGCGACCACGAGATCCTCGGGCGCGGTGATCTTGATGTTGCGCGGCGACCCGGGGACGACGGTTACGCGGGCCCCAATCCGCTCCACCAGGCTCGCATCGTCCGTGCCGCGCACGCCGTCCCTTATCGCCTCCTCGTACGCGGCACGCAGCAGATCGGCCCGGAACGCCTGCGGTGTCTGGGCGAGTCTCAGGTCCTCCCGCGGCACGGTCTCTACGATCGCGCCGTCGGGTCCCAGGCGCTTCACGGTATCGGCGACCGGCACCGCCGGCACCGCGGCCCCGGCGCGCTCCACCGCATCGAGAACGTCGTCGATGATCCTGCGGCTGACCAGAGGCCGCGCCGCGTCGTGCACCAGGACGAAGTCGGCCTCCCCCGAGGCCTGCAGCCCGAGCCGCACCGAATCCTGACGCTCCTCGCCGCCACGCACCAGCACCACGCCCGCCGCGTCCGCGCCGAGATCGGCGCGGGCCTCATCGAGATCGGTCACCACCGCAACCACCCGCGCGATCCGCGGATGGGCGGCGAAGATCGCCACCGAGCGGCGCAGCAGCGATCTCCCCCCCAGGCGCAGAAACGCCTTGGGGCGCGCCGCTCCCATCCGGGCGCCCCGGCCTGCGGCGACGACGACGGCGACGATGGTCATGCGCTCCAGGACGGTCAGATCTTGAGGATCTCTTCTTCTTTATTCCGGGCCAGGTCGTCGATCTGCTTGATGTGGAGGTCGGTGGCCTTCTGCACCTGGTCGAGGCCCCTTTTCTCTTCATCCTCGGAGATCGTCTTGTCCTTGAAGAGCTTCTTGAAGGCCTCGTTGGCGGTCCGGCGCTCCAGCCGCACCGCGGTCCGCCCCTGCTCGGCGATCTCGTGAACCCGGCGGGCGAGCTGCTTGCGCCGATCCTCGGTGAGCGGCGGGATCGGGATCCGCACCACCTTGCCGTCGTTGGTCGGGTTCAATCCGAGCTCGGCGCTGCGGATCGACTTCTCGATCTTCGGGATCAAGGACACGTCCCAGGGCTGCGCGACGATCATCGCCGGATCCGGGATCGTCAGGCTGGCCAGCTGATGGAGCGGCGTCTCGGTGCCGTAGTACTCGACGGTCACGCCGTCGAGGACGCCCAGGGAGGCGCGCCCGGTGCGGATCACCGACAGGTCCTTGCGCGTATGATCCACCGTGTCATTCATCTTCTTCTGGGCGTCCTGCAGGATCGCATTGACGGGCATGCCTCAGTCCTCCACCATCGAACCGATCCGCTCTCCCATCACGACGCGGCGGATATTGCCCGGCTTCGCGAGGTTGAAGATGATGATCGGTAGCCGATTGTCCATGCACAGGGAGATCGCCGTGGCGTCCATGACCTTCAGCCCCTGCTTGAGCACTTGCAGATAGGTGATCCGTTCGTAGCGCTTGGCCGATGCGATCTTGCGGGGGTCGGCCGAGTAGACGCCGTCGACCTGCGTCGCCTTGAGCAGGACCTCCGCCTTCACCTCCATGGCCCGCAGGGCCGCGGCGCTGTCGGTGGTGAAGTAGGGGTTGCCGGTGCCCGCCGCGATGATCACGACACGACCCTTTTCGAGGTGGCGCATGGCCCGGCGCCGGATGTACGGCTCGGCCACCTGGCGGATCTCGATGGCGGACAGGACGCGGGTGTGGACGTCGAGCTTCTCGAGGGAGTCCTGCAACGCCAGGGAATTGATGACGGTGGCGAGCATGCCCATGTGGTCGCCGGTGACGCGGTCGACCCCTTCGCTCTCGGCGGACAGGCCGCGGTAGATGTTGCCGCCGCCGATCACCATCGTGACCTGCACGCCGAGGGCGTGGATGTCACGGACCTCGCCGGCGATCCGGCGCAAAACTCCGGGATCGAGGCCGTACTGGCGGGAGCCCATCAGGGCCTCGCCGCTGAGCTTCAGGAGGATCCTGTGGTATTTGGGTGCCTTGCCCACGCCCGCCCCGGCGCCCTCCGGCTCGTCAGCGTGACGTGCTGATCGTCCGGCCGGCCTCGTCCTGCCCAAGAACGAAACGCGCGAAACGCTTCACCCGGATGTTTTCGCCGGTCCTGGCGATGGCGGCGTGAACCACGTCCTTGATCGACAGGTTCGGGTCGCGCACGAAGGGTTGCTCCATCAGGCAGAATTCCTGATAGAACTTTTCCATCTTGCCGGCGACGATCTTCTCGACCACCGCGTCCGGCTTCCCGGTCGCCTTCGCCTGCTCCCGGTAGATCTCCCGCTCCTCCTGGAGCACTCCCTCGGTCACCTCGTCGCGCTCGACGAATCGAGGCTCGGACGCCGCGACGTGCATCGCCAGATCCTTGAGGAGGGTTTGAAAATCCGCGGTCCGCGCCACGAAGTCGGTCTCGCAGTTGAGCTCGACCAGCACGCCGATCCGGCCGCCGGCATGGATATAGGAGCCGACGGCGCCCTCCGAAGTTGCCTTGGCGGAGCGCTTCTGCGCGGTCGCCTGACCGCGCTGCCTCAGGATCTTGTGCGCCGCATCGAGATCCCCCTTGGCCTCGACCAGGGCGGTCTTGCAGTCCATCATCGGCGCCCCGCTCTTGTCGCGGAGCTCCTTCACCAGGGTCGCGTTGATCTCCATGACTCCTCCACGCTCCGTCCGGAAGCGGGGTTGCGTTCGATCGGGACTCGTGACGTGGCCGGCAGGTGGGGACTAGTCTGTTACGGCGTGGCCACCGGGAGCCGCCGCCTTGCGCTCCCCGCCGCCCTCGACCTCGACCACCGCCTCCGGCTCCACGGGCGTGGCCGGGTCGGCGACCTCACCAGCGGCGGACCGGGGGGAGGCCGGGGCCGGCTTGCGGCGCACTGCCGGACGGCCGCGACCGTCGCCTGCCGACGCCCCTCGCCACGCCGGCCGGCCCGAAGATTCGCCGCCGATCGCGGGCATTCCCGCGACCGCGACCGTCCCGCCGCCCGCCGCGGCCGCCAGGGCAGCCTCCTGAGCTTCCTGATCACCCTCGCGCTTCTCGAAGATGGCGCGGCCCTCCAGAATGGAGTCGGCGATCCTTCCGGCGAACAGCTTGATGGCGCGGATGGCGTCGTCGTTCCCCGGCACCGGATAGTCGATGTCTTCCGGATCGCAATTGGTGTCGACGACCCCCACAACCGGGATTTCGAGCTTGCGCGCTTCCTGGACCGCGATGTGCTCCTTATTCGGATCGATCACGAAGAGGGCATCCGGCAGGCGATCGAGGGTGCGGATGCCGGAGAGCACCTTGGTCATCTTCACCCTCTCCTTTTCGAGCTGCAGGAGCTCTTTCTTCGTGTAACGGCCCTCGACGGGGTTCTGCAGGAAGTTCTCGAGCCAGCGGTAGCGTTCGATGCGCTTCTTGATGGTGCGGTAGTTGGTCAGGGTGCCGCCGAGCCAGCGCTGGTTCACGAACGGCATGCCCGCCCGCGTCGCCTCCTCGGCGATGGTGTCCTGCGCCTGGCGCTTGGTGCCGACGAAGAGGACGGTGCGCCCCTCGACGGAGAGCCGCCCGATGAATTCGAGCGCCTCGCGGAACTTGATGAGGGTCTTCTGGAGGTTGATGATGTAGATGCCGTTCCGCTGGCCGAAGATGTACTGTCGCATCTTCGGGTTCCAGCGCTTGGTCTGGTGTCCGAAGTGGACACCCGCCTCCAGGAGCTCCTTCATCGTGACCGCCGCCAAATCGCCCTCCCTTCGCAAGGGTCCGAACCGGCCACCGCGCGCGGCGGCCCGGCTGCGGACCGGATTAACGCTTCGAGAACTGGAACCGCGCCCGCGCGCCGCGCTGGCCGTACTTCTTGCGCTCCTTGACGCGCGAATCGCGCGTCAGGAACCCGGCGTCCTTCAGCCGCGCCCGGAGGGCCGCGTCAAAGCGAACCAGCGCCCGGGCGATGCCGTGCCGGATGGCACCCGCCTGGCCCGACTCACCACCGCCGGCCACGTTGACCAGAATGTCGAACTTCTCGTGGGTCTCGGTCAGGACGAGCGGCTCGCGCGCCGTGCGCTGGAGCGCCGAGGTGTGCAGGTACGATTCGATCGGTCGCCGGTTGATCACGATCCGACCGGCCCCCGGCCTCAGATAGACCCGCGCCGTGGCCGACTTGCGGCGTCCCGTGGCATAGAACTGCTCGACCGCCATCCGCCATCTCCTCCCTAAGACGCCGCGGGCCGGGACGAACCCGGAATGGTCACCGCATCCGGCTTCTGGGCCTGATGCGGGTGCCGGGCCCCGGCGTAAACCTTGAGCTTCGTTCCCTGCTTCCGCCCGAGCCGGGTCTTCGGCAGCATTCCCTTGACCGACCATTCGATGAGGCGGGCCGGGTGAGTCTTGCGCACCTTGTCCGCAGCAACCTGCTTGATCCCGCCCGGGTACCCGGTGTGCCAGTAGTAAATTTTCTTCTCCTCCTTGCGGCCGGTCAGCCGGACCTTCTCGGCGTTGATCACGACGACGAAGTCACCGGTATCGATGAAGGAGGTGTAGTCCGGCCGGTGCTTCCCCATCAGGGCCCGCGCCACGAACGTGGACAGACGGCCGAGGATCTGCCCCTCGGCATCGATGACGATCCACTTCCGCTCGGCATCCGCCGTCTTGCACACGTAAGTCGCCATGCTTCGCTCGCCCTCGCCTGGCAAGAAAGACCTGTTTTTGGCAGGCCCGATATTCTGGCAGGTCACCCTTCGAACTGTCAAGCCCCGCGACGCGGCTCCCCCATCAGAAGCGCCAGCACAGCCTTCTGGGCGTGCAGTCGGTTGGCCGCCTGCTGGAAGATGACCGAGGCCTTCGAATCGATCACCTCGTCGGTCACTTCTTCGCCGCGATGGGCCGGAAGGCAGTGCATGAAGATCGCGCCCTTGCCGGCCCGCGCCATGACGCTCGCGTTGACCTGGTAGGGCCGGAAGACCACCACGCGGGCATCATGCTCCGCCTCCTGGCCCATGCTGGCCCAGGTGTCGGTGTACACGACGTCCGCGCCGGTCACCGCCTCGTCGATGTCGTGGCCGGCGTCGATCTTCGCCCCGGTCTCGAGCGCATCGGCGCGGGCGTTCCGCACCACCTCCGGGTCGGGCTCGTAGCCCGGCGGGGTGGCGGCGTGCAGGTGGGCGCCGAGCTTCGCCGCCGCATACATCAGCGAGTGGGTGACGTTGTTGCCGTCGCCCACGTAAGCCACTTTCACACCCTGCGTCCGCCCGAGGACTTCCCGGATGGTCAGGAAATCGGCCAGCGCCTGGCACGGGTGCTGGTGATCCGACAACCCGTTGATGACCGGCACGCTGGCGTGCCGGGCCAGATCGATGATCGCCTGATGCGAGAAGGTCCGGGCCATGATCCCGTCCACCATGCCGGAGAGGGTCCGGGCCACGTCCACGACGCTCTCCCTTTTCCCCATCGAGATATCGGAGGGCGCGAGATAGATCGCGTGCCCTCCAAGCTGCGTCATGCCGGCCTCGAAGCTCACCCGGGTCCGAAGCGACGGCTTCTCGAAGATCATCGCCAGGGTTTTCCCGGGGAGCGCGCTGTGGTAGTTCAGCGGCGTCTTCTTGATTCGGATCGCGAGCTCGAGGATCCCGGCCACGTCGTCGCGCTGCAGGTCGTGCAATGAGATCAAATCGGTGCTGGTCATGCTTCGTCCCTCCGGCGGCCGCTCAGGCGCCGCCCCGTGTTGCGGCGCCCCGGGCCGCGGGGCGCTCCGCCGAGATCCGCGTGCCCGCGCGGCCGCGGATCGCATCGCTCAGGCGGGGCGCGGAGGTGATCAGCACCTCCTTACCTGTGGCGCGCACGAACTCGATGGCCGTCCGGATCTTCGGCCCCATGCTCCCCTCCGGGAACTCCCCCGATGCCTGGTGGGCCGCCGCTTCGGCCGCATCCATCCGCCGGATCTTCTTTTGATCGGGACGCCCGTAGTGAATCGACACCTGATCGACTCCGGTCAGGATGACGAAGAGATCGGCCTTGAGCTCGGTCGCGATCAGGCCCGCCGTGTAGTCCTTGTCGATGACCGCCTCGACGCCGCGCAGATCCTTCTGCCGGGTGCGGTAGACCGGAATCCCTCCTCCGCCACCGGCGATCACGATCTGGCCCGCCAGGACCGCGTCCTTGATCGCCTCGATCTCGAGCACCTCGAGCGGTCGCGGCGAGGGAACCACCTTGCGCCAGCCGCGGCCCGCGTCTTCGATCATGTTCCAGCCCTGCTTGTGCATCAGGTCCTCGGCGCGGAAGCGGGTGTAGAAGGGCCCGATCGGCTTGGTCGGCCGGCGAAACCCGGGATCATGCTGATCGACCACCACCGCCGTGAGGAACGTGGTCACCCGCTTGCCGCGGATGCGCTCGCGCCGCATCTCGTTGCGCAGCGCCGCCTCGAGCAGATAGCCGATGCTTCCCTGGGAGGCGGCCACGCAGACATCGAGGGAAAGCGGCGGCACCTTGTTCACCGCCTCCTCGACCTGGATGAGGATGTTCCCTACCTGAGGACCGTTGCCATGGACCAGGACCAGCTCATAGCCGTCGCGCAGGACCGGGAGCAGCGCCCGCGCCATCTCCCGGGCGTTCTCGACCTGCTCCCACTGAGTCCCTTCCTGGCCCTTCTTGATCAGCGCGTTGCCGCCGAAGGCGACGACGGCGATCTTCCTGCGGGGCATCAGCCGAATCTCGCCAGCACGTCGTCGAGATCGGGCTTGCCGATCTCCTGCAGCTCGTAGGAGACCCGCAGCGCCGGCCGATCGAAGTGGATGGCTCGGCGCAGATCGATGGGCGTGGCGATCAGCACCAGGTCGCAGTCGACCCGGTCGATCGTCTGCTTGAGCTCCTGCATCTGGACCTCGCCGTACCCGACCGCGGGAAGCAGCGTGCCGATCCCCGGATATTTTTGGAAGGTGCGCGCGATCGAGCCGACCGCGAACGGGCGCGGATCGACGAGCGAGGCCGCGCCGAACCGCTGGGCGGCGATCACGCCGGCGCCATACTGCATCTCCCCGTGGGTGAGCGTCGGCCCATCCTCGACGACCAGGACCCGCTTGCCCCGGATCGCCGCGGGGTCCTCGACCGTGACCGGCGAGGCCGCCTCGATCACCAGGGCCTTCGGGTTATACGCCGCGATGTTCGCCTTGACCTGCTCGATCCCTTTCTTGTCGGCCGTGTCGATCTTGTTGATGATGATGCACGAGGCCCGACGGAAGTTCGCCTCGCCGGGATGGTAGGCGAGCTCGTGTCCGGGACGGTGCGGGTCGACGACGACGATCTCGATGTCGGAGCGATAGAACGGCAGGTCGTTGTTGCCGCCGTCCCAAACGATGACATCCGCCTCGCGCTCCGCCTCCGCGAGAATCGCGGCATAGTCGACGCCGGCGTACACCACCACGCCGTTCTTGATGTGCGGCTCGTACTCCTCGCGCTCTTCGATCGTGCAGTCGGCGCGATCCAGATCCTCGAAGGCGGCGAAACGCTGCACCCGCTGCTTGACCAGGTCGCCGTAAGGCATCGGATGCCGGATCGCCACCACCTTCCGGCCGGCGGCGATCAGCTTGGCGCAGACCCGGCGGGTCGTCTGGCTCTTGCCGGCGCCGGTGCGCACCGCGCAGACCGAGACCACCGGCTTCTGCGACTTCAGGGCCGTGGCGTTGAACCCGAGCAGCTCGAAATCGGCGCCGGCGGCGATCACCTGGGAAGCCCGGTGCATTACGTACGGGTGCGACACGTCGGAATAGGCGAAGATCACCAGATCGACCGACAGTTTCGGGATCAGGGCGCCGATCCCCTCCTCTTCGTAGATCGGGATCCCGTCCGGATAGCGCGATCCGGCGAGCTGGGCCGGGTAGCGGCGGTCGGTGATGTTCGGGATCTGGGTCGCGGTGAAGCCGACCACCTCGTAGGCGGGGTTGTCGCGGTAGCAGACGTTGAAGTTATGAAAGTCCCTGCCGGCGGCACCCATGATGAGGACACGTCGCGCGCTCATTTGACCTCTTCGTATCCAGGGTCCCGAACGTTGACCGGCGTTTCAGAGCGCGACTGGCTCCGAAAGAACGCGAGGAGCCATCGCGGACCTCCGATCGCTCCTCGGCGCTCCCCGGGTGGGGAAAGTTGCACGGAAACGGGGTGACTATAGCAGAACGAAAAAGAGAGTCAAGAACGGCCCGGCCTGAGGTATCCCCGGTGTGAAGCGCCGCGGCCTGCAGTCGCCGGGCACGGGTCCGGGTCGCTGCGCGACCCTCCCCTCGGCTCGCCTCGCTCCCACCCACCGCGCTGGGGACCGCGCGGTGGGGCCCCGGTCGCTCGGTCTCACACGACCCGGCAACTGCAGGCCGCGGCGCTTCACGCAGGGGTTTCCTCAACCGCCTCACGCCACAGCCAGGGGCGAGTCGCAGTCAAAGATGTCCTGCGATACAAAGGTGGCCCGCAAAACTCTCAGAGAGGTCTCTCAACCCGGCAGAGGGACCCGCACGGTGAGGCGCCGGGGGGGGCGCGCGGAGGCCCCGGGGGGCACCGCCCCCCGGGGGGGGCCGCGCGCGGGGGGGCGGGCAGGGGAGGGG
>JBGPLZ010000111.1:0-10847 GCA_041486695.1 Acidobacteriota bacterium | reverse complement strand
GGGCCAGTTCGGCTTGTGATAGGCGATCATCAGCGCCGGCTCGGCATCGAATTCCACCTTGATCCGCTTTTCTCCCTGCTGGGGCGGCTCGGCGGTCGCCGGCTGCGGCGGGGGCGGCCCCTTCGTCAGGTCGCCGAAGTAGCGCCGCAGCAGCCGCTCCGCCTGGGCCGGATCGAGGTCCCCGACCAGAGTGCCGACGGCGTTGTTCGGGAGGTAGTAGGTCTGGCGGAAGGCGAGCGCCTCCGGCCGGGTCACGTGCTCGAGATCGGACATCCAGCCGGTGGTCGAGACCCGGTACGGGTGCGCCTGAAAGGCGGTCAGAAGAAGCTGCTCGTACAGCTTCCCCGTGGGCTGGCTCTCGACCCGCATCCGCCGCTCCTCCATGACGACGTCGCGCTCCGAGTAGAACTCGCGCAGAACCGGGTCGCGCAGCCGCGCCGCTTCCAGCAGGCACCAGAGCTCGAGGCGGTTGGAGGGCAGGCTGACCACGTACGAGGTGAGATCCTGGCCGGTCGAAGCGTTGACGCCGGCGGCGCCGTTGACGGCGAGCACATGCATCAGCTCGTCCTTCACCACGAAGGCTCCGGCCTGCTCTTTGAGGGCCTTCAGCTTGTCGCGCAGGGCGGAGAGCCGGCCGGGGTCGGCGGCCGCCCCGCGATCGAGCTCGTCCACGAGACCGCGCGCCACCGCGTCGAGACTGTCGAGGATCACCGCCTCCTGCTTCGGGTCGCGCGTGCCGATGAGGCTCGTCCCCTTGAAGGCGAGGTGCTCGAAGAGATGGGCCAGGCCGGTGCGCCCTCCCGGGTCATCGACACCCCCGACCCGGAAGCGCAGCGAGGCCGAGAAGACCGGCGCGGTGCCGCGCCTCACGAGGAGGAAGCGCATGCCGTTGTCGAGGGTGATGCGCGTCACCCGGCCTTCGAGATCCTGAGCGCACACCGGCGGACCGGCCACGGCGACGACCAGCGCCAGCGCGGCGGTGCGCGCCAGAAAGGCGACGCGCGCCAGGACGGCGATCCGCACCGCGGCCGGGTCTGTGACCAACGGACGTCGAGCGGTCATGGCCGCGCCCGGACGACCGCGGTCGCGGCGCCGGGCGTCGGGAGCGGGAAGGTGGCGTCGATCTTGATGTGGTTCAGGACGGAGCCCGTCCCTCCGACCAGGGAGGCGACCACCGCCGCCTGCTGGCGCGCCAGGAAATAGGGCACCTGCCCGGTGAGGGTGACCGTGCCGTCCTTCACCGAGACCCAGATCGACCCGGGGTGGGGAAAGGTGTGCCAGTCGCCGAGATACTTCACCACCGCTTTGAGGAGAGACGGGTCGTCGTCAGCCGTCGGGGCATCGACCGGTCTGAGATGGTTCGAGATCCCGGTCACGCCCACGACCGAGCCGACGACATCCTCGGCGCTGACCCGCGCCGGAAAGCTGCGGACCTTTCCTTCGAGGGTCGCGACGCCATCCTCCACCCGCACTTTCGAGTCGTTGAGGCCGAGCGGCTCGGAGGCGCTCTGGAGCGACTCCAGCACCGCCTTCCCGACGGCGGCATCGGGCAGGTCGGCCCGCGGCACACGCATCTCATCGGTGACGTTGATCACGCCGCGGATCAAAGCGGCGGCGCGCAGGGCGCGGGTGGCGAGCGCGCGGGTCGAGATCTGGCCCGAGAAGACGGCGCCGCCGTTGACCAGGACCACGACGAAGTGCTCCTTGACCAGATCGGGGTCGTGGGTCAGCCGCGCGACGATCATCTCGCGCAGGGCGTAGTCGCCCGGTCCGGCGATGTTGCGCGGCGGGGGCGGCGCCTGGTTCGCGGGCGACGACGAGGCCGCGGCCAGGAAGGCGGCGAGAGTGGCGGCGGCGCGCACGGCGGCACGGGTCGGCATGGCCGCCTATTCTGACACACCGGGCGCGGCAGGCCAACCGGTTCCGAAGATCGAGATGGGCACTACTCGAGGCGCCGGCGAATCGCCTCGACTGTTTTCGCGGCCTCGAGCAGGCGGTGCGCAGCGTCATCCTGCGCCCGCATCATCCGCCGCCAGACCTCGGTGACCGTGTCGCGCGCCGCCGCGAGATCGGACGCGTCGGAGCCATGGGCGCCCAGATCGGCGGCGACGCGCAGGCTCCGGAGCGCCTTCCGTACCTGGTCCCGTGCCGCGAGGCGTGCCTGCTGCTCGAGCAGGTCGACGCCGACGCGCAGGGCATACTGGACGCGGCTCAGCGCCCCCGCGTAGCGCAGGCCGTCGATCGCCTGCCGCGCCGCGCGGAGCTCCGCGGCGCCGGTTTTCATGTCGTTGCGCACCATCGCCAGCCGCGTCCTCGCGATCGCCTGGCGCGCCTCGGCGACGCGCTTCAGGAGGAGCGCGGGGCGCAGCGACGCCTCGAAACGGTCGATGGCCGCGAGGCATTCGACCCCGTCCCCGCCCTCGGCGGCGCGCAGCGCCGCCCGGCTCGCCTCTTCGGTTTGCTGCAGCACGGCGTAGTCGGCGAGCGGCGGGTAGAGCGAACGGGCGCGCTGCAGCAGGGCCTGCGCCGCCGGCAGGTCGTCGCGGCGGGCGGCGGTGCGCGCGCCGTCGATGGCGCCGGCCAGCGGCGCCAGGCGCGCGTTCACCTCGAAGATGCCGAGCTCGTCGTCGATCCGCTTGAGCAGCAGCGACACGCGCCCGGGGTCGCGTCCCTTGGCCGCACCCTCCGCCCTGCCGAGCGCGTTGTCGGCCTTTTCCAGGTGACGCTCCAGGTCGGCGGGGGACATGGCCGCAGCTTCAGGCTTGGCGGCCGGCGCCGGAGAGGACGTTGCCCTCCGCGCGGCGCCGGGGGCCGGGGCGGCGAGCGCCAAAAGGGCGGTGACCATCAGGCACGCCGGGACGGGCCGAGGTCCGGCCCGCCGGCGGCCGACGGCGGGCGCGAGGCGCGAGGCCACCGGCTCAATAACCAAGTTCGCGCAGCCGGTCGTCGTCGATGCCGAAGAAGTGCGCCACCTCATGAAGCACCGTCCGGCGGACCTCGTCGCGGATCTGCGCCTCGTCGCGGCAGATCGACTCGACGTTTTTCTGATAGATGGTGATGGTGTCGGGGAACGCCAGCGCATAGCGGGAATCGCGCTCGGTCAGCGGATGGCCATGATAGAGGCCAAGCAGCAAGCCGCCGCGGCGCCCGTGACGGCGCACCTCGGCGGGGGAAGGGAGATCCTCCACGATCACCGCGACGTTGTCGAGGCGCGTCCGGAAATCGTCCGGAAGCGAGGCGATCGCCTCCTCGACCAGGCGCTCGAACCGGTCGCGATCCATGCGCCATTGTACCGCGCCCCCGGCTTGTCGGGCGTGGAGCCATTCGACTAGACTCCCGCCAACGACGGGAGGGGCGCCGTTGCAGAAGCGGAACCTACGAAGAATCGGACTGGTGGCGCTCATCTTAACCTTCACCGCCGCGTGCGGCGGCGGCCCCGCGGTTCATTACCGGGTCGGCATCGCCCCGGGACATCCCGATCGCCTGGCGGTTCGACTGGATCTCGATGGGGTGCCGCGCGCCGGCCTCACGATCAAAGGGTTCGCGACCAAGGAGGTCCTGCGAATCGCGGCGGTCAAGGCCGAGAGGGCGGGCGGCGCGACGCTGCCGGTCGAGGTCGGCTTCGAGACCGTGACCGTCAACGGCAGGAGGCTCGACATTCCCCGCGTCAGGATCCCCGGCCCGCTCCCCCCCACCGTGCGCGTGAGCTATATCGTCGCCCCCGGCAGCCGCGAGGGTGACAGCCACATGGGCTTCACCGGCCGATGCGAGGGCTACCTTGGCCCCGAGTTCGGCTTGTTCACCGGCCGCGAGGTCTTCCTGCTTCCGGATCCACCTGACAAGATCCGCAACATCGAGGTTCTCTTCGCCCCCCTGCCGGACGGCTGGCAGGTGGTGACCCCCTGGACCAGGGCGGGTGAGAGCTTCATGCCGGGGGTCGACGGCGATCGGGCGGCCGAGCATCTGGTCGCCGCCGCCATCGGCCTCGGGCGCTTTCGCGAGCGCTCCTTCAAGCTCGGCTCGACCACGTTCCACCTGTCCTTCGAATCGAGCGTCGGAGCCGAAGAGGAGGAGCGGACCGCCTCCCGCCTCGAGGCGGCGGTGCGCTACATTCAGGGGCTGTTCCGCCGCGACCTCGGCCCCGACTATGTCGCGGTCCTGATGCCGCGGGCGCCAACCGGCGACGAGATCGCCGGTGAGGGCTGGGCGACCGGACAGGGCCAGACGTTTGTCCCGTTGACCGGGAACCGGTTGCAGCAGTTCGCCACGAACCTCCTCGACGCCTATCTGCGTCACGCCCCATATCGCTCCGAGATCCGTTCCCCCAAGGAGTTCTGGCTGGTGGACGGGCTCACGAGCTTCTATTCGTGGCGGACGGTCGCCGCCGTCGGCCTCATCTCCGACGACGAGGTGGTGCGCGGTGTCGCCGCCAGTTACCTCACCTCCCTCAACGTCCAGGGGATCGAGAGAAATCTCGAGCAGCTCTACTCCGCCACCGGGTCGCAGAAGATCCCGCGCGAGGTCCTGGCGCCGATGACCCTCGCCACCCTGGATCGCGACCTGCGCCGGGCCTCGGGCGGCAAGGCCAGCCTCGACACCGTGGTCGCCGCCACCTTCGCCGGGCGGCGCGCCGGTTCGTTCTGGTCGGAGCTCGAGCGAGCGCAGAAGGGGCCCTGGAAGGATTTCCGCCGGCGCTACGTGCAGGGGAAGGCGGCCGTGCCGGTGGAGCAGTTCTATGATCTGCATGGTGCCGGCGAGAAGCCGGAGCCGGCCGCCGGGCCCGTGGTGCGCACGGTGACGGTCGCCTTCACCGGCAAGGCGCACGGCTATCTGGAGAACTGCGGCTGCAAGGTCAACCAGTCGGGCGGCGTGGCGCGCCGGGCCACCGTTCTGCAGGCGATCCGGCGCGCCGACCCGAACGCGCTGCTGCTCGATGCCGGGGATGCTTTCCTGATGCCGGACAAGCAGGCCGGGCTCGATTTCCTGTCGCGCCAGGAGCAGGCGCTCTACCTGCGCACCATGGACACCATGGGCTACCAGGCCGCGGCGATCGGCACCTCCGAGCTTGCCTACGGGCCGGATCATTTCCGCCAGGAGATCCAGGGGCGGGCGACTCCCTTCCTGTCGGCCAACATCCGCGAGGCCGGCCGGCCGCTGGCGCCCGCAAGCCTCGTGCTGCGCGCCGGAAACGTCCGCGTCGGCGTCATCGGCATCTTCGAGCCGCCCCGCGGCCGCGCCGCCAACCCGCTGTTCGAGGACCACACGGCCTCGCTGCAGTTCGACGACCCCGTGACGACGCTCAAGCGCGAGGTGCCGGAGCTGAAGAAACGTTCCGACCTCGTCGTCGCCATCGGCCGGCTCACCCCGGAGACCATCCGGCAGGTGGTGGCCGCCTGCCCCGATCTCGACCTCATCCTGTCGACCGAATACGAAGCGGCGATCCGCATGCCGGGAACCGGCGAGGTGCACCAGGAAGATCACGGCGGCTTCATCGGCCGGACCCTGGTGGCCTACAGCAACCTGACCAACTACGGTTTCTACACGCTCAAGCTGGGTCTGGATCGGAGCGGGCGGGTGGCCACGGCGCAGTTCGAAGAACACTGGCTGCACGACGACGTCAAGGACGATCCGAACGTCCGCGGCATGCTGAACCGGTTCTATGACGAGGTCGGCCGGCAGGCGGCGGCGCAGGAGAGCGTCCCGCCGCTGTTCGCGGACGACCCGGAGCGTCTGCACGGGGAGTATGTCGGCGCCGCCCGCTGCGCGGAGTGCCATGCCGAGGAGACGGCGCAGTGGAGGCGCACCAAGCATGCGAGCGCCTACAAGACGCTGCTCGATCGGCACCGGCACTTCCAGCCGAAGTGCATCTCCTGCCACGTGGTCGGCTACGGCACGCCCCGCGGCTACCGGCTCGGCATGACCGGAGAGTCGCTGGCCAACGTGCAGTGCGAGGTCTGCCACGGCCCCGGGGCGGCGCACTCAAAGACGCCGGCCGTGAACAACATCCGGCGGGCCGTGCCGTCGAAGGTCTGCCTCGAATGCCACACTCCCGATCACTCCGACCATTTCGTGTATGATGAGCGGCTCCCCAAGGTGAAGCACGACTACTACGATTGACCGGAGGAACGCCATGTCGCGAACCGTGCTCTACACGCGTCGCATCCTGATCGTTCTCGCGTTCGCCGTCGTGGCGCAGGCGGTCCTGGCGCCGGCGGCCACCGCGCCGGGCCCCTATCTCTCCGCCCTGAGCAGCTTGACGGTCGGCGCCACCACCGCGGCCCCGATCAACTGCCCGAACAACTCCTGCGGGGGTAAGAAGGGGTGCAGGAGCGATCACAGCTTCTACTGCACGCTCGACGCCACGGGCTGCCAGACCAGCAAGTGCCTCTAGAGAGCCGCATCCAGGCTCGCATGAAAGGAGCATCGCCATGCGTCGTACGACATGTCATCTCGTGAAGGTCCTGGTGCTGACGGGAGTCATCGTCGGACTGGCGGCGGCGATCCTGCCGTCGGATCTCTCCCGGAGCCCCTACCTGTCGGCGCTTTCGAGCCTCGCTTCGGCGCCGGAGGCGGCGGCCGCCACCAGTTGTACCGACAGGGTCTGCGACAGCACCGGGACGCGCTGCGTCCATGTCCACGGCAGCCACTATGATTGTGCCCGTGGCGATTTCTGCCGGGAGCGCGCCTGTCTCTAGCGATCGGGTTTCTTGGATAGCGCTTCGATCGCCTTCCACTCGCGTGCGGTGACCGGCATCACGGACAGGCGAGAGATGCGGACGAGAGGGAAGGTGGCGAAGCCGCGGCGCGCCTTGATCGCGGCGAGCGGCACGGCATTCTCGAGGCGGCGCACCGGCGCGATGTCGACGGCGTACATCCGGCCGGTTCGATCGGCGGGGTCGACGTAGGCATCGGTCGCGGCGCGGGCGACTCCGACGACCGCCTTTTCGTTACCGGTGTGGTAGAAGAAGACGCGATCCCCCCGCTTGACCGAACGCAGATGCTTCTGCGCCAGCGGGTTCTTCACGCCCGACCAGCGGGTGGTGCCGTCGCGTTCCAGGTCCGCATAGGCGTAATGCGTCGGTTCTTCCTTGAACAGCCAGTCCATGTCTCTCATCATAGACAAAGACCCGCGACAAGTGAACACGATGGCCGGAATGCCCAAATCAACGCCTCGGCCGTCGCCGCATTCGGATATATCTGCCGCGGCCCTGCGGATCGAGCCTCCTCGCCCTGAAGGCCTTCGCGATTCTGGCCTGCCTCAATCCCCCCGACAGAAGCCTTAACGCGATCTTTACGCCCAGGGTCCCGTTCCTAACGCCTTTATGACGCAGGACGTTCTATACCGGTCCATATGTCGACGATGCCGCACACACGGGTCGGAGTCACGGCGTTCCGGCGCTCGGTTCCCTGGAGCGCGGTTGCCGCGCTCACCTGCCTCGCCCTGGTCTTCGGCGCACCGGGGGCGACGGCCGGGGAGGCCCAGGGTCCTCCCGCCGCGATACCGGAGACGAAGAAGGCAGAGCCGTTCGGCTTCGCGGACTTCACCTGGTTGACCGGGAACAGCCGCCAGAAGGAGTCGATCCTGGACACGAAGTACTTCACCGGTGAGGTCCGCGTAGACGTCAACTACGTCTATGACTTCAACCGCCCGAAGGATCACACGCTGGTCGGGTCGTCCGAGCTCGGCCGGACGCAGGAGTTCCAGGTGCAGCAGTTCGGCTTCGGCGGCGACTTCCATCACGCGAACGTCCGCGCCCGGCTGATGACGCAGTTCGGCATGTACTCGACGATGACGCCGCGCAACGACGCGAGCCCGTCGCGCGGACAGTGGAATCTCGACAACGCCTACCGCTACATGTCGGAGATCTATGGTGGTTATCACATCGACAAGCTGAACGGGATCAACATCGACGCCGGGATTTTCATGTCGTACGTCGGTCTCTACAGCTATTACCAGTTCGACAACTGGGCTTACCAGCCCTCGTACGTCTCCTCCAACACGCCGTGGTTCTTCAACGGCGTTCGGATCCAGATCTTCCCGAGCGACAAGCTGAAGATCGAGCCCTGGGTCGTCAACGGCTGGCAATCTTACGGAATGTTCAATGAAGCCCCCGGTGGCGGTCTCCAGATCCTCTGGCGTCCGAACGGGTCGGTCTCCGTGTTGTCCAACTCCTACTGGGGCGAGGACACGCTTGGCAATCCAGGCCGTCAGCGCATCCACAGCGACGACAGCATCCAGGTCAAGTACTACGACCATCCGGAGGAGACCCTCAGCAAGGCGGCGTTCACCTTCACCTTCGACGCCGGATGCGAGTACGGCGGAGGGGTGAGCTGCAAGGGTGGCGACGCGGGCAGTCCATCACAGTATTTCGTCGGCTTCATGGCCTACAACCGGTTCTGGTTTCTCAAGGATCGATACGCGCTGACGCTCGGCGGCGGCGCGATCAACAACCCGGGACGCTACCTTGTGCTCGTACCGCCGATCAACGGCGCCACCGCCGCGTCGGGCACGCCCTACTTCACCGCGAGCCCCGGGGACAAGTACAAGGCCTGGGACGCCTCCGCCACGTTCGACTTCATGCCGAGCCAGTTCGTGACCTTTCGATTCGAGTACAACTATCGTTCGGCGAACGTCCCTTACTTCGCGGGGCGCGATGGTGTGACGCCGCCGGGTGGCAATGCCGGCCCGCCGGGCTCGGTGGTGCCAGGCTGGGCGCCGGACTTGCGCGAGTCCGAGAGCCGGGTGACGACCGCCCTGCTCGTCAAGTTCTAAGAAGGCGTCTTCGAGGGTGCTTCGATGCGCGACCTGGCTCTTGTGCTCGTGGTCTTGCTGTTCTTCGTCGCGGCGTGGCTCTATGTTCGCGCCTGCGATCGTCTGTAGGAGGGGAGATGAGCCTGGACTATATCGTAGGACTGATCCTTGCCGCGCTGCTCCTCGCCTACCTCGTCTACGCGCTCCTGAAACCCGAGCGCTTCTGAAGGAAGGGGCCGCCTCGTGACCGCCAACGGGTGGATGCAAATCCTCTTCTACTTTCTCGCGGTCCTCGTCGTGACTCCTTCGATGGGGATCTTCCTGTACCGGATTCTCGAGGGCGAGAGGCACCTCCTCGAGCGTCCACTCGGTTGGCTCGAGCGGCTCGTCTACCGCGTCTGCCGCGTGGACGGGCTCGAGCAGTCCTGGCAGGACTACACCGCCGGGCTCCTCGCCTTCAGCGCCGCGTCGCTCCTCGTCAGCTACGCCATCCAGCGCCTGCAGCAGATTCTCCCCTTCAACCCTCAGGGGCTGGGTCCGGTCGAGGCGGGTTCGGCCTTCAACACGGCCGCGAGCTTCACGACGAACACGAACTGGCAGGGCTACATTGGCGAAACGACGATGAGCTACCTGAGCCAGATGGCCGGGCTGGCCTGGCACAACTTCACCTCGGCGGCGGCGGGCATCGCCGTGGCGGTCGCGCTGGCGCGCGGTCTGACACGGCGCGGCGAGGGCAAGAGGACCGGCACGATCGGCAACTTCTGGGTGGATCTCACGCGGACCAACCTCTACATCCTGCTCCCGATCTCCGTCATCGTCGCGCTCGGGTTCGTCTCGCAGGGCGTGATCCAGAACCTCTCCCCCTACGTGGAGGTCACGACGATCGAGGGGGGCCGGCAGGTGATCGCCATGGGTCCCGTAGCGTCTCAGGAAGCGATCAAGCAGCTCGGGACGAACGGGGGCGGCTTTTTCAACGCGAACGCCGCGCACCCTTTCGAGAACCCGAATCCCCTGACGAACTTCTTCTCGATGTTCCTGACCTTCGTGATCCCGGCGGGGCTCACCTACACCTTCGGCCGGATGGCGAAGGACCAGCGTCAGGGCTGGGTGCTGTTCGGGGCGATGACTTTACTGTTCTTCGCCGGTGTCGCGGTCGCCTACCGCGCGGAGGCCTCCGGCAATCCCATCATCGAGTTGCCGGGGATCGACCCCGGCTCCGGAAACATGGAAGGAAAGGAAGTCCGGTTCGGGATCGCGAGCTCGGCCCTCTACGCCACCGTCACGACCGACGCATCCTGCGGCGCGGTCAACTCCATGCACGACAGCTTCACGCCGCTCGGCGGCCTCGTGCCCCTGTTCAACATTCAGCTCGGCGAGGTGGTGTTCGGCGGAGTGGGCGCGGGTCTCTATGGGATCCTGGTCATGGCGATCCTCTCAGTGTTCATCGCGGGTCTCATGGTGGGACGCACCCCCGAATACCTCGGCAAAAAGATCGAGACGAGGGAGGTCAAGCTCGCGATGCTCTACGTCCTGATCTTCCCGCTTCTGATCCTCGGCTTCGCCGCCTGGTCCGCCGTGGCCACGTATGGCGTGTCGTCGCTGAACAACGCCGGCCCCCACGGCCTGTCGGAGATCCTGTACGCGTTCACGAGCGCCGCGGGCAACAACGGCTCGGCCTTCGCGGGACTGAACGCCAACACGCCCTGGTACAACGTGACGCTGGGTCTGGCGATGCTCGCGGGCCGGTTCCTGATGATCGTGCCGGTCCTCGGGATCGCCGGTTTCCTCGCCGGCAAGAAGTCGATCGCGCCGGGACCGGGCACTCTTCCGACCACGGGGCCACTGTTCACCGCCCTCCTCGTCGGCGTGATCCTGATCGTGGGCGCCCTGACATTTTTCCCCGTGCTGAGTCTCGGGCCGGTCGTCGAGCATTTCCTGGCGCTGTCCGGAAAGGTGTACTGAGCCATGGTGCCAAATAAGGTCCGCGCCGTCTCCGCCTGGGAAGGCCGGCTCCTGAAGGCCGCGATCCTCGACAGCCTCCGCAAGCTCGATCTGCGTGCCATGGTCAGAAACCCGGTGATGTTCGTGGTCGAGG
>JBGPLZ010000110.1:0-10875 GCA_041486695.1 Acidobacteriota bacterium | reverse complement strand
CTGAGGAGCGCGGCTTTTCGCGCGACCAGGCGAGTGAGCTCCAGACGCGCCGCGCGCGTAGGCCCCGTGATGCCGAGACTCAGCTTCCAGCCACCTGGCCGTATCCGCGCGCGGCGACGGCGTGCCCCCCGCCCCGCAACCACCACGCCCCGCGGCCGATGGGTCGCTTAGCGAGGCTTTCGAGAGGGCGAACGGGGACGCAAACGACGGTAGACCCCAACGTGGTACAGCAGCGGCTCCCCCTCGGATGCGTTCGCTCCCTCCACGCGACCGATGTAGATGGTGTGGTCGCCCCCTTCGTGCTGCGCGACCAGCGCGCAGTCGAGCCAGGCGAGGCAATCTTCGAGAAGCGGCGCCCCGGTCACCGCCCGGGTGTGCGCCACTCCCTCGAGCCAGGCGCCGCGCTCACCGGACCGGCCGGCTGCCAGATCGGAGAGAGCCTGCTGATCGTCGCGCAGGATGTTCACGCCGAAGGCGCGCTGGTCGGCGATGGCCGCGTGACTCCGGGCTTTGTGATCGATGCAGATCAGGACGAGGGGCGGATCGAGCGACAGCGAGGCGAAGGACGAGACGGTGATCCCCAGGAGGCCGCCGTCGCGGCGCGTGGTGACGATCGAGACGCCGCTGGCCCAGTGTCTCAATGTCCGTCGGAACTGTTCGGCGGAGACCGGCACGCCTCTCCCTCGCGCGCGACGCGGGGCCGTGCGGCTGCGCACCGGGTCCTCCGCCCGCGGCGCGCAGCTTACACCAGCGGCGACTGTCGATGCACTATCATCGGGCGATGGACACACCCACGCCGCATCGCGCAGCTCGAGGCGCTGGCGCGCCGGGTTTCCGAGGCGATCCCCGCGAGCCTGCGCGCCGCGCCGGCCGGTTGAGAATTCGCCTTCCGGATGATATTGTTCTCCCCCGCCGGGAGCTCTCCGTCCAGCGACCCGGAATGAACGACGACGAGGGAGGAGTCAACTGATGAAACGCATCACGAGCATTGCACTCGCTGTTTCGCTGGCCTTGATGCTCGCGCCGATCGCGCAGGCGCAGGACGATGCCAAGAAGGTCGAGAAGGGCCAGGCGGTCTTCGCCGCGCAGCACTGCTCGATGTGCCACGCGATCGCCGGCAAGGGGAACCCGAAGACGCCCCTCGACACCGTGGGAAGCACGCTGAAGCCCGAGGAAATTCGCAAGTACGTCACGTCACCCAAGGACGTCAAGGCCGATTCGAAGATGAAGGCCTACCCGGCCCTCCCCGCCGAAGATCTCGATGCGCTGGTCGCCTACTTGTCGACTCTGAAGAAGAAATAGGCTCGGGCCGCCGGAGCTCGGGCCGCGAACGCTTTCGAGCTCCGGATCGACTCGCGGGCCGGACGGTGGCATGGACACTGGAACCGCAGCCGACCGGCCGATCCGCGTCGGCATCAGCAGTTGCCTTCTCGGCCAGGAAGTCCGCTTCGATGGCGGGCATAAGCGCGATCGCTACCTGACCGACACCCTGGGACGTTTCATCGAGTGGGTGCCGGTCTGCCCCGAGTTCGAGCTCGGGCTCGGAGTGCCGCGCCAGACGCTGCGCCTCGAAGGCCAGGGCGGCGACCCCCGGCTGGTCTTCCGCAACAGCCGCGAGGACATCACGCCGCGGATGAACGCCTGGTCGGCGCGGCGGGCGGAGGCCCTGGACGCCGAGGATCTCTGCGGCTATGTCCTCAAGAAGGACTCCCCATCCTGCGGGATGGAGCGGGTGAAGGTGTACGGCGAGGGGGGCGCGGGACGCAAAGAAGGAGTCGGGCTGTTCGCCCGGGCGCTCATGAAGCGCTGCCCCCTCCTGCCGGTCGAAGAGGAAGGTCGGCTCAACGACGCCCCCCTGCGGGAGAATTTCATCGAGCGTGTCTTCGCCTACCGTCGGTTCCGCGATCTGGTCGCCGCCGGTCTGACCCTCGGGCGTCTGGTCCCGTTCCACGCGGCGCACAAGTTCCTGATCCTGTCCCACAGCCCGAAGCACTACACCGCCCTCGGGCGCCTGGTCGCGGGCGCCAAGGGACTGCCGGCCCGGACGCTCGCGGAACGCTACGGGACGCTCTTCATGGAGGGGCTGGCGGTGCAGGCGACGGCGCGCAAAAAGGAACTGATGCTGCGCAACCATGTCTGACCCAAGGCAGAGCGCCGCCGACCGCCGCGGGCCGCTGGTGCCGGGCCGCATCGGCTTCGGCGGCTACCGCATCGACGATCAGACTCCCGAGCACCGGCAGGCGCTCGAGCTGGCGCTGGTCTCCGGCTGCCGCCTGATCGACACTTCGACCAATTACATCGACGGCGGCAGCGAGCGGCTGGTCGGCGCGGTCCTGCACGAGCTGACCGGCCGCGGCGTGGTCCGGCGCGAGGCCATCACGGTGGTCACGAAGATCGGCTACGTGCAGGGCGCGAATCTCGATCTGGCCGTCGAGCGCGAGCGCACGGGCCGTCCCTTCCCGGACATGGTCAAGTACATGGAGGGGTGCTGGCACTGCATCCATCCCGAGTTCCTGCGCGATCAGCTGGCGCGCTCCCGGGAGCGCCTGCGGCTCGAGACCATCGACGTCTGCCTGCTCCACAACCCCGAGTACTTCCTGTCCGACGCCGTGAAGCACCGGAGGGGCAACCTGGAAGAGAACCGAGCCGCCTTCGATCAGCGGCTGCGCGGGGCCTTCGCCTTTTTCGAGGAGGCCGTGAAGGCGGGCCTGCTGCGCGCCTACGGCGTCTCATCCAACACGGCCGTGTCGCCGGCTGACGACCCCGAAGCGACCTCGGTCAGCCGCATGCTCGCCGCCGCCGAGGCGGCCGGCGGAGCGCGGCATCACTTCCGTGTCCTGCAGATCCCGATGAACCTGTTCGAGTCCGGCGGGGCGCTGACGCGCAACACCGGCCCCGGCAATGGCAGGACGGCGCTGGAGGCCGCCGCCGCGGCCGGGCTCGAGGTCCTGCTGAACCGCCCGCTGAACGCCTTCGTCGGCGGCCGCCTGGTCCGTCTGGCCGAACCGCTGGTCCTGCCTCCGGAGATGCCGCTCGCCGACCGGGTCGCCCTCCTCGAGCGCCTCGAGAAGGAGTATCGCGCCGAGGTGGCGGTCCCGGGCGGAGATCAAAGCGCCGCCGGAGCGCTGTTCGAGATGGTGGAGCAGATCGCGGCGCTGGCCGATCAGATCGAGGATTTCCTGCACTGGCAGCAGGTCGAGCAGCAATACATCATCCCGCGGATCAACCGCCTGGTCGCCGCTCTCACCCACGGCGTCCCTCCCGAGCGGCGTGATCGGTTCGGCGCCTGGTGGGAGCGCTACCTGCCGGCGCTCCGGCATCTCATGCAGGAGGTCGGCCGCGCCGCCGCCGTGAAGGGCCGCGAACAGGCGGCCTCGATCGCCGCCGCGATCGATCCGGCCCTCCCCCCGGAGCGGCGCGCCGAGTCGCTGTCGCGCAAGGCGCTCCACGTTCTGGCGAGCACGCCCGGCGTCAGCGCCGTCCTGGTCGGGATGCGCCGCCCGGACTACGTCCGGGATGCCCTCGGCGTCCTCGACTGGCCTCCCCTCGCCGATCCGCTCGCAATCCTGCGCCACTTCCGGGAACCGACCTAGGAGGGGAAGCGATCTGGGACGGGAAGCGATCTAGGCCAGAAGACCGCCGGCCGCCAGGAAGGCGCGGACGAGGCGAGGCACCCTCGGGACCAGCAGCGGCGCGAAGTGGCGCGCGGCGGCGGCGAGGCGGGCCGCCCCCTCCGGACCGTGGACGGCCGCCAGCTCGGCGGCGCCGGCAGCGGCGAAGCGCTCGACCATCTCCGGCGTCACCTCGAGGTGAAATTGCAGCCCATAGGCCGACGAGCCGATCCGAAACGCCTGGTGCGCGTAGGCTTCGGAGGAAGCCAGCAGCGTGGCTCCGTCCGGAAGGTCGAAGCTGTCGCCGTGCCAGTGAAAGACCACCGCGCCGTCGGGAAGCTCCGCCAGCAACGGGTCGGCGCGGCCGGCGTCGCTGCGCGCGATCGGCGCCCAGCCGATCTCCCGGCGCGGCCCCGGGCGGACGCGGGCCCCCGCCGCGGCGGCGAGCAGTTGCGCGCCCAGGCAGATGCCGAGCACCGGCAGGCGGCGCCGGAGCGCCTCGGTCAGCAAATTGATCTCGGCGGCGAGGTGCGGATGGCGGTCGGCCTCATGGACGCCCATCGGACCGCCCATGACGATGACTCCGGCGTAGCCGTCAGGCAGAGGCGGCACCGTCTCACCCCGATCGGTGCGCAGCAGCTGAAGCTCCAGGCCGGCCTCCACGCAAGGCGCGGCCAGAAGCCCGGGGCCCTCGGCCTCGGCATGCTGGATGACGAGCAGTCTCCGCCTCACACGAGCCTCCCGCGCCGGCAGTATAATCGCCGGCCGAGAGATCGGTCGATCCCGAACGGAGGTCACGGTGAAGATCCTGGCGTTCGCCGGCTCGTTGCGCTCCGGCTCCCTGAACCGCAAACTCCTCCAGGTCGCGATCGGCGCGATCGGCGGGCGCGCGGAGGTCGACCTTCTCGACCTGCGCGAAGTGTCGATGCCGATCTTCGATGGCGACCTGGAGGCGTCCGGGGGCCTCCCGGAAGGGGCGCGGCGCTTCAAGCAGAAGATCGCCGCCGCCGATGCGCTGCTCATCGCCTCGCCCGAGTACAACAATTCGGTGCCGGGCGGCCTGAAAAATGCCATCGACTGGGCCTCGCGCCCTCCCGACAACCCGTTCAAAGGGAGGGTCGCGCTGCTGCTCGGCGCCTCGCCGGGGGCCTTCGGGGCGGTGCGCGGAGGGCTCGCACTGCGCCAGATCCTGACCACCTTGATGGCGTTCGTCATCCCTCAGACGGTGCTGATCCCGAAAGCCGATCAGGCCTTCGACGAAGGGGGCCAGCTCAAGGAGCCGCACTACCGCAGCTCAATGGACAAGGCGGTCGACGAGCTCCTGAAGATCACGCAGAGTTTGAAGGGGTAGGGCCCAATCCGGCTGGAGCGCGGAAACAAAACAGCCTCCCCGCCGGACGAGACGGGGAGGCCGCATGGAACAGCTATGGTAGCGCTACGGGGAATCGAACCCCGGTCTGATGGCTGAGAACCATCCGTCCTAACCCCTAGACGATAGCGCCACACCGTCAAATGGTTCCGGGACAGGGATTCGAACCCCGATACCATGCTCCAGAGGCATGTGTCCTACCGTTGGACGATCCCGGAATGCGAGGGCAAATCTTAGCGAAGCGGTCTGGGTGTGTCAATCACCGCTCTAGGTGGGAGATCGCACCCGCTGCGGGGCGGCCCGCTCCGACTACGATCTTTCCAGCCCGGCGTGGGAGCGATCTCCCCACCCCCCCGTTCAGTCTGGCAATCATCGTCGCCATCCAGGTCATCAAGCGGGTGGGAGCGACCGGGCGGCGGGCCGACGCGCCGGCCGGCCCGGACGCATTCGGCCCGTTCAGCTGGGAGCGCATCACTCCATAGAGTCCACGCCTGCTCGGTCGGCCCGACCACCGGCGGCAGACGAGCGGTGGGGCGATCGCTCGCCCCGCGTCCGTCGGCTGCCGCCGGTTTCATTCGGTTGCCGGGCAGCTGGTCCTCTCCCGGCGTTCCGGCGCGATCAGTCCTGATTGAAGAACTTCAGGGCCATCGCGCCATGGGTCGCAGCGCCGCTGGATCGTAGCGCCGCCGCGAGGAAGGCGGACTCGACGAGCTCCTCGCGGGTCGCGCCGACGGACTTGGCGGCCTTGGCGTGGACCTCGATGCAGTATGGACACTGGGTCGTGCACGCAACCGCCAGCGCGATCAGCTCGCGGTATTTCCTCGGGATCGCGCCATCGGCGCTTTTGACGATGCTATCGAGATTGAGCCAGGCCTCGAACTCCGCCGGCGCCAGCTTGCTCATCTCTTTGAAGAACCGAAGATCCGCCGGGTCGTGAAAGTGTTCGCTCATTGTCACCCCTCCAATTCGGGTTGCCTACCGTTCTCACCCCACCGCGACTTTCTGACCGGTCCCCGCGAGAGCGTGCACGGCGTCGGTCGTTATGGATTGACCGCCGACGGCCCATTCCCCGCTGCCGATATCTTCGAGGACGACCACGGTAAAGGGTCGCAGCGCTTCGCCTTCCACGCTCACCAGGGCGTCGGTGAGCCGTGTGATGATCTGCTGCTTCTGTGTCTGATTGAACACCCCTTCGATCATCTTCACCTGAATCAGCGGCATGTGACACCTCCTCGCTTCGTACAGCGGTTGACCGTTCCATGCGATCGTTTGTACTACGGCAGTAACTATGCCGCGCAACCGCGGAGATGTCCTTACCCGAGCGTCTGGCTCTCTTGCTCGCGACGCTGTAGCATGTGCGTGGCTTGCCCGGGCGTCCGGCGGAGTTTGCCGGGCGTCCGGGGCCGCAACGGGGACCTGCCGTGGATGTCCTGTCGGAAGTCCTGAAGGATGTGACGCTCGAGGGGGCGGTGTTCTACAACGCCGAGTTCTCCGCCCCGTGGGGGGTTCGTGAACCGCCCGCTCGCGAGATGGCGCCCTATCTCTCGACGACCGGCGGGCACGTGATCATCTTCCATCTGCTGACGGAAGGCAGAGGCAGCGCGATGCTGGAAAAGGGAGAGCGCGTGCCGCTCCAAGCCGGCGACATCGTCGTCTTCCCTCATGGCGACCCGCACGTCCTGGAGAACGGCTCGCCGAGGAGCACCCAGGACAACGCCAAGCAGCTTCATCTCTTAAGCACCCAGGGGCTCAAGCTCGACCGGCAGGGGGGCGGCGGGGAGGTCACGCGATTCGTTTGCGGGTACATGGCCTGCGAGCCGCGTCTGAGCCGGCTCGTGCTCGCGGGGTTGCCTCCATTGTTCAAGGTCAACATCAGGGACGATGCGTCGGGCCGCTGGCTCGAGCAGTCGATCAGGTTCTCGGTGGATCAGGCCGGAGGAGAGAGGCCCGGCGGGGAGGCGGTCCTCGCCAAGCTGTCGGAGGTCCTGTTCGTGGAGACCCTGCGGCGCTACGTGGCCCAATGGCCCGAGGGGCGGGCCGGGTGGCTCGCGGGCGCTCGCGACCCCGAAGTCGGCAAGGCCCTCGCGTTGATGCACCGGCGACCGGCCCACCCCTGGACGCTGGCCGGCCTCGCGAAGGAATCGGGAGTCTCGCGATCGGTCTTGGCCGAGCGCTTCCGCCACTTCCTGAACGCCCCGCCCATGACCTACCTGACGGCCTGGCGCCTGCAGCTCGGCGCCCGCATGCTCAACGCGACCAGCCACAACATCGCCCACGTCGCGGCCGAGGTCGGGTACGAATCGGAGGCGGCGTTCAACCGCGCCTTCAAGCGCGCCTTCGGCCTGCCCCCCGCGAGGTTTCGCAACCAGTCCAGGGCTTCAACGGCGCCGCGGCGCGCGGCGCGGAGCCGGCGGTAGGATTTTCGGTGCTTCACGCCATCGGCCTCTAGCACAGGAAGATTTTTCCGTTGCCAAACGTCCGCCCTGGACGGCGGGAGACGGGCGGCAGACAACACGAAGCCCCGGCCATGGTTGGGTCCTGCCTGGCGGATCTGCCCGCCAGGCAGGACCAAACGAGCAAGAACGCCTACGGGTTATGGAGTGAACTGCCCGATCGGCCCGTCGCCGTCCGGGAAATTTGTGGTGTTCAGCACCTGGACGCCGGCGGTGTGGTCGCCGTTGAACGGTGTTTGCCCGGCGGCACATCCCGCCGCGGCGGCCTCCGCCGTCGAATCGAACCACATCCCAAGGTGGAACAAGTGGACGGGAGCGGTCGACGGATTCGTGCTCGCATCGGCTGGGTGCACCACCGGCGCGGCAACGGCGCCCGGCGCCACGATGAACGTTTCGTCGCTGAAGATGCCGACGAACCTTCCGTGGCCGATGCCATGCTCATCGGTCTCGATGTCCCCCTGATACCAGGCCAGACCGAAGGGGCCATGCGGGACCTGGAGCACGAAGACGGTGAACGTGTCATCGGCAGGCAACCCCGATACCTTCACCTCCATCTGCTGGTTCTGCCCGTGCGAGGTGAGCCTGACCTCGCCTCGCGCGTCCGGCAGACAACCGGCGACCCCGGCCGAAACCACCAACGGGAATGAAAAGGAGGCTGGCTTCGTGGCGGCTTGGGATGTGGGACCAGCCATCATGAGCCCCGCGAGCGAGACGAGCAGCGCAAGCCCTCTTCGTCCGGAGGACGCGAAGGCTCTCGCGGCCCACGGAAGGAATCGGTGCATTCCTAAAGAACGGGTCAGTTGCATGAGAAGTTCTCCTTTCGATTCAGTTTCCGTCTCCCGTCCGTTGGCAGCCGGACGGCGTGCTCTCGGATCTCACGACAAGGAGGGAGTCCAGCGAGAGGTGGCCGGCCCCCACCAGCAGGAGAAAGATGCAGCCGAGGAGCATCGAGAAGTCTAGACGGGCTTCGTGAGCCGCCTTCCAAAAGCCCTCGTGGAACAGAAGAGGGATCTTGGTGGACGTGATGGCCACGATCATGTTGATGATCATCGGAATCGCGGCCAGGCGTGTCATCAGCCCCAGCATCAAGAGAATCCCGCACCCAATCTCAAAAACCCCGTCGAAGGGGGCGAAGAAGGAAGCAAAGGGGATCCCGATCTTGATGAAGCGGCCAACGCCCAGCTCCTGGGGATTGACGAACTTCAAAATCCCCTCCAGGAGAAACACCGCTCCCACGATAGTGCGGATCAGGAGAGTAGCTGGGGGTGCTGTGCTGAAGGCGATCCGGTGGATCCGCTCGCCGATCCCCATCGCCGCGGAGCGGCTCGTCGGCAGCGACGAGGCGGCGAAGGCGGCCGGGAACACCGCCGATTCCTCGCGGGTTGTGGGTGTAGCGTGACGCATCATTGAATTCTGGCTCATAACAGGACCTCCAGAGGGTGGGCGTAATTGCCACACCCTTAGAGACTGGATTTCCTCACGGATATTCCCAGGGATGCTCTCGAAATCACTCCGGGAATAAAACTCCCCGAGGGTCAGTCTCTTCATTGTAAGACCGGCAGCTCGATCCGAATCTCCTCGATTACGACATCTTTTACACGAATACGTCGAGCGGGCGCACCTTCCTGCCAAACGTCAAGATCTCCACACAATCCTCGAACGTCAATCCATCATACGACGAGGGCGCCTACAACAACCTGGTCGTGACGAGCGAAGGGATCTTCCCGGTCCGGAACGACGGCCGCTTCAACAGCGTCCAGATCTTCACCGCCCGCGGCGTGTTCGCGTCGTGACCCCCTGGCCACGGAGTCCTTCGGGGAGAGAGAGTTACCTACCGATAATTCCGTTCGCCGTGAAGCGGAAGGCCCGGGCATTCGCCGGGGATGCCATCGTGCAGCCGGATTTGGCGGGAGCGAGGCCCTGGCGGCTCTCTGGCTGTTAACCAGACGGTCCTCAATTTCGAGGAGACTTGCGCTTGGGGAGCCAGAAGCGCATAGGAAGTTCAAGCTGAGATTCTAGGTCCGGTAAGGGCCAGTCTGTCAACCAATGAGATCGGAGGAGCGACCGGGCGGACCGGGCGGCGGGAGATTCAAGCTGCGGGGGCGGAGTGTGGTGCAAGCACACAGGCCGGCGGACACACGAGGGCTCTCGCGTAGCGTTCGGGCGGTCGGGGGCGGAGGGTGGGTCGCGACGCATGGGCTTCGGGGGCCGGTTGGCGCGGACGCCGCGAGCGGCTACCAGTCCGCGGGCGCCAGATCGGCTCGGGCGGGAGCGAGAGGCGGGGCGCGTGACGGCAGGCGCAAGCACTCCAGGATGGCTCGGGTAGAGTCGGGCGGATGGATCGCCGCGAGGATCCTCAGCGGCCCGCCGCAGCGGGGACACTCAAGCACTTCTACGGCGAAGACACGGCGCAACAGATCGGTCCAAGTGTAGCGACGCGTCTCCGGGACCCGCGCGGATGTCCCGCCGGCGGTTGTCGATCTCTCCGCTGCTCCCTGTTCCGGGAGCGCGGTCGGCCTGGCATGAGCTTCCCCTTCGGAGCCTGGCGTTTGATTCGAGCCGGTCGTCTCGTCCGGAGAGGCACTGCATCGTGCGTGCCGTGAGGCCTTCGTTGAAGGGAGCGCCCCCGGGACCACCCGATCGCGCCGGCACAGGGGGCGAGCACACCGTGGTAGCGGACCTGGTGCGCGCCGGGCGCGGGGATGAGCGGGACAAGACGTTGCAGAAGCTCCTGCGGCTCGAACACGACATGCGTCGTGCCATCCCGCCAGCGATGCCGTAGGCGGTAGAGCAGGCGCCCGTCCGCGAGGCATTCCAGGCGCCCGGTGGCGACGGGCGGCCGCGCGGCATAACGGCAGAGCCTCTCGAGACGCCGGCGGTCGCGGGCGGGGACGGCGACGTTGGCGTGTAGCGTAAAGCCCGCGGCGGCAGCGCACCGGGGAGCCGCAGCCGCCGACAGCTCCTCCGGGTCGACACGGTCGCCGCGCCGGGCGAGGGTGCGGCCATCGGCGGTCCGGCCCCGGACCGAGGCGGCGGCGAAGCCCGCGAGGAGCGGCTGCGCGGCGCCGAGCGGGTCGGCCTCGGTGGCGTCGGCGTCCGGGCCGAGCCCCCGGCCAACCAGGAGGCGGCCGACCCGGCGGGCGACGCGATCGACGACGCGTCGCACCTCGGCATCGTCCGGGGGCGGCAGGACGCGGAAGCGCATGCGAGGCTCGCCATAGCGCCGAAGCGTTGGATGAAGGTGACGGCGCCCCCCTGTGCCCGCGGCACGGGGCCGCGCCGCCGGGCGCACCGGCGCAGGGAGGCGAAAACCTCCCGCACGAAGGCCCGCAGCACCGCCGAGATCAGGCCGGCGTCGTAGGCCAGGCGGCGGCCGCCACACGAAGGACAGAAACCGCGCCCCTTGCAGGAAAAGGCGACGAGCCGGTCGTGACCGCAGGCG
>JBGPLZ010000109.1:0-11042 GCA_041486695.1 Acidobacteriota bacterium | reverse complement strand
GCCTCGCAGCGGCGCGCGGCCGCGGCGTCGAGGCGCTCGCGATCGATCACCGCGACAGTGCCACGCGCGAGGCGCATGACCGACGGATGGCGGCGGCGCTTCAGGCGCGCGGCGTCCGGTTGGTCTGCCTGGCCGGCTACATGCGCCTGCTGTCCCCCTGGTTCGTCGAGCGGTACCGGGGACGGATCCTCAACATCCATCCGTCGCTCCTGCCGGCGTTCCCGGGGAAGGACGTGCACCGGAAGGCGATCGAGCGTGGCGTCAAGCTGAGCGGTTGCACTGTCCACTTCGTCGACGAAGGAGTCGACTCGGGCCCGATCATCCTGCAGGAGATGGTGCCGGTTCTGGACACCGACACGCCCGAATCCCTCGAGGCGCGTATTTTGAAGACGGAGCACGAAGCCTACCCCAGGGCCATCGCCCTCTGTCTTGGGGGACGACTGCGCATCGAAGGGCGCCGCGTGCTCGGTGCCTCCCCGGCGGCGGGGTGGACAGGTGGGCGGACGACGAGGCGGCGCGGGTAGGCGAACGCGGACGTCGTCCATCCGCGGACGCCCCAGGCGACGTTTCCGGGGACGAAGCCGGCGGGCCTCTCCTGCAACACCGCGCCGCGCGGCCGATCACGGCAATCGCTCGCCGGGCTCCGCGGCGGGCACGCGTCTTGCTCGCTCATCGGGGCATGGTCCCGGACCCCAGCGAATACCCGGCCGAGCCGCCGGCCCACGACTCTCCGGTACGCCGGCTGCGCCGGCTGCGCGAGCTTCCTCCGACCGTCCTCAAGCCGCGCGACAAGCTCCTGCGCTTCGGCGTTTCGGGGTTGAGCCACGCCGAGCTGCTGGCGGTGCTCCTCGGCAGCGGCGTCCGCGGCCAGAACGTGATCACGATCGCCGAGGATCTGGTCGCCCGGTACGGCGTCCCGGGGCTGCCGGCCGTCAGCCTGAAGGACTGGGCGAGCAACCGGGGGCTCGGCAAGGTGAAGGCGAGCCGGATCCTGGCCGCCTTCGAGCTCGGGCGCAGGTTGTCGGCGCCGCCCGGAGAGGAACCCCGGGTCGGCAGTCCGGCCGAGGCCTACACGCTGGTCCGCGACCTCAAGCTGGCCCGCAAAGAGCACCTCGTCGCCCTTTATCTCGACGCGCAGAACCGGCTGATCAGGCGCGAGACGGTGTCAATCGGCAGCCTCAACACCACGCGCACCCACCCGCGCGAAGTGCTGCAGCCGGCGATCGTGCACTCGGCCCTCGCCTTCATCCTGGTCCACAACCACCCGAGCGGCAGCCTCGATCCCAGCCGTGACGATGTCGAATTCACCCACACCATGGCGCGGGCCGGCGAGCTGATGGGGATCGCCCTCTACGATCACCTCATCGTCAGCCACCGCGGCTACGTCAGCATGAAGGAGAAGGGGCTGCTCTGAGAACCTGTCCGGGCCTCGAGGCGGCTCGCATGCCGGGCGCCGGGAGTCTGGACTTCGTCGCGGTCCGCGGGTAGGATGCGCCTCGCGGGGAGCATGATGACCAAGCCGAAAGTCTCCAGGAAGAAGCCGGCGGCGCGCTCCGCCGGGGCGAAGCCCTCCTTCCGCCCGGCGCAGGAGCAGTTCGAGTATCTCCGCAAGGGCGCCGTCGAGATCATCCGGGCCGAGGAGCTTCTGGCCAAGCTGCAGCGCTCGGTCACGACCGGCAAGCCGCTCACCATCAAGGTCGGCTTCGACCCATCGGCGCCCGACCTGCACCTCGGGCACACCGTCGTCCTGCGCAAGATGAAACACTTTCAGGAGATGGGCCACCGCGTCGTCTTCCTGATCGGCGATTTCACCGGCATGATCGGCGACCCGACCGGGCAGTCGAAGACGCGGCCGGTCCTGACCAGGGAGCAGATCCGCAGGAACGCCGAGACCTACAAGAGCCAGGTCTTCAAGATCCTCCATCCGCGCAAGACCGTCGTCGACTTCAACAGCCGCTGGCTCGGCAAGCTGGGGTCGGCCGGCTTCATCCAGCTCGCCGCGAAGTATACCGTCGCCAGAATCCTCGAGCGCGACGACTTCGCCCGGCGCTACAAGGCGAACCAGCCGATCGGGCTGCACGAGTTCCTCTACCCCCTTGCCCAGGGATACGACTCCGTGGCCCTCGAGTGCGACGTCGAGATGGGAGGGACCGATCAGACCTTCAACCTGCTCGTCGGCCGCGACCTGATGCGCGAGTATGGTCTCGAGCCCCAGGTGGTCCTGACCATGCCGCTCCTGGAGGGGCTGGACGGGGTCGAGAAGATGAGCAAGTCGCTCGGCAATTACGTCGGCATCAACGAGCCGCCGCGGGAGATCTACGGCAAGGTGATGTCGATCAGCGACGCTTTGATGTGGCGCTACTGGGAGCTCTGCACCGACCTCACGGTCGCCGAGATCGATGCGCTGCGCCGCCGCATCGACGCCGGCCAGGCGCATCCCAAGCAGGTGAAGTCCGACCTGGCGCGGCGCATCGTCGCCGACTTCCATGGAGAGGCGGCGGGGCGGATCGCCGCCGAAGAGTTCGAGCGGGTGTTCGCGCAGAAAGAGGCGCCCGATGAGGTGCGTGAGGTCCGTCTGCCGGGAGGCCCCGAGCCGGTCTGGATCCCGAAGCTGCTGGTGCACCTCGGTCTCGCCAAGTCGAACGGCGAGGCGCGCCGTTTGATCGAGCAGGGGGGCGTCTCGATCGACGGCGAGCGGGTCGCCGACGCCTCCCGTGAGATCGCGGCCGCGGCGAAGGTCTCGCACCTGATCAAAGTCGGCAAACGCCACTTCGTCCGGGTCCGGTTCACGTAGAGGCAGGAGCGAAGGCTCGATCGACGATGCACGCCATGCTCCTCCATAACCCCGGAGAGTCCCTGCGGCCCGCAGAGCTGCCGGTGCCTCAGCCCGGGCCGGGCCAGTTGCTCATTCGCGTCACCTGCTGCGCCGTCTGCCGGACCGACCTCCACGTCATCGATGGGGACTTGAAAGATCCGAAGCTGCCGCTCGTCCCGGGGCACGAGATCGTCGGGACGGTGGCCGGCGCCGGCGCGCTGCGCTTCCGGTGGGGCGATCGGGTCGGGGTCGGGTGGCTTGGATGGAGCTGCGGCTCCTGCGGTTTCTGCGCCCGGGGCCGGGAGAACCTCTGCGATCGAGCCCGCTTCACCGGCTACCAGATCGACGGGGGGTACGCTGAGTACGCCGTGGCCGATGAGCGCTTCTGCTTCTCGATCCCGCCCGGCTATGCCGATCGCGAGGCGGCGCCCCTGCTGTGCGCCGGCCTGATCGGCTACCGGGCGCTCCTGGCCACCGGTGAGGCAGGCCGGCTCGGTCTTTACGGCTTCGGGGCGGCGGCGCACATCGTGGCGCAGGTGGCCCGCCACCAGGGCCGGCGGCTGTTCGCCTTCACGCGTCCGGGCGACTCCGAGGGTCAGCGGTTCGCGCTCGAGCTCGGGGCGGAGTGGGCCGGCGGCTCGGAGGAGTCGCCGCCCGAGCCGCTCGACGCCGCGATCCTGTTCGCGCCGGTCGGCGCCCTCGTCCCGGCGGCCCTGCGCGCCGTGGCGCGGGGCGGCACGGTGGTGTGCGCCGGGATCCACATGAGCGACATCCCGGCCTTCCCCTACGCCCTTCTGTGGGGAGAACGGACGGTGCGCTCGATCGCCAACCTGACGAGGCGCGATGGCGAGGAGTTCCTGAGGCTCGCTCCCACGATCCCGGTGCGGACGGTGGTCCGCACCTATCCTCTCGAGAGGGCGAACCAGGCCATCGACGACCTGCGCCGCGGAACCCTGCGCGGTGCCGCGGTCCTGGAGATGGCGCCGCCGGCGCGCCCTACTTGACGATGTCCAGGAGCTCGACTTCGAAGACGAGCGTCGAACCCGGCTTGATCTTCGGCGGTGCGCCGTGATCGCCGTAGGCCAGCTCGGGCGGGCAGATGAGCCGGCTCTTGCCGCCCACCTTCATCATCGGCAACGCCTGCCCCCAGCAGGGGATGACCCCGTTGAGAGGTAACTCCACCGGCTGCCCGCGATCGATCGAGCTGTCGAAGACGGTCCCGTCGATCAATGTGCCCCGGTAGTGCACCTTGACCTTGTCGGTCGGCTTCGGCGAGGCGCCCTTGCCGGGGGTGATCTCCTGAAGGACGAAGCCGGTGGGGGACTTCACCGCCCCCTTCTCGCCCGCCGCCTTCTGGAGGAAGGTGCTGCCGGCGATCTTGGAGGCGTCGACATCCTTCTTCTCCCCGGGGGATACCAGGTTGGCGCGCGCCTGAGCAAGATTCTGGAGCTTCGGCCCGTAGACCGAGATATCGACCTTGCGGGTCCGATGCAGGACGCCGTCGCCGAGGCCGGCCTTGACGACCTCGAGCTCCGCCTCGCTCAGCTTGAAAGTCGCCAGGTTATCGCTGACCACCAGGCCGAGCGCGTACAATGTCTTGTCGTCTTCGGTCTTCAATTCGGGCTCCGCGATCTTTGCCTTGCCGCAGGCCAGAATCACCAGCGACGCGAGGAGCGCGAGGGCTGAGGCCTTCTTCATGAGAAAAACTCCCTTGAAAGTGGTGCGTCACCGCGCCGTGAGGCCGTCACTCTAGCAGGGCCGGGCCTTCCTGCCAAGTCCGGCGGGTGGCGGGCGCTCGAAGGAGCTCGGATGTTCATCGGTCATTTCGCCCGGATCGCAGGGGCCGGTGAGCGGACTTTCGTGACCGGCGCCCCGGCAAGCCCACGATGACCGCCACGGCGCTCACCCTGTCGGTTCTCCCCGGCCGCCTCGCGATCAGCCGCCTCGCCCCCGGGGACGAGCTGCCGGCCTGGGCCACCCGCGGCCCCTTCTTCTCCGTCACCGGCACGGCCGGCGAGCTGTCGATCGTCTGTACCGAGGATCAGGTGCCGGCAGGGGTGACCTCGGTCGGGGATTGGAGCGCGCTGCGGCTCGAAGGGAGGTTCGACTTCGGCGCGACCGGGATCCTCTCCTCGCTCGCGGCCCCGCTGGCCAAGGCCGGCATCAGCATCTTCGCCATCTCGACCTACGACACCGACTACCTGCTGGTGCGCCAGGGGCAGCTCGAGCAGGCGGTCGCGGTCCTGACGGCGCGCGGCCATCGGGTGCAACGCTAGCGTCGATCAGCGACTGCGGCGGATCGCCAGCAGCGTGAGGTCGTCGATGGGCGGAGAGGCGCCGCGGAAGGCGCCCAGATCGTCGAGGCAGGCGGCCACGAGCGCCCGGGGCGGCCCCTCGCGGTGCACTTCGATCACCCGGGTCAGGCGCCCCATGCCGTAGTCATCGCCGGCGGCGTTTTGGGCCTCGCTGAGGCCGTCGGTGTAAAGAACGATGCCGTCTCCCGGCTCGAGATCGAAGCTTCGGGATTCGTAGGCGCTGCGGCAGAACAGTCCGATCGGCAACCCGGTCGCCGGCAGCGGCGTCACCTCGCGGCCTCGCCAGAGCAGCGGCGGACAATGCCCGGCATTGCAGATCTCGACGGTCCCCTTCGACGAGGCGCGACCGCACACCAGGGTGGCGAACTGGGACGCGGAGATGCTCTCGCAGAACAGGGCATTGGCCCGTTCGACCAGGCCGGCCGCCGGGAGCCCGGCGCCGAGGAGGGTTCTCAGGGTGGCGCGCAGCCCGGCCATCATCAACGAGGCCGCCACTCCCTTGCCGACCACGTCGCCGATGAGAAATGTGAACTCTCCGGAGCCGTCTCCCTCGGGGATCAGGTCACAGTAATCGCCGCTCACGGCCCCCGCCGGCTCGTAGTGAAACGTGGCCTCCCAGCCCTTGACCTCCAGATCCCGCCGCGGCAGGAGGCCGGTCTGGATCCGGGCCGCGAGATCGAGGTCCTGCTCCAGCGCCCGCCGTTCCGCGGCGGTCAGGTGATCGAGACAGGTGCGCAGCAACGGGTCACACAAGAGACGTTCGGCCTCGACCGTCTCGTGGCAGACGTCGCACAGCCCATAGCTCCCGTCCGCCATCCGCTGCAGGGCCGCGTCGACCTCCTCGAGGAGGCTGACGAGCCTCGCCTCCTCGCCGCCGTTGCGGATCGCGTCCTCGAGGCGGGCCCGTCTCACGTTCAGCTCCTGATGCAGGTAGTCGCTCTCCATCATCGCCATGGAGCTCTCCTCTCAGTAGTGCAGCAGGATCTCCGCGCCGCCGCGATCGTCGAAGACCATTCCGACCCTGGTATAGACGGCCCGGAGGCCGAGCCGTGAGGCGTTGCGCTCCGAGACGCTGCCGGGCTCGGCGGTCAGGATCGCCAGGTCGCAGCCGGCCTCCCGCGCGTGGGCCAGACGGGCGCGCAGCAGCTCCCGGTGCACTCCCCGGCCGCGAAACGACCGCAGCGTGCCGGCGGCGAGCAGCATGGCAAGCCGATCGCGCTCGCTCACCGCCGCCGCGCCGGCCGGCTCTCCATCCACGAAGGCCAGGAATCGGGTCAGATCGGGAAGCACGCTCATCGTCTCGTAGAGGCCGAGGACGGTTGGCGAAACCGGTCCCGGCTCGAAGAAGCCGCGCGCCGCCGTCCGGATCCAGAGGTCGCTCTCCGACGGAGCGACCGGCCGCGCGGTGAGGCCGGGCGTGGCGCGGCGGGCCGGGGGATCCGGGGCGGCCGGCGGGTGCGCTTCGCCCCGCGTCAGGTCCCGCACCAGAACCTGCTCGAACCCGCCGAGCCTGTAGCCGCGCCGTCCGAGAAGATCGATCAAGGACCGGTGGGCCAGGGGACAGACCTGGATCCGCGTCGTGACGCCGCGGGCGCGGAAGAACGCTTCCAGGCGATCGAGGTCGGTCTCGGCCACCTCGCCGGCGAGCCCGATGCCGCCCGCGGCGGTCAATGGCGAGCCAATGCCGGCGTAGATGGCGAACCCCCCGGCGATCGGCTCGGCGGCGGCCGCGGTGCCGGGGCGGATCCGGCCGAGCATGCGGGCGAGATCGGCGGCCGCGGCCGCGGTGCACGCTTCGATACGGCGCGCCAGCGGAAGATCGAGCCGCGGCATCAGCGTTGGGCGGGGGCGTCGGCGGCCGCCGCGGCAGCCTGTTCGGTGAGCCTGCGGATCGTCTCGCCGTCCAGCTCGGTCAGCTCCCGGAGCCGCTGCCGCGGCAGGCCATAGTGCTGCCGCACGAACGCCTCGCGCTCCTCCTGGGTCGGCTCCGAGCTCAGGTAGAAGACCCGATCGAGAAGCATTTCGATCTCTTTCGACTGGCCCGCCGCGTCCTTCTTGCCGGCCTGCAGCTCGAACCGGACGCTCGTGCTGCCGAGCTGGGCGAAGGAGCCGACCGTCTGGCCATAGCTGGATCCGGGATAGCCTGGTTGCGGAATGTTGCTGGCGCGCAGCCGCTGGGCCTCCTCCTTGCTGCTGTAGACGGTGAGTTCCAGCTGCGAGCCGCCCCCGTTGATGACCCGCTCCACGAATACTCTTTCGAAGCGGCCGAAGAGGACGCGGCCCTTTTCCCGGCCGTGACCGACGCCCTGCAGGCTGATCACGTTCGGATCCCTGGCGCCCTGCGCCTGGTCGAGATCGACCCGCAGCCGGTAGGTCATCCCCTCGTGACGGGCGCGAACGTCCTTATAGATTTGCCGGTCGAGGCCGGCGGCGGCGCGCGCCGGGATCAGCAGGGCCGGGATCAAGAGGGCGGGGATCAGGAGCAGGACCGCCCGGGTCCCCCGGGGAGGGATCGGCGCTGCAAGAGAGTCGCGTGGCATGACGCCATCTTACTCCCGGGCGGTCGATTTGCATCGTCATGGAGGTCGGGCGGATAATGCGCGCGCTTCGATGGCGGGGGGGACGGTCCCCGGGCGGGTGGATGGCGAACCTTTTCTCCAAGATCTGGCGGGTCGGCACCGTCACCGAGCCTCTCGCCACGGCCGAAGGTGAGGAAGGCGCGCTGGTGCGCGCGGTCGCCGAACGGACCCGAAAGCTGCTCGGGCGGGCCCTGGCGATCCGCCAGGTGGACGCCGGCTCCTGCAACGGCTGCGAGCTGGAAATCACCGCCCTCACCAACCCGATCTACGATGCCGACCGTTTCGGGATCCACTTCGTCGCCTCTCCGCGTCACGCCGACCTGCTGCTGGTCACCGGTCCGGTCACCCGCAACATGGAGGTGCCGCTTCGCAAGACCTGGGAAGCGACGCCCGATCCCAAGCTGGTGGTGGCCGTGGGAGACTGCGCCCGCACCTGCGGCGTGTTCGCCGGGAGCTACGCGGTCGTTGGCGGCGTCGATGCGGTCATACCGGTCGATCTGTTTATCCCCGGTTGCCCGCCCGAGCCGGCGGCGATCCTGCGCGGCATCCTGACCGTTCTTGACCGGCTGCCGGCGCGCCCGGGCGCACGCCGGGCGCCGGCCGGGACCGACCGATGAACCTTCTGCTCCTGGCGCTGGCCCTCTACCTCGCGGGGGCCGTCGGGGCGGTCGTGTTGCGCGGCTCGTCCGCGCGCTGGCTGGTGGCGACGACGGCCGCCTGCGGCGCATGCGCCGCAGCCGCCGCGGCGCTGCCGGTGATCCTGACAGGCCGCTCCCTGACGCTCGCGTTCGCCAGCAGCGTCGCCAGCCTTTCGCTCGTCCTGCATCTCGATCCCCTCGGTGCCTTCTTCGTCATCCTTCTCGGGGTGGTGGCCGCGCCGGCCGCTGTCTATGGCGCCGGCTACGACGCGAGCCACACGCCCGCGCGCTCCGCCTCCGCGATGCTGCCACTCTTCTTGCTGTCGATGACCCTCGTGCCCCTGGCCGGCAACGTCTTCACCTTCCTCTTCGCCTGGGAAGGGATGGCGCTGGCGTCGTACTTCCTGGTGATCGGCGAGGGCGACAGCCCGGAAAGGCTCGCGGCGGGGCGCTGGTACACCGGCATGGCGCATGCCGGGTTCGCCATGATCGCGGCGGCCTTCTTCCTCCTGATGGAACGCTCCGGGGGGGCCGATTTCGCGACCATCCGGACCCTGGGCGGGTCGATTGGCGCCGGCAGGGCGAACGCCATCTTCCTCCTGGCGCTCCTCGGCTTCGGCTCGAAGGCGGGGCTCGTGCCGCTGCACGTCTGGCTTCCGAAGGCGCACCCCGCCGCCCCGAGCCACATCTCCGCCCTGATGTCGGGGGCCATGCTGCCGCTCGGGGTCTACGGCTTCCTGCGGGTCGTCCTCGATCTGCTGGGGGGCGGGCCATCCTGGTGGGGGATCCTCCTGCTGGTCCTCGGCGCGCTGTCGGCGCTGAAGGGAGCGCTCTACGCGCTGGTGGAGCAGGATCTCAAGCGGCTGCTGGCGTTTAGCAGCGTCGAGAACCTCGGAGTCGTCTTCATGGGGCTCGGCATCGGCCTCATCTTCCATGGCGAGGGCCTGGGGGAGCCGTGCGCGCTGGCCCTGGGCGCCGCCCTCTATCACGCCCTGAACCACGCCGCCTTCAAGGGGCTGCTGTTCTTCGGCGCCGGCGCGGTGCAACAGGCCGCCGGCACGCGCAATCTGGAAGCGATGGGAGGTCTGATCAAGAAGATGCCGCAGACGGCGGCCTGCTTCCTCGTGGGCGCGGCGGCGATCGCCGCCCTGCCGCCTTTGAACGGCTTCGTCAGCGAATGGATGATCTTCCAGGCGCTGGTCGCGGGCGCCCGACTTCCCGAGCCGCTCATGGCCGCCCTGATGGGTCTGGCGGTCGGGGCCCTGGCCTTGACAGGCGGCCTGGCGGCCGCGTGCTTCGTCAAGGCGTTCGGCATCCCGTTCCTGGCGATGCCGCGCTCGCGCGGCGCGGAACAGGCGCGCGAAGTGTCCCTGCCGATGCGCGCCGCCATGTTCCTGCTCGCCGGGGCCTGCGTTCTTCTCGGTCTGCTGCCGGCGGCCGTCACGCCGCTCCTGGCGCGCGCCCTCCAGGGGCTGCCCGGTCTCGACCTGCGCGGGGCCGTGTTCCGTCTCGGCCTCGAGATGGAAGCCCCGGGAGGCGCCTCCCGGATCTCGCCGCCGCTTCTGGCCCTGGCGCTGGCTATGGCCATCGTGGCGATCATCGCCGGCCTGCGGCTTTTCAAGGCCGACCGGCGGCTGCGGGTGGGTGACACCTGGGGATGCGGGCGGGTCGCGCTGACCCCGCGGATGGAGTACACGAGCATGGCCTTCGCGGAGCCGCTGCGGCGGGTGTTCGCGGGGCTCTACCGCCCGAGCAAGGACCTGACTATCGGCTTCCACCCCGACTCGAAATACTTCGTCCGCTCGATGGCCTACCGCAGCCGGATCCGTTCCTGGTTCGAGGAGAGCGTCTATCGCACCCTGTTCGAGATGATCCGCCCGCTGAGCGAGATCGGTCGGCGACTCCATTCGGGGTCGGTGCACCTCTATCTCAGCTATATCGTCGCGGCGCTTCTGCTCCTGCTGCTGCTCGAACGGTGGCTCTAGATGAAGCTCGTGATGCTTGCAGGCTTTCAAGTGTTTCTGGCGCTGGCGCTGGCGCCGGGGCTCACCGGTCTGGTGCGTCTTCTGAAGGCGCGGCTTCAGGGGAGGCGCGGGGCGCCGGCCTGGCAGCCGTACCGGGAGCTTGCGAAGCTGTTCCGTAAGGAGGTCGTGATCTCGGGACAGGCCTCCTGGATCTTCCGGATCACGCCATTCATTGTGTTCGCGAGCACGATGGTCGTCGCCCTTCTGGTGCCTCTCCTGATCGTCCCGCTGCCGTTCGATCGGATCGGGGACCTGGTCGTGGTGGTCTACCTGCTCCTCCTGGGGACCTTCTTTCTGGCGCTCGCCGGCCTCGATCCGGGCTCGGCCTTCGGCGGGATGGGGGCGAGCCGGGCGATGACCGTGGCATCGCTCGCGGAGCCGACGGTGGCGCTGGCGATCTTCGGCATCGCCGTGGGCGCCGGCTCGACCAACCTGGGGCGGATCGTGGAGCGCGCCCTGGATCATCCGCTCGAGATCCTCGGACCCGGCCAGCTGATGGCCCTCGCGGCGCTGTTCATCGTGATGCTGGCCGAGTGCGGCCGGCTCCCGGTCGACAACCCCGGCACCCATCTCGAGCTGACGATGATCCATGAGGCGATGTTGCTCGAGTACTCCGGGCGGTACCTGGCGCTGCTCGAATGGGCGGCGCAGCTGAAGTTCTTCCTGTTTCT
>JBGPLZ010000108.1:0-11084 GCA_041486695.1 Acidobacteriota bacterium | reverse complement strand
TACTTCGGCGACCTGACGAAGGGGCCGCCCCCGCCGCAGCCGGCGACCGCCGAGCCGCCCCAGCAGGGAGAAAAGCGGATCAAGGTGGAATTCGATGCCGAGCCGGCGCTGATGATCGCCTATCACAAGCCGAACTGGCCCAACCCGGACGATGCCGTCTTCCAGGTGATCGAGACGCTCCTGGGCTCGGGTCGGACCTCGCGGCTGTTCCGCAAGCTCGTTCTCGACACCCAGGTCGCCTCGGACGTCAATTCCTTCGAGGCGCCGGGCGATCGGTTCCCGAACCTGTTCATCGTCTCGGCCGAGCCACGCGATCCCCACACTCCCGCGGAGGTCGAGTCGGGCGTCCTGCAGGAGCTGCAGCGGCTGGCGGACGAGGCCATCCCCGAGGCGGAGCTGCAGAAGGTGCGCAACCAGCTCGAGGCCTCCTTCCTGTATCCGCTGCGCAGCAACCAGGGCCTGGCGGCGCAGATCTCCTACTTCGAGATCCTGGATGGCGACTGGAAAGAAATGATCCGTTACCGCGACACGTTGCGGAAGGTCACCGGCGCGCAGGTGCAGGACGCCGCCCGTCGCACCTTCGTGGCGTCGAACCGCACCGTCGCCGTGCTGTCGCGGCCCGTCGTGAGCCACCCGGCGCCGACACCGGCCGTGGCCCCCGGTCCGGGAGCGGCGCGATGAAGCGGATGGTGGCGGTCGGCCTCGCGTCCCTGCTGATCGCCGGTGCCGCGCCGGCTGCGGCTCCTCCGGTGGCGGCTCCAACTCCGGGCGCGGCGGCGGCAGGTCCGCCGCCCGCCGATCCAGGCTCCTTGACCTACGCGCCGCTGTCGATCGCCTTCCCCAAGCCGGAGAAGCTCTTCCTCCCCAACGGGCTCATGGTCTATCTGTTCGAGGACCGCGAGCTGCCGCTCATCGACGTCGCCTTCTATCTCAGGTCCGGCTCGATCTACGATCCCGCGGACAAGGCCGGGCTGGCGGAGGTGGCGACGCAGATGATGCGGACCGGAGGCATCGCGGCGCTCTCCCCCGATCAGGTCGACCAGACGCTCGAGTCGATGCCGGCTCAGGTCTCCCTGTCGGCCGACGACGATGCGTTCACCGGCTCTCTGTCCACGTTGAAGGCGCGCTTCCCCGAGGCGCTGTCGATCTTCGCCGGCATGCTGCGCGCGCCCCGTTTCGACGCCGCCCGCCTCGAGCTGGAGAAGGCCCGCATCGTGGAGGATATCCGCCGGCGATGGGACGAGCCGGCCCAGGTGGCCGAGCTCCAGTTCCGCCAGCTGGTCTACGGCCGCACCAGCCCCTGGGCGCGGCTGCCGAGCGCCGAATCGATCGGGCGGATCGGCCGCGCCGATCTGGTCGCGTTCCAGGAGCGCTACGTCAAGCCGAATAACATGGTGCTGGGGGTGGCGGGCGACTTCGACCCGGCCGCCATGAAGAAGCTGCTGCGCGACACCTTCGGCGGCTGGTCGAATGCCAAAGTGAATCTGCCGCAGGTCCCGAAGATCCAGGACACCCTGCCGGTCGGCGTGCACCTCATCGACCGGCCGCTCACCCAGTCGTCGATCGCTCTAGGCCATCTCGGCGCCGGCCGCTTCGATCCGGACCGCTTCCCCCTGACGATCCTGAACTACATCCTCGGCGAGGGCGGCTTCGACTCGCGACTCATGCGCGAGGTGCGCTCGACCCGCGGCCTCGCCTATTCGGTCGGGGGTGGCGTAGGGCTCGACTCCGATCGGGGCCTGTTCGAGATCACCTGCCGGACGAAGACGGGGTCGACGGTCGAGGCGATCCAGGTGATCCGGGACATCCTGAAGCAGATCCGCGAGGCGGGACCGACCGACGAGGAGGTGCGCCAGGCCAAGGAAGCGCGCATCAATTCTTTCGTCTTCTCCGTCGACGGCACGGTCCCTTACATGCACGCCTATCTTTACTACGATTACTACAACTACCCGCCCGACTACCTGGCGACCTACCGCGATCTGCTTTCGAAGGTGACGCGCGATCAGGTCGCCCTCGCCGCGCGCAAGCACCTCGACCCCGACCGGCTCGTCGTCCTGGTGGTGGGGAACGAGAAGGGACTCGATCGGCCGCTGGCGAGTCTCGGCATGGGCGACACCAGGACGGTCCCGCTCGACTAGGTTTCGAAGAGCGACAGCTGCCTGGCCTTTGGCGGCGGCACCGTGGCGGTCGACGGCGGCACCGCGGCCGGCGGGGGCGCCAGGCTGGGCTGCGGTGCCTGGGCCTTGACCAGGTGCTTCTGCACCGGGCAGATGGGGCGATACTCGCACCAGCGACAGAGCGGGCTCTCCCTCGGCGGGAAGGCGGTGGTCTTTTCGATACTGTCGATGAGGCCGATCGTCTTCCGCCGCTGGTCCTCGATCTCGGCCGGAGTGCGCGACGAGGTCAGCTCCTGATCGAACGCCAGGTAGTGCCAGATGAGCCGGACCTCGCGGGCATCGGGGAAGCGTCGCTGTACCGCCATCTGGTAGATCGTCAGCTGGCGGTCGCGGCGGAGATCGACGTCCGACGGGAGGCTCGAAGAGGTCTTGTAGTCGTGGATCTCGTAGACGCCCGGCCCGGCGCGCGACAGCCGGTCGACGTAGCCCTGGAGCTGGTAGCGGTTGTCCGGATCGAGCCCCAGGGCGACCCGCTCCTCCAGTCCAACAGTGGTCGCCTGATCGAAGGGCTCGTAGCGCTGATAGTAACCGACCACGCAACGCTCTCCGACCTGGCGGTAGTGGTCGGGGGTGTATTCGGTCTTGACGATGGTCACCTTCTCCGAGAACTCCTCCCGCCATTTCTCCTGGTAGAGGGCGACCATCTCGTCGAGCGACGGCTGCTTCGACATCATGAGATCCCGATAGAGCTTCTCCAGGACCTCGTGCACCCGAATGCCCATGAACGCTTCGATGCCGATGGTCGCGGTCTTGATCCTGTCGATGTAGCGGAACTTATACTGCAGCGGGCACTTCTCGAACGAGCTCAGGCGGGAGTGGGAGTAGACCGGCATGCGAGGCCCCTTGAACGGCGGGCAGTATAGCACGCGCGCCGTGCTACAATTTGCGACCCTCTAGGAGGAGACACGATGAAGAGCTCGAGCCGTCGCCCAGAATTGATCACCGCGACGTTGACCCTCTGTGCCGGTGCCGTATTCGGCGCCATCCTGGCGTTCGGTCAGGAGGCGACGCCCTCCCCTGCCACGCCCAAGAAAGGAACCATGGACGCTCCGGTCGCCGGAAAAAAGAAGGACGTCGCCGTCATCAAGACCAACATGGGGACGATCGTCTTCGAGTTCCTTCCGGACGTGGCCCCCAAGATGGTGGAGAACTTCAAGGACCTCGCCAAGACCGGCTTCTACAACGGCACCACCTTTCACCGCGTGATCAACGGCTTCATGATCCAGGGCGGCGACCCGCTCTCCAAGGACAACGACCCGACCAACGACGGCACGGGCGACGGGCCGCGAAAGATGCCGGCCGAGTTCACCACCAAGTACAGCCACAGCCGCGGCATGGTGTCGACCGCGCGGTCGAACGACCCTAACAGCGGCTCGTGCCAGTTCTTCATCGTCCAGAAGGACTCGACCTTCCTCGACAACAAGTACACCCTCTTCGGCCGCGTGCTCGAGGGAATGGACGTGGTCGACAAGATCTCGCTGGTGCCGAAGGACCGCAACGACCGGCCCTTGAAGAACGTGGTGATGGAGTCGGTCGCCGCCGAAAGCCGCTGAGGCCGCGCCGGCCGCGAAAGGGTCCGACCCGATGAAGGCCGCACGATCGAAACGGGTGACGCGGCGCTCCGCGCCCCCCGCGCCGGCCCCCCGGCGGGCCGACTGGCACACCTACTTCATGAACATCGCGCTTCAGGTTGCGAGTCGCTCGACCTGCGCCCGCAAGCACGTCGGCTCCGTCGTGGTTCGCGACAAGACCATCCTGTCCACGGGCTACAACGGCTCGATCCGCGGCATGCCGCACTGCGACGAGGTCGGGCACGACCTCGAGGGCGGCCACTGTATCGCCACCATCCACGCCGAGGCGAATGCCATCCTGCAGGCGGCCAAGAACGGCGTGCGGATCGAAGCGGCGGAAATCTACACGACCGCCAGCCCGTGCTGGAGCTGCTTCAAGCTGATCGCCAACGCCGGGATCCGGCAGATCTACTACGGCGAGTTCTACCGCGACCGGAAGAGTCTCGAGGTGGCCCGCCGGCTCGGCATCGAGCTCATCGATCTCGAGTCGGCGGTGCGCACCGCCACCCGCAAGCCGACCGGGGGGCCCTCGCCGGACGCGGCCGCGCCGGACGACGGGCCGGGCTGCGACTGGCAGGCCCCGGCGGAACCGGGCGGGCGCGGGACCGGACGGACGCGGTGAGCGAGACCGGCCCCCGGCTGCTGCTCATCTCGGATGATGACGATATCTCCCTACCGCTGGCGGCGGCGCTCAAGCGCGCCGGCTACCGCATCGACATCCGAGGCGGCCGCGACGGGACGCAAGAGCTCCGCGGCGCCTCTCCCGACCTGTTAATTCTCGATCGCGACCTGCCGACCGGCGACTACCGGACGATCCTCGCCCTCCTCGAGGCGGGGTCGTCCCAGCTGCCGATCGTGATAGTCGGCGGTGGCCCGGCGCCTCAGCTGCCACGGGACTGGCACGAGGATGCCTGGCGCGCCGTGGCCCGGCCGCCGCAGCCGGGCGAGGTGACCGCCACGGTCGCCGCCCTTCTCCGCCTGACCTTCTACCGTCCTTACCGAGCCCTGGTGCACGATCTCAGCCAGCCGGTGACAACGCTCCATGCCCTGTCCCGCTCTCTCGCCCGGAACGCCCCCGCCGACGAGGCCGGTCGCTTAGTGGTCGAGCGGCTGGTCAAGGAGGCGGAACGCCTGATGAGCCTCATGGAAGAGTTTCAGCGCCGCAAGACTCCGGAGCGAAACTCGACCGGGTAGACGGCGGGATCGCCCCCCCCCCGCTATGCTAGACTCGTCCAATATTCAGGGGGAAAGGGAGATGCAGCCGACCCTCCGTCGACTCCTCGCCCGTGTCTGGCTTCCATTCGTTCTTTTGATCCCGGTTCTAGTCGCGACGAAGATTTCGCGCGCCGCCGACTCGACCGCCATCCAGATCGTGCCGGGGCCAAGATCGATGAGCGCGGAGGAGAAGGCTCTGGGCCCCGATCCGTCGCAAGGGTCTCAACACGGCATCATCCTCGTCGATGAAACGATCAGGGACGAATCCGCGGGTGCGGACAGCAACGTATTCCGTCACGTCCGGGCCAAGATCTTCAGCAATGAAGCGCGCACCCTCGGCGACGTTGAAATTCCGTTCAACCGCACCCGCGGAGTCCTCAAGAAGTGGTGGGGGACGACGTTGCTGCCCGATGGTACCTTGCTGGAAGTCAAACAGAGCGACTTGAAGGAGCAGGAGCTGGCACGCAGCGGGGGGAATCGTGTTGTGGTCCTGAAAGCCTCCCTGCCAGGGCTCGCGCCCGGTTGCATCATCGATTACGGGTATTACCTCGAGGAGCGCGGAATTTACGAGTCGACGCGTGTGGACATCCAGCGCGAGACTCCCGTCAAGGAGTTCCGCTATCGCTGGGCTCCGTACAATGGGCAGACCGCATCGTTCCGTCTCACCCACAACGAAGGCCTGCGCATCACGACGACGCGGGACCGGCGCTCCTTGCTGTTGACCGGGAAGGAAGTGCCCGCAGTCCTGGACGAACCGTACATGCCGCCTGAGAAGGAATCGCATGCGTCTGCCGTCTTCTACTACCGAACCTCGGGCGAGGAGCCGGATGAGTTCTGGAAGTTGACGGCCAAGCGCCTGAGCCGGGACGTCGAGGCTTTCATCAAGGAGAAGCCGATTGCCCAGGCTCTCGCCGGCATGAACCTGCCCGCCGACGCGAATCTGAAGACGCGGCTACGGGCTGCCTATGACTGGGCTTCAACACACATCAAGAACACCACGCAGCGGACCTCGGAGCAGGCCGAGGCGGACGCCGACGACAAAGCGGGAAAATCCGTCCAGAGGCGGACCGTCGTCGAGCTTATGAACACGCGGGAAGGCACGAGCCGGGAGCTGGCCTACCTCTTCTACGGCTTGAGCCGTGCCCTTGGGGCTGAGGCCAGCCTCGTCCTGGCCACCGACCGGGCGAACCACTACTTTGATCCCGGATATCTTTCGGTTCGACAGTTCGACTGGATGCTGATTGGCGTCAAGGGCCCCGGAGAGCCCGATGACAAGTTGGTTTACGTTGACCTCGGGTCCGGCCTTCCGTTCGGTGAAATCCCCTGGTGGTTCACCGGGTCGCGTGCCTTCCTGGCGACCCCTGACGGCTATCGCCTCGTGACGCTCTACCCGGCCGATCCAAAGCAGAACCTTCTGGAGACGAAGGTCAAGACTTCCTTCAACTTAGCGGAGGGGACGGCGAGAACCTCCTGGACCAGCGACGGCAGCGGCCAGCAGGGACTGGCCGAGCGCTGGCGCCTGCGGGGCATGAATCCTGAAGAGCGTGGCAAGGAGCTGGAGAGATATTGCGGCGCCTCGGGGGACTTCGAGATCTCCCGCGCGGAAGCGCCCAGGCTGCAGGAGCTCACGGCCAGCTATCACCTGGAGTGCGACGGGGTCCTCATGAACACCAACCTGACTCCGGACCTGGGGAGGTACACCTGGGACTTCACCGGCCCCTGGGTGGAGGGAAGTCCGCGCTTCACGGCGCCGACGCGGTCCCAAAACGTCATCTTCCCGTTTCCTCGCGTCGACAAGGTGATCATTGATGTGCGGTCGCCTGAAGGCTTCTCCCCCGTGGGCGTTCCGCCCGTGCCTCCGGTCGACTCTCCTTTTGGTCGCTACGCCTTGCTCGTGGAGACCACGCGCGAGGGGTATCACGTTGAACGCCTCTTCGCGATGGCCGCGCTGGTCGTGCCGCCCAAGGATTATGACGCGCTGCGGCGCTTCTTCTCGGCAGTAGCCCAGGCGGACAGCACGCCACTGGAGTTCCGGCGTCAGGCGGCGCCTTGAGGACATCCCGCCGGCAATCGCTCCGATCCGGCATCGTATGGATGATCGGCTGCGTCGCGCTTCTGTCTCCCGCGCGAGCCGGCCATCTTCCCGATTGGGCTGCCGCGATCGCCAGCGCTGCGCCCGGGGTGCCACCCGGGGTGCCCGCCACTCCTTCTCGCATCCTGCTCAGCGAGATCCGCTATTCCGTCCAACCCGATGGAACCTTCCGCATTCGGAGGCGTCTCGCCGTGCAGGCGCTGAGCGTCGAAGCCGAGGGAATCAGCCGGGGCTTGTACCGATTTGAAGAGACGGCCAGAATCACCGCCACCCGCGCATGGCACCTGCCTCCGGACGATGTCGCCAAGAAGAGTCATTCCTCCCCCGTGGACATCGCCGTGGGTGACGCCTTCCTCAGTGGCTCCAAGACCCGGGTGATACCGGTGCAAGGCATCAAGAAGGGGAGCCTGGTGTTTTTCGAGTTCGAGGCCACCGAGCGCCCCTACTTCCTCAATCTATCGCAAGCCTTTTTCGAAGGGGCCCCCGTGACGCAGGCCAGGTTCGAGCTGGAGACCCCGCCCGGCTGGACCGTGCGATCGACATGGCTGCGAGGCAAGGGCCCCGATCCGCTGGTCTCCGGCGAGAGCCGCGTGTGGGAGATGCGGGACCTTCCTGCGCCCGTCGAGGAGGAGATGGGGCCACCTCCGGACGAGAATGCGGCCACTCTTGGAATCAACCTTATTCCTCCGGCCGGCGCCAGGGTCGCTCCGGCCGTCTTTCCCGACTGGAGGTCTGTGTCCCTCTGGTATGACGATCTGTCCCGCGGCCTCCCGAGCGTGACACCTGCGATCGAGTCGGTGGCGAAGATGAACCTCCCCGAGGGTGGAAGCCCTGGCCCGCTCGATAAAGTCCTGGCCGCCGCCACCATGGTGAGGGATCGAGTCCGGTATGTCGCCGTCGAGTTGGGGATCGGCGGTTTTCAGCCCCGGCCCGCAACCGAGACGCTGGCCAAGATGTATGGAGACTGCAAAGACAAGGGCACGCTGCTCCAAGCGGTGTTGACCGCCGACGCCATGACTTCCTACCCTGTCCTGGTCAATTTCGGTGGCCGCGAAGCCCTTGCCGATGACGTCCCGGTCTGGCGGTTCAACCATCTGGTCACGGCCGTGACGCTGCCGCCGGACCTGACTGTGCCGGACAGGTACGCCACGGCTCTTCTCAACGACGCGGACCTTGGGCGCTTGCTCGTTGTCGACTCCACCGACGAGTTCACCTCTATCGGATCTCTGTCGGCAGGCCTGGCGGGACAGCGGGCGCTGCTGGCAGCGGGGGGCCGTGGCAAGCTTGTCTCTCTTCCGACCGCGACACCGGTGGCCAACCGGCTGGAGCGGCGATGGGATCTGGAAGTCCGCCCCGACGATCTGCTCGCAATCAAGGTCGAGACACGGCTACTCGGCGCATTCGCGTCGCAGGCTCGCCGCGACCAACGACGATCGTCGCTCGATCGACGGAGGGTCGTTGAAGCTCGGTTCACCAGCCTCTGGCCCGACGCCGTTTTCCAAGACTACGCGGTCGAGGAGGAGACTGCGGATGGGGCATTCGTGGAGACAGTGACGATCGCGCGAGTCTCGCTTCGCTCATCAGGCGGCGAGACCGTTCTGCGTCTTTTCCCCATCGGGGCCTCGGACATTCCCCGCGTGCCGCTGGGCAAGCGCAAGAGCGCCGTTGATTACCGCTTCCCAGGCATCTGGCGAGAAGAGGTCATGCTCCGCGGCGCGCCGGTGGGATTACAGCTTCCGCAGGCTCAGCAGGCGTCCGGCGCCGGTTGGGAAGCCAAGACGTCCTACCGTCGGGACACCGCGAGCATCAACGCGAGTTGGGAACTGCGACTCTCGAAGACCCGCTTTGAGCCCGGTGACTTCGCCGAGCTCAGGAAGTTCTGGACTGCCGCGTCCAGCCTGGAGAGCGAGCTGCTCCATTTCACGCGCTGATTCGACTCAGTATTTTTTCGCGGCCGGAGTGGCAGTCGGTCGCGGCATGGCGCCCGGAGGAGGGGGCGCCACCGGGCGCGACGTCGGGTTCGCTCGAGGCGTTGCAGCCGGATGGGGGGCGGCGCCAGCCATGGGAGTCGGGTGGGGCGTCGCGGCCGGCTGCGGCCTCGCGACCGGGCGCGGCGTCACGGCCGGGCGCGGGGTGGCGCTGGCCGCCGCGATCGGGGCCGGAGAGGCTGGAGGAGCGGAGGCCGATGCCGCGGCGGTGCGCGCCTGTTCGGCGAGCGCGTCGAGCATCGACTCCGGAACGGCGGCGTGCAGGTCGACCTCGCTGCCCTTTTGGGTGATGGTGATGCCGTCCAGGAAGGCGACCCAGTCGGCGGCCTGGTCGGGACGGGCGCCCATGCGACCGAGCGCCACGATCGCGCGCGCCGCATCGGCCAGCTTCCTCGCCCCCGCTTCCCCCTCGGCCTTCCCCAAGAGCTCGAGCGTCAGGCTCTTGCCAACCTCCCCCTGAAACCCCAGGCCGATCAGGGCATCGGTCGGGCCGCCCGCCGGCAGCGACGCCGCGGCCGTCGATCCGAGCGCTTCGGCCGATTGCCGTGCCTGGCGCATGATGGTTCGGAAATCGATCGCGCCCCAGAGATGCGACGTCGGGCGGACCCGCGCCAACAGCGCCAGCAGGGCGGCGTTTCCATCGAGCCCCATCCCGGCCCGCCCGGCATTCGCCCGCGCGACGTCGAGGACCGCCTTCGGCCCCAGAAGCAGCGTCCCGCCGCGCAGGATCGCCAGGCTGACGTCCTGATTCCCGGGCCCCTCCTGCAGCATCAGGCTGTCCTGGCCGCCGAGGGCCTCCCGGAGCTTCGGCTCCTCCATGGTGCCCTCGGCCAGGATCGCGTAGCCGGCCTTGCCACCCGGCAGCGGCAGAATGGCGAGGCCGAGCCTGTCGATCCGGGCCAGGGTCTCGGTGCCGAGACGTTGTTGAAGGTCCTTGAGCGCGCCTTGTCCCTCGGTGAGCTTGGCCATGTCGGCCATGAAACGGCCGTATCCGCCGAGGCCCTTGAGGGTCTTGATCTCGAGAACCAGGAGTGCCGAGCTGTCACGCGGCAGGGAGGCCAGGGCGGAGGACCGGACAACCGTCGCCCCGCTCGGCGGTTGGTGACCGGAGCAACCGGGAACGAGCGCGAAAACAATCGCCGCGGCCACCCATCGCCCGGGCCGCTGGGCGCCTGGCCGGGTCACATCCCCATCACGTGGTAGCCATTATCGACGTACAGCACTTCGCCGGTGATCCCCCGCGCCAGGTTCGAACAGAGGAAGAGGGCGGCATCGCCGACCTCGGCGGGCTCGGTGTTGCGCGGCAGCGGCGACTTCTCGCGCACGATCTGCAGCATCTTGGTGAAGCCCGGAATGCCGCGGGCCGCGAGGGTGCTGATCGGCCCGGAGGAGATGCCGTTGACGCGGATGTTCCTCTTGCCGAGATCGTAGGCCAGGTAGCGCACGCTCGCCTCGAGGGCCGCCTTGGCGACCCCCATGACGTTGTACTGGGGAACGACGCGCTCCGAGCCGAGATAGGTGAGGGCGACGATGCTGCCGCCCCCTTCCATCAGCGGCGCGGCCCGCTGGGCCAGCGCGGTCAGCGAGTAGGCGCTGATGTCGAGCGCCAGGGCGAAGCCGTCGCGCGAGGTGGTGACGAATCCCGCCTCGAGGTCTTCTTTCCTGGCGTAGGCGACGCAGTGCACCAGGATGTCCAGCCGGCCGAACTCCTCCTTGACCTTCCCGAACAGCGCGTCGATCTCGCCGTCCCTGGTGACGTCGCAGGGATGGACGATCGAGCCGGAGAGACCGGCGGCGAGGCCCTTGACGTTCTCCTCCAGCCGCTCGCCCTGGTAGTTGAACGCCAGCCGGGCCCCTTCGCGGTGCAGCGCCTCGGCGATGCTCCAGGCGATGCTGCGCTTGTTGGCGACGCCGACGATCAGCGCCTTCTTCCCTTCGAGGAGCATGCGACCCTCCTAGGAGTGTGTCCGAGTAATAGCATGGGTCGCGTTCGTGGCGCCGCGGGGTCGGCCGCGAGGCGCCGCGACGACCGCGATGCGAG
>JBGPLZ010000107.1:0-11259 GCA_041486695.1 Acidobacteriota bacterium | reverse complement strand
GGTGACAACCCTCAGCCCACCCCAATTGAGCACTTGTCCGACTAATGTCTGGGCCATGATCTCGATCGAGCACCTCACCTCCTTCCCGGCACCGGGGACCGTCACCAAGGCCGTCATTCCTGCAGCGGGGATGGGCACGCGCTTCCTGCCGGCCACCAAGGCGCAGCCGAAAGAGATGCTGCCGCTCGTCGACAAGCCGATCATCCAGTACGTCGTCGAAGAGGCGGTCGCCTCGGGGATCGACAAGATCATCATCGTGACCGGCCGCGGCAAGGCGGCGATCGAGAATCACTTCGACGTCGCCTACGAGCTGGAGCAGCTGCTGGAGAAGCGCGGCAAGCACGATCTCCTGAAGCAGGTCCGCTCGATCTCCGATCTGATCCAGGTGTCGTATGTGCGCCAGAAGGAGCCGCTGGGCCTCGGCCACGCCATTCTCATGGCCAAGGATCTGGTCGGTCACGAGCCGTTCGCCGTGTTCCTCGGCGACGACATCATCGCCGCCCGGACGCCGGCGATGAAGCAGCTGATGCAGGTTTACGCGCGCACTCGCTGCTCGGTCGTGGCGGTCGAGAAGGTCAGCCGCGCCCGCACCCGCGACTATGGCATCGTCGCCGGCGAGCAGACGGAGGATCGGCTGTACAAGATCACCGACCTGGTCGAAAAGCCGGCCCCGTCGGAGGCGCCCTCCAACCTGGCGATCATCGGCCGTTACATCCTCACCCCGGAGATCTTCGAGCACCTCGAGAGAACCGCGGCCGGCCGCGGCGGCGAGATCCAGCTGACGGACGGCCTCAAGAGCCTGCTGCAGCGCCAGGCGATCTACGCTTATCGCTTCCACGGCAAGCGTTACGACACCGGGGACAAGCTCGGATTTCTCAAGGCGACGGTCGAGTTCGCGCTGCGTCGACCGGACCTCGGCGGACCGTTCCGCTCCTACCTCCGCGACCTCGATCTCGGCGGCCCGCCGCGCCGCGCCCGAACGAAACCCTCCCCCGGCCGCCGCACCCGTCGCCGCGCGGCCGGCGCCAAGCCGCGGCGGTGAGGCGCCGGCGCCACTCATCACCGCTCGGCGCCCATCCCGAGCGCCGGGTCCTCGTCCCGGCGCGGCGGGCCGCTCTGCACATCCATGCGCCCGGCCGGCGGGTCCTCGCGGTGGTGATGCCGTCGGTCGTGAACCTGTACGAGCGCCCCGACGATCGTTCCCCGGTCGTCAGCCAATCCCTCCTCGGGACGCCGGTGACGGTTCTGGAAGGCCGGCGCGGCTGGTCGCTGGTCGCGACCCCCGACCGCTACCCCGGCTGGGTGCGCGCCCGCGCCCTGCGTCACACCGATCTCGGCCGCGGGCGCTACCCGCGCGACGGGCGCGGCATCGAGATCGTCAATCTTCTCGCCAACATCTCCCGCGAGCCGGACGTCACTTCCGCCGCCCCGATCGCCATCGCACCCTTGCTGTCGCGGCTCGAGGTGACGGAAGACGGCCCGGAGTGGCTGCGGGTCCGGCTGCCCGACGGCCGCAGCGGCTTCCTGCAGCGCGCCGACGGCCGCCCGCTCGCGCCGGCCGGCGCCGCCGCGGGAACGCCCGACCCGCAGGCGGTGGCGGCGACGGCGCTGCGGTTCCTGGGCCTTCCTTATTTATGGGGAGGAACGACGAGCTTCGGGCTCGACTGCTCGGGGCTGGCGCAGCTGGCCTACCGGGCCCATGGCTACCAGCTGCCGCGCGACGCCGATCTGCAGTTCGCCGATGCGCGCCTGCTCGACGTGCCGCGCCGCCGCATCCGCGCCGGCGACCTGCTGTTCTTCGGTCCGGATGCGGCGAGCATCACCCACGTCGGCATCGCGCTCGGGGCGGCGGCCTTCGTGAACGCCACGACGTACGGGTCGCCGACGGTGCGCATCGATCGTTTGAACGACCCGTACTGGAGAAAACTCTACCGCGGCGCGCGCCGCCCGCAGGGCTGAGGGCAGGATCCCGCCCAAGACTCGTGTCCTGCGTCGGAGAGGCCTTTAGTCCTTCTTGCTCTCCTTCTTGCTTTCCTTCTTGCCGGAGCCGCCCTTGTCGGAAGATTCCTTGCCGGCGGGGGCGTCCTTCCCGGGCTCTTTCTTCCCGGACTCCTTGTCGCCCCCCTCCTTCCCCTTCTCGCCATGGTCGGGAAGAGCCGACGACGTCCCCTTGCGGCCATAGTCGGTGACGTACCACCCGGTCCCCTTGAACTGGACCGCCGGCGCCGACGGGAGCTTCTCGACCTTGCCCTTCTTGCACTTCGGGCACTTTCTGATCGGTCGCTCGCTGTACAGTTGGATCCGCTCGAAGCGGTGACCGCACTTGGCGCATTCATACTCGTAAAGCGGCACGGACCCTCCCCCCAGATTCGAAGGGCGATTATAGGGGAGATTCACCGCCGGCGCGACGGCCGGCTCACCTTATAATGACGTCAGAGACGGGACACGCCGGGAACGATCATGCTGGGACGACGGTTCGCAGCTTCAAGATTGGCATCGTTCCGCGCGCGGGCCGGCCTGCTGGCGCTCATCGGGCTCCTCATCGGGGCCGGCCTGCTGAGCGCGCTCGCTGCCGACAGCGGGACCGGCGAGCAACGAGCCGCTGCATCTCTCCCTCCCGAGAAGGACCGGTGGATTCGCGTCGAGACCGCCCATTTCCTCCTGTTCAGCAATGCCTCGGAGAGCTATACGCGCGAGGTGGGTTCGCGGCTGGAGACCTTCCGCGAGGTGCTGGCGCGCCTGCATCCGGGACTGAGGGTCGACTCGCCGCTGCCGACCTTCATCTATGTGTTTCGCAACGATGAGTCATTCACGCCTTACAAGAAGGTCTATGGCGGCGCCGCGGTCGACATGTCCGGATATTTCATCGGCCACCGCGACGGCAACTACGTGGCGCTGAACGCCAGCCCGCAGGGCGACCCGTTCGAGCCGATCTACCACGAGTACGTGCACCACTTCCTGACCAACAACTTCACCAGGCTGCCGCTCTGGCTCAACGAGGGCCTCGCCGAGTGTTACCGCACCATCCAGATCGACGGTGGCCAGGTGGCCATCGGCCGGCCCCTCGACGATTACGTCGGGATGCTCCGGCGCGCGCCGCTCCTGCCGCTCAGGGATCTCCTGGCCACCGACGAGAACAGCCGGCAATACAACGAAAGCAACCGCTCCGGCCTGTTCTACGGCGAGTCGTGGCTGCTCGTCCATGTCCTGATCTGGGGAAAGCCGCAGTGGAGAGCGCGGCTTCCGGAGCTGATCGGCCGGCTGGACGCCGGCGCCTCCCTAAGGGAGCTGGTGGCGCCGATGAGCCTCGACGACCTGCAGAAGGCGCTCGCCGACGCTCTCAAGCAGGGGAAGTTCCTCTACAGCCGGTTCGAGCTCGGTGATCTGCAAGCCGACGCCGGGGCCCGCGTCACGCCGATGCCGCGCGAAGACGTTCTGGCGCGGCTCGGGGACTTCCTGGCGCACAGCGACGAACGCCGGGCGCGCGAGGCCGAGGAGCATTTCCAGGAAGCCCTCCGGCTGAACCCGAGGCACGCCGCCTCGTACGCCGGCCTCGGCTTCCTGCGCGACGCGCAGAACAAGCTCGACGAGGCGGCCGGCTTCTACGACAAGTCGCTGGGGCTCGACCCGGACGACCCGCGCACCTGCTTTCTCTACGCCACCAGCCTGATACGGCGGAGCTTCCCTCCCGGCATCAGCAGCCAGGTGATCAGCGGTGAGCCGCCGGCCGCCCTGGTGCGCGCCCGGGAGCTGTTCGCGCGCAGCATCAAGCTGCGCCCCGACTGGGGCGAGGCCTACGCCGGTCTCGGCGCCACTTATGTCTTCGCGTCGGGCGATCTCAGCGACGGGGTCGCGGCGCTCGAGACCGCCCGGCGGATGCTACCGGCGCGCCAGGACATCGCCTTCAACCTGGTCGGGCTGTACGGCCGCTCGGGCCGGCGGGATCAGGCGCGCTCGCTCATCGATACGGTTATCGCGCGCTTCAACGACCCCGCGTTGACGCGCAGGGCCGAGGAGTCGCTGCTGCACGCCGACATCGTCTCGGCCGAAAAGCTGCTGGATTCCGGCGACCTCGAGGCCGGGCTGCGCCGGCTGGAGGAGACCGTCCCGAAGCTGAACGACCCGCAAATCAAGGCCCGCGTCCAGGCGCGCATCCAGGAAGTGCAACGCGTGGAGCGCGAGCGCCGGGAGGTCGATCTCTACAATCAGGCGGTCGAGCGCTTCAACAAGAACGACCGGGCGGCCGGCTGCGCGCTGCTCGAGCAGGTGGCGCGCGAGGCCACCGACCCGAAGCTTCAGGCGCAGGCCCGCAAGGCTCTCGAGCAGGGCCGGCGGAGCGGCGCCTGCCCCGGGCGGGCGCGCAGCTGACGGGGTCGGGCGCCGGCCGCGGAGCCCGGCGCGGCGGCGCGAACCGTCTATAATCCATCCTCATGGATAAGATTCGGGTCCAGGGACCTTCCCGGCTCCAGGGGCGCGTCGTCATCAGCGGCGCCAAGAACGCCGTCCTGCCGGAGATGGCCGCGGTGCTGCTCGTCGAGGGACCGGTCGTCCTCCGGAACGTGCCGGCGGTCCGGGACGTCGACACCATGGTGCGCGTGCTGCGCCAGCTCGGGGTGCGCGACGCCCGCCTCGAGGACGGAACGCTGCGCACGGACGGGGGCGAGCCGAACCACCCGGAGGCGCCCTACGCCCTGGTCAAGACGATGCGCGCTTCGATCCTGGTCCTCGGTCCGCTCCTGGCGCGCCTCGGGCGGGCGCGCGTGTCGTTGCCGGGAGGCTGCGCCATCGGCGCCCGGCCGATCGATCTGCACATCGAGGCGCTCCGGAAGATGGGCGCGGAGATTCGCATCGAGCACGGCTACGTGGTGGCCTCCTGCAGCCGCCTGAAGGGAGCCGAGATCCGGTTCGCCACCCGCACCGTCACCGGCACCGAGAATCTCATGATGGCCGCTGCCCTCGCCGACGGCCGGACCGTCCTCCAGAACTCCGCCCTGGAGCCCGAGGTCGCCGACCTGCAGCGTTTCCTCAACGCCTGCGGGGCGCGGGTGACCGGCGCGGGCACCGACACGATCACCATCGACGGAGTCACCAGGCTCACCGGGACCGATCACCGGGTCATCCCCGACCGGATCGAGACCGGCACCTTCCTGATGGCCGCCGCCATCACCGGCGGCGACGTCACCGTGGAAGCCTGCGAGCCGGGGCACCTGGTCGCGGTGATCGACACGCTGCGCGAGTGCGGCGTGGCCCTGGAGAGCGGCCCGGGCATCATCCGGGTGCGGCCCGGTGGGCCGCTGCGCTCCGCCAACATCACCACCCTCCCCTACCCCGCGTTCCCGACCGACCTTCAGGCGCAGTACATGGCGCTGGCGGCGCGCGCCGAGGGAGTGTCGATCGTGACCGAAACGGTGTTCGAGAACCGCTTCATGCACGTCGGAGAGCTGCGGCGGATGGGGGCGCGCATCGTGGTCGACGGCCAGACCGCCATCGTCGCCGGGCCGTCCCCGCTCTCGGGAGCGCCGGTCATGGCCAGCGACCTGCGCGCTTCGGCCTGCCTGATCGTCGCGGCGGTCGCCGCCGATGGCGAGACCATCATCGATCGCGCCTATCACATCGATCGCGGCTACGAGAGGGTGGAGACGAAGTTCCAGGGGCTGGGGGCGCGCATCGAGCGCCTCCGAGCCTGAGGGGGGCGGCATGTCGAGCGGAGGAGCGATGGCGGACTGCGTGTTCTGCAAGATCGGACGGAAGGAGATCCCGACGACGATCGTCTACGAAGATCGCCAGGTGGTGGCATTCGAGGACCTCAACCCGCAGGCACCGAGCCACACCCTGATCATTCCCAAGGCTCACTTCGCGACTTTCAACGACGTCGGATCCGAGGAAGAAGCCCTGCTCGGCCATCTGCTGCTGGTGGCGGCGCGCGTGGCCAAGGACAAGGGCCTGCACACCACGGGGTACCGGCTGGTGGCGAACTGCCTCGAGGGCGCCGGCCAGTCGGTGTTCCACCTCCACCTGCACCTGCTCGGCGGGCGGCGTTTCTCCTGGCCGCCGGGATGACGACCGCAGCCGCCGCGCCGGACGAAGGCCGGAGCCGCGCCTACCGCCGCAGTCCCGGCACGCGCATCCTGGCGATCCTGTGCGCGCTCCTGTTCGTCGGAGCGGCCGCCTCCTACGCCGCGACCTACGGCCCGACGGCCTGGTGCGCGGTGCTCGCCGGGATGGCGCTCCTGAGCCTCTGTAACCTAGTGACGGCGTGCGCCGATCGATTCGTCATCGGCGCCGACGGGATCGTCTACCGCAATGCGATTCTGGCCCGTCTGGGCCAGAGGGCGCGGCGCGTCGGCTGGGACGAGGTGATCGGCGTGCGCGAGCACCATCGCCTGCGGGCCGGCCGTCCCGAGGAGCGGCCGAGCGCCCTCTTCCTGACGCTGCGATCGGGCCGGCGGATGGTGCTCGACTCGCTGGAGGATCTGGACGAAATCCTGTTGACGGTCCGCCAGCGCTGCGGCAGGGATCGCCTCAGAGCTTGAAGCTCCTCACGGCGACCGGCGTCAGCTCTCTCAGTACCCGGCCTCCTTGTCCACTTCGTTGAGCAACGGCTCCGAGGCCAGATAACGCTTCAGGTTCTTCAGGAAAAGATCGGCCGACAGCGCCATGTAGCGCGGGTGGGTCCCCGCGACGTGTGGCGTGATGACCACCTGCGACATCGTCCAGAGGGGGCTCGCCGCCGGCAGCGGCTCGGTGGCGAAGACATCCAGGCCGGCGCCGGCGATCCATCCCTCGCGCAGCGCCCGGATCAAAGCCGACTCCTGCACCAGGCTACCCCGCCCGATGTTGACCAGGATCGACGCCGGCTTCATCTGCTTGAGCTGGCGTTCGCCGATGATCCCCTGAGTGGCGGGGGTGAGGGGCAACGCCAGGATCAGCACGTCGGCATTACGGATCAGCATCTCCTCCTTGCCGGCGGCCAGCATGCGGTCGACGTCCTCCGGTTTGTGGCGCGGACGCCGCGCCAGGCCCCACACGGTCATCCCGAGCGCCTTGCCGAGGCTCGCCAGCTCGCGGCCGATGTCGCCCAGGCCGAGGATGCCGAGCACCTTGCCGCGCAGCTCGTCGAGCGCCGGCCGCCGGCCGTAGAGGCTCTCCTGGGTCCAGCGTCGCTCGCCCTGGGCGCGGACCGCGTCGGCGATGCCGCGCGTCAGCGCCAGGATCAGCGCCAGCGCATGCTCGGCCACCGCCACCGAGTTGACGCCGCGCGACGAGGTGATCCGGATCGGCATCCGCACCAGCTCGGGGTTCAGCACCCGGTCGACGCCGGCGAGCGGCGTGTGCAGCCAGCGGAGCGCCTCCGCCTTCTGCACGTGCCGCTGGGCCAGGCCCCAGGCGAACAGCGCCTCGGCGTGCGGGAGGGACCGGACGAACGCCTCCTCGGTGAGCGGCACATCCAGATCGAAGGCGACGCGGGCGCGCTTCCTGATTTTTTCCAGATACCCTTCGGGAAGCCTCCAGATCGGCAGAGGGTGCGGCAGATAGACCACGAGGTGTCGGGGCTTGCGGGGCGGCACGGCTCGGGACCTCCGGCGCTCGGGACGCGAGCGGCGCTATTCTACGATGAGACGCATTACGAGACCTTCAAGCAACTCTACGACGAACGCTTCGCTCGAGTCGACAGCATCTGACCGACGCTCGCTCATTCCGGAGCGCGAATGAACTGCGTAGACCTGGAACATGGCGCGCAAACCTTTCGCACAGGGTTTGCTCCAGGGGCAGGGCGCGCGATCTCGCACTGTGCGGAACGGATAAGCCCGACCTATCCAGCTACCATCCACCGATCCCGCGCAGGACCTGAGGGAGAGTCATTCTTGGGAGGAACCGAAGACGGACGAGAGCTTGAGCGCTCCAAGGTGGGTGACTGTGGCACGCGTTATGCGTTCCATCTCGCTCGCCCGCCGACCGGGGGATGGACACCTCGCGAGAGGAAGGGGCAGGAGGGTGAGCGAAGGAGCTCTGAAAAGGAGAAAACAATCATGGGAATCCAATTGAGGACAGATTCTGAGATTCAACAGGCCGTTTTGCGAGAGCTCACGTGGGACACTCGCGTCGAAGAGACCGACGTCGGGGTGGAGGTCGACGCCGGTGTCATCACGCTCACCGGCACCGTGACCAGCTGGGCCAAGAGGATGGCCGCGCAGGAAGCCGCGCATCGAGTTGTTGGTGTCCTGGACGTTGCGAACAACATCAAGGTCAAGATCCTCGGGAGCGCCGGTCGAACCGATACCGACATCGCCCGCGCGGTCAGGCACGCGATCGAGTGGGACGTGTTCGTTCCCGAGAACCGCATCCGCTCGACCGTCTCGGACGGCCGGGTCACGCTCGAAGGCGACGTCGACTACTGGAGCCAGCGCGAAGACGCCGAGAAAGCCGTTCGCAACCTCATCGGCGTGCGCGGCGTCTCCAACAAAATCGAGATCAAGCCTCCCAAGGTCATCCCCGAGGAGGTTCAGAAATCGATCGAAGGGGCGCTCGAGCGGCAAGCCGAGCGCGAGGCTCGTGGTATCACCCTCGATGTGCGCGACGGCTGCGTCAGCTTGTCGGGAATCGTGCACTCATGGGCGGAGCGGGAGGCCATGATCGGAGCCGCTCGAGGGACGCGGGGCGTGCGTAGCGTCGAGGACCACCTTCGCATCGAGCCCTATGCAGGGTAATCCGTGGTGGGCCGCGAGACGGAAATTCAGCCTGTTCGACGGCAAGAAGTATGGGATCCCTTCCGCGAGATCGCAGCGCTCTCGAAGGGCATGAACCGCCTCTTCGGCTTGACGAGATGGCCGGGCAACGGCGAGCTCGAGAAGGGCGTCCTGACCATTCAGGGAGAGCGCCGGGAGGAGCTGGATGCGATTCAGGTGCGCAACGCCATGTCGAAACAGCTGTTCTCGTGCCATTCCGCCGATCCTGTGACTGAGGCCGAGAGGCTAATGAGAGAGAAGCAGGTCCGGCGCCTGCCAGTGGTCGACGCCGAGAAACGCCCCGTGGGCATCCTGACGCTCAACGACCTGGCCCGGGAGGCGGGCCGGGTTTCCGGGCGACGAACCGTGGCGGCAGACGCCGAGTGGTGAGGCGTTAGATTGACCGCAGTTGCATCTGGGTCAGGTGCAAAGGACTGGGTGCCATCACGCTCCGGTGGCCGGGTGCGTGATAGACTGGCCTCTCATGTCCGTCGACTCCATCGTCATCAAGGGCGCGGCCGAGCACAACCTCAAGCACGTCGACCTGACGCTGCCGCGCAACCGGCTGATCGTCCTGACCGGGCTCTCCGGCTCGGGCAAGTCGTCTCTCGCCTTCGACACCATCTACGCCGAGGGGCAGCGGCGCTACGTCGAGTCGCTCTCCGCCTACGCCCGGCAGTTCCTGGAGCAGATGGAAAAGCCGGAGGTCGAGTCGATCGAGGGGCTCTCCCCCGCCATCTCGATCGAGCAGAAGACCACCTCGCACAATCCGCGCTCGACGGTCGGCACGGTGACCGAGATCAGTGATTATCTTAGGTTGCTGTTCGCCCGCATCGGCGTGCCGCACTGCGCCCAGTGCGGGCGGCCGATCGCCCGCCAGACGGTGCAGCAGATCGTCGACCAGGTGATGGAGCGGCCGGCCGGCACGCGTCTTCAAGTGCTGGCGCCGATCGTCCGCGGTCGCAAGGGAGAATACCGCAAGCAGCTCCTCGAGATGATGAAGAAGGGGTTCGTCCGGGCCCGGGTGGACGGGCAGGTGGTCGAGATCGCCGACCCGATCGACCTCGACAAGCAGAAGAAGCACACCATCGAGATCGTCGTCGATCGCCTGGTGCTGAAGCCCGAGGTGAGGAATCGCCTGACCGACTCGATGGAGACCGCCCTGAAGCTGGCCGACGGCCTGGTGACGGTCAACCTCCTGGGAGAGAAGGGCGGCACCGACCTGATCTTCTCCGACCAGCTGGCCTGCGTGCATTGCGGGGTCTCGGTGCCGGAGCTGGCGCCGCGCATGTTCTCCTTCAACTCGCCGTACGGCGCCTGCCCGTCGTGCGATGGCCTCGGCGCGCACCTCGAGATCGATCCGGAGAAGATCATCAGCAACCCGGCGCTCTCGGTCCGCGAGGGGGCGATCGAGGGGACCTGGGGCTTCGGCAAGTCGATGCTGAACATGGCGCTGCAGGCCCTCGCGAAGGCGATGCGCTTCGACCCCGACCTGCCGTTCGCCAAGCTGCCGAAGGAGGCGCAGCGCCAACTCCTCTATGGCAGCGGCAAGGCCGAGTACGACTACGCCTACGTCGAGGGGCGCAGTCGCTACTACTTCCGCAAGCCGTTCGAGGGAGTGATCCCGTCTCTGATGCGGCGCCACAAGGGGAGCGAGTCCTCGTCGCTGCGGGAGGAGATCGAGAAGTACATGTCGCTCGAGCCGTGCGCCGTCTGCGAGGGGGCGCGGCTCAAGCCGGAATCGCTGGCGGTCAAGCTCGACGGGCAGAACATCGCCCACTACTCGGGGCTGACGATCAAGAACGCGGTGCGCACCTTCGACGACCTGACGCTGTCGGAGCGCGATCGGCAGATCGCCCACATGGTGCTCAAGGAGATCCGCGAGCGTCTCGGCTTCCTGCTGAACGTCGGCCTCGGCTATCTGACGCTGTCGCGCACCGCGGCCACCCTGTCGGGGGGCGAGGGACAGCGGATCCGTCTCGCGACCCAGATCGGCTCGCGCCTGACCGGCGTCCTCTACGTCCTCGACGAGCCGTCGATCGGCCTGCACCAGCGCGACAATCGCAAGCTCCTCGATACCCTGTGCGCCATGCGCGACCTCGGCAACACGGTCATCGTCGTGGAGCACGACGAGGAGACCATCCGCTCGGCGGACCACGTCGTCGATCTCGGTCCCGGGGCGGGCGAGGAGGGAGGTCACGTCGTCGCCCAGGGGACGCCGGCGGAGATCGCCGCCCATCCGACCTCGCTCACCGGCATGTATCTCTCGGGACGCCGCAGCATTCCGGTGCCGCCGCGGCGCCGCCCACCGGCGCGGCACGCCAAGCCGGAGCGCGGCTGGCTGACGCTCGTCGGCGCCTCGGAGAACAACCTCAAGTCGGTCGACGTCCGCTTCCCCCTCGGCCTGTTCACCTGCGTCTGCGGCGTCAGCGGCTCGGGCAAGAGCACGCTGGTCAACGAGACGCTCTACAAGGCGCTGGCGCGCGCCCTCTACCGCACGCCGATCCGGCCGGGCCACCATCAGTCGTTGAAG
>JBGPLZ010000106.1:0-11301 GCA_041486695.1 Acidobacteriota bacterium | reverse complement strand
GCTCGTCGATGAAGAGGATGTAGCGCCCTTCGGCGCTCTCGACTTCGCGGAGGAGGGCCTTGAGCCGATCTTCGAACTCGCCGCGGTACTTGCTGCCGGCAATGAGAGCACCGAGGTCGAGTGCGACGATCTCCTTGCCCTTCAACCCCTCGGGGACGTCCCCATCGACGATACGGCGCGCCAACCCCTCGACGATGGCGGTCTTGCCGACGCCCGGCTCGCCGATCAGCACCGGATTGTTCTTGGTGCGCCGGGACAGCACCTGCACGACTCGGCGTATCTCCTCGTCCCGACCGATCACCGGATCGAGCTTGCCGCGACGGGCCATCTCGGTCAGGTTCCGAGCGTATTTCTCCAGCGTTTGAAAGGAATCTTCGGGATTCTGGGATGTCACCCTCTGGCTGCCCCGCACCGCCTTGAGCGCTTCCAGGATCTGCGGGGCGCCAACCCCGGCCTCTCGCAGCCAGTCGGCCGCCGTCCCCGGGGTCTCGATCAAGGCGAGCAGGAGGTGCTCGACGGAAACGAAGTCGTCGTGAAACCCGTCGGCGCGACGCTCGGCACTGTCGAGCACGCGGCGTAGCCGGTCCCCGAGGGTCGGCGTTGCGCCACCCTGGACGCGCGGCGCGGTGCCGATCCCGCTGCGCACCCTCCGGCGCAGCCGCTCGAGGTCGACGCCGATACGGTTGAGCAGGATCGGGACCAGCCCGCCCTCCTCGCTCAGGAGGGCATGCAGGAGATCCTCTGGCGCAACCTCCGGATGTCCCTCCTGGATGGCCCTTGCCTGGGCCGCCTGAAGAGCTTCCTGGGATTTCACCGTGAGCCGTTCGAGGTTCATGGAGCCCGCTCCTGAATATTTATTTCACTGCTTTATACGAGGCACATTATAAATCTTGAGTGTGTCAGCGTCAAGTTACTCCAAGCTCAATCACCGCAACTATTTTTGGCGACCATGGCTGGTTCTGACAAGAATTCGCGGAGCAGGTCAAGGCTCCTTCTCGTGTGGGTGAGAAAGACATGGTGACCGGTCCCGCGCACGGTAGCGAGCCTCATGTACGGATACCTCTGTGGCAGCGGAGCAACGTGGCTGAGAGGGGCAACCGAGTCCTGCTCGCCGTGAATCAACAGGGTTGGGATGTTGGGGACGCTGGGCAGGATTCGATCGACCTGGTAGTTGAGCAGGCAGTGCTCGAGGGTCGAGGTGAGTGACTTGAAGGTGAACTTGCGGCTGTCGATCAACACCGACCAGGGAAAGCGGAAAATGTAACGCAGAGTCAACTCCAGGCCGGTGCGCTTCATCTGGGCCAGCGTCTCAGCGAGGGAATGCTCGTTCAAGAGCCGCCGATAGTGAGGCGATCCGCTCCAGAAAATGGCATGAGCCGAGACTGGATCGCTGAAGCGGGGCAGGCTGAACAGGGCCATTCGCTGCACATGGTCCCCGTAACGGGCGGCGTACTCGAGCGCGATCAGATCCCCGAGCGAATGGCCAACCAGGATCAGCGGACGCCGGGCGAGGCCGAGCTCCTCGACGAGACGCCGGATGCTTTCCCGATAAAGGTCGAGCGTGTACTCGACGTGCGGCTTGGGAGAGCGTCCGAAACCGACCAGATCGGGAAGGATGAGGCGGTAATCGCGTGCCAGCGAGCGAATCCCTCTCTGCCAGTAGCGTCGCGATCCGGTGATGCCGTGAAGAAAGAGAATCGCGGGTCCTTCGGGAGGGCCGATGGCGACATAGTGCAGGGAGTCGGCGGATTTCATGCTTCGCGGGGAGCGCCGTGGCGAGCCGCGGCACCCCGCAGCAATAATAGCATGGCGTGTTCTTGATCTCCGCGCTCCGCCTGGCTTATCATCACCGCGCTCGGCGAGCGCGTCGAACATCCCGGATCAATCTTCATTTCATTCCCCTGGACGTCGGCCCGGCGCCGCGCGATTCCCGAGGAGGAGGATACCGTGCTCGAGGCACTGCGGGAGACCGATCCGGAAGTGGCGTCGGCGCTCGATGCCGAGGTGGCGCGTCAGGAAGAGACGCTCGTCCTGATCGCTTCGGAGAACTTCGCATCGCGTGCGGTTCTCGAGGCGATGGGGTCCGTGCTGACGAACAAGTACGCGGAAGGGTATCCGGGGCGCCGCTATTACGGCGGGTGCGAGCACGCCGATACGGTGGAGCGCCTGGCGATCGAGCGCGCTCGCCAGATCTTCGGCGCCGAGCATGCCAATGTCCAGCCGCACTCCGGTTCCCAGGCGAACATGGCGGTCTACGTCGCGGCCCTCAAGCCGGGCGACACGATCCTCGGCATGGATCTCGCGCATGGAGGTCACCTCACCCACGGGCATCCGCTGAATTTCTCCGGCCGCTACTTCACCATCGTACCCTATGGTGTCGACCGCGCCAGCGAGCGGATCGACTACGAGGCCCTCGCGCGCCTGGCGGAGAGCCACAAACCGAAAATGATCGTCGTCGGCGCCTCCGCCTACTCGCGGGTCATCGATTTCCCGCGGGTCCGGCAGATCGCCGACCAGGTCGGCGCCCTGGTCCTGGCGGACATCGCCCACATCGCCGGCCTCGTCGCCGCGGGCATCCACCCGAGCCCGGTCCCGCACGCCGACTTCGTGACCACGACGACGCACAAGACGCTGCGGGGGCCGCGCGGCGCGATGATTCTCTGCCGGGAGCGTTTCGCGAAGGAGATCGACAGCGCCGTCTTTCCGGGGACCCAGGGAGGGCCGCTGATGCACATGATCGCCGCCAAGGCGGTCGCCTTCCGCGAAGCGATGGGCGAGGACTTCCGCCGCGATCAACGGCGAACCGTCGAGAACGCCGCGATCCTGGCGGCAGCCCTGGCCGAGGGTCAACTGAGGATCGTCTCGGGTGGCACAGACACCCACCTCTTCCTGGTCGATCTGCGGCCGCGGCGCCTGACCGGCCGTGAGGTGGAGAAGCGCCTGGAAAAGCTCGGCATCGCCCTCAACAAGAACACCATCCCGTTCGATCCCGAGAAGCCGATGATCGCCAGTGGCGTCCGGATCGGCACGCCGGCGGTCACCACGCGCGGCATGGGTGCCGCCGACATGAAGGCGATCGCCGCCTTGATCCTCGAGGCGCTCGAGTCCGACCCCGATGCGCAGCGCGAGGCCGCCATCCGCGAGCGGGTCCGGATGCTGTGCAAGGCGCATCCATTCTACTCCTGGTTGAGGCCGGTCGCCGGTGCGCCCGGCCGCCGGGGTTGAGCCACGCCTTCCGAGCCGATGGCTCTCATTCCCCTGATGCTCGATCTGGCCGGCGTGCCCTGCCTGGTCGTCGGCGCCGGCCGGGTGGCCGAGAGAAAAGTGCGGGTCCTTCGTCGGGCCGGCGCGCGCCTCAGCCTCGTCGCCCCCCGGGCGACGCCGCAACTGAGGGCAATGGCCCGCCGCGGGGCCCTGCGCTGGCGCCGCCGGCGCTTCCGTCTGGCCGATCTCCGTGGCGCGCGTCTGGTGTTTGCGGCGACCTCGGACGAAGCGGTCAACAATGCCGTCGCGCGGGCCGCCTGGCGCCGGCATCTCTTCGTGAACGTCGCCGATGATCCGGAGGCCGGCTCGCTCCAGATGCCGGCCCTTCTCCGACGCGGGGCGCTCGTCGTGGCCATCTCCACCTCGGGACGAAGCCCGGGAGTCGCACGCGCCCTGCGTGATGATCTGGCCCGGCGTTTCGGAAGCGAGTACGCGGCCTATGTCGCGATCATCGGCGCCGTGCGCGGCCGGCTGCTGAGGGACGTGGGGGACGAAAGGGAGCGCCGCCGGCGCCTGCGGGCGTTGCTGCGCGCGCCGATCCTGCCCCTTCTGCGCCGCGGCTCGGCGGGCGCCGCTCGGGCGGCGGCCTGGCGCGCCGCCGGCCTCGCCTCCGGGAACGTGCGATGATCACCGCACCGCCCGACCCGGAGCGTACCCTCTATCTGGTCGACGGCACCAGCAACCTTTTCCGCGCCTTCTTCGCCATTCCTGGTCTCCACACACGCCGCGGCCTGCCGACGAACGCCATCTACGGCTTCACCACCATGCTCCGCAAACTCCTGCGCGAGCGGGCGCCGCGCTACATCGGCGTGGCCTTCGATCTAAGCGAGCCGACGTTCCGGCATCGCGCCTATGCCGAGTACAAGGCGCACCGCCCCGAGACGCCCGAGAGTCTCGTTCCCCAAATCCCCTTCGCCAAGCAGGTCTGCCGGGTCTTCAACGTCCCCGTCCTGGAGCTCGCGGGGTACGAGGCGGACGATCTGATCGGGACGCTGGCGGACAAGGCCCGCAAAGCCGGCTTCCAGGTGGTCATCGTCGCCAGCGACAAGGATCTGCTGCAGCTGGTGGGCGAGGGGATCTGGGTCTACAACCCGGTCAAGGAGGATCTCCTCGACAGCGCCGGCGTGGAAAGGGTCTTCGGCGTCCGGCCGGACCAGGTGCCGGACGTCCTGGCCCTGTCCGGGGATGCCTCCGACAACATCCCCGGGGTCGAGGGGATCGGGGAGAAGGGCGCCCGGGATCTGATCAGGAATTTCGGTGATCTCGAGTCGACGCTGCGGCAGGCGGCGAGCGTGGAACGCAAGAGCTATCGCGAAGGGCTCCTGGCACAGGCCGAGGTTGCCCGATTGAGTCGCGACCTGGCGACCGTGAGGCGTGACGTTCCGGTGCCGTTCGAGGCCGAGCAATTCCGTTCCAGACCGGCCGACGAGGCGGCGGCCCGGGACCTTTTCCAGGAGCTCGAATTCGGAGGGCTCCTGAAAGAATTCTCGACCCCGGCGGCGGCGCCGGAAGGGGCGACCGCGCTGGTCCTGACCGAAAGGGATCTCGAGATGGCCGTCGCCTCCCTCCGGGGAGCGGGGATGCTGTCCCTCAACCTCGAGCGGGACCATGCCGAGCCGATGCGCGCCCGTTTGCTCGGGATCGCCCTGGCCGGCCCCGCCGATCGGAGTTTCTACATCCCCGTCGTGGCTCACGGTCTGGGGGCGCCCGCGCCCCTGCCGACCGCGACGGTCCTCACGGCGCTGCGGCCTCTGCTGACCGACCCCGGCTTCGACCGGGCGGGACACAATGTCAAAAGTGACCGGATTCTCCTGCACCGGCTGGGCCTCGAGGTTCCCGGCTATGCCTTCGACACCATGATCGCCAGCTATCTTCTCAACCCCTCCCGCCGCAGCCACGCTCTGGAGGTCGTGGCGCAGGAGGTGGCCGCGCTGACGGTGCCGTCCTACGAGGGGCTGCTGGGAACGGGAGCGCGCCGCGTGCCGCTCCAGGAGGCGCCACTGGAGCGGGTCTGCGCCGTCGCGGGCGCGCGCATGGCCGCGGTGCTGGCGCTGCGTCCGCGACTGCGCGCAGCGCTCGAAGGCGAGGGCCTGCTGCCAATGCTGCGCGATCTTGAGCTGCCGCTCGCCGGCGTGCTCGCCGACATGGAGGCGGCTGGCGTGCGGATCGACGTTGCGTTCCTGCGGCAACTGTCGGTGTCCTGGGATGCCGACCTGGCACGCCTGACGCGGGAGATCCACCAGGGGGCCGGACGCGAGTTCAACATCAACTCGCCGCGGCAGCTCGGGGAGATCCTCTTCGAGGAACTCAAGCTGGCGCCCGGCCGCAAGACCCGGAAGACCAAGGCCTTCTCGACGGGGGTCGAGGTGCTCGAGGAGCTCGCGAGCCGGCACGCGCTGCCGCGCCTGATTCTCGACTACCGCGTGCTGCAGAAGCTCAGGTCCACGTATGTCGACGCACTGCCGCTGCTCGTCAACCCGGAGACCGGGCGGGTGCATACGTCGTTCAACCAGACTGTGGCAGTGACGGGGCGCCTGAGCAGCAGCGATCCTAATCTTCAGAACATTCCGATCCGCACCGAGGTTGGCCGCCAGATCCGGCGCGCGTTCATCGCCGCCGACGGCTGCCTCCTCCTATCGGCCGACTACTCCCAGATCGAGCTGCGCGTGCTCGCGCACCTGTGCGGCGACCCCGCGCTGATCGAGGCGTTCCACGCCGGAGAGGACGTGCATCGCCGCACCGCCGCGGAGGTTTTCGGAGTGCTGCCGGATCTGGTGAGCGACGAAATGCGGCGCCGCGCCAAGGCGGTCAACTTCGGGATCCTCTATGGGATGGGTCCGCAGCGGCTGGCCCGCGACCAGGGGATGACCCTCAAGGAGGCGCAGGAGTTCATCGAGCGTTACTTCGGGCGCTTTCCGAGGGTGAAGCAGTACATCGACCGCACCGTCGAGGCGGCGGAGCGCGAGGGGCGGGTGCGTACCCTCTTCCACCGCCTCCGCAATCTGCCCGAGCTGCAGGGGAGCGACCGCAACGCGCGCCAGCAGGCGATCCGCGCCGCGGTCAATACGACCATCCAGGGCACCGCCGCCGACCTGATCAAGATGGCGATGGTCGTGCTCGCGCGGCGTCTGCGCGAGCGGGGAAGCCCCGCGCGAATGACGCTTCAGGTGCATGACGAGCTCGTGCTCGAGGTTCCGCGCCAGGAGCTCGGTCCGATCGCCGCCCTGGTGCGTGAGGTGATGGAGACGGTCCATCCCCTCTCGGTGCCACTGGTGGTCGACCTGTACGCAGGGGCGAACTGGCTGGAAATGGGGGACCTGCCGCCCCCCCCCATCTGACCCGATCCAAGAATTGCAATCCAAGCGCCGAATGGTTGCCGTGTCATCGGTCGCGGGCGTTGACGCGACGCCGTTTAAACCTAGATTGTGATTGGGCCGCGGGGCGTTCCATGCCCAAATGACCCGCCGCCGGAGCGCTGTCGATGCCCGAGCCGATTCACATCCTTGTTGTGGACGACGATCCGGCCGTGCGCGACGTCCTCGCGGAGGGTCTGAAGGACAGCGGCTACGAGTGCGAGACGGCCAGCGACGGGAGCGAGGCGCTGCTGAAGCTGCAGAGCAATGGCTTCGAGCTCGTGTTGAGCGACATCGACATGCCGCAGATGGACGGAATGCGGCTCCTGCAGGAGATCAAGAAAATCCGCCCCGACACCGAGGTCGTCATGCTCACCGGTGTGCTCGACGTGGAGACGGCCATTCAGGTGATGCGCCTGGGGGCCAACGACTACCTCACCAAGCCTTTCAATCTCGCCGAGGTCCGGATCTCCGTCGAGCGCGCCCTCGAGAAGCAGCGGTTGATCCGGGAGAACCGTGAGTACCAGCGAACCCTCGAGACCCGCGTCCAGGAGCGAACGGCGGAGCTGAGCCGCAAGAATCGCGAGGTCGAGGACCTGTTCCAGAAGCTCAACGTTTCCTACCAGACAACGCTCGAGGCCCTGGCGACGGCGCTGGACACGCGTGACAGCGAAACCATGGGCCACTCCCTGCGAGTCGCGGCCTACACGGTGCGGGTCGCTCAGGAAATGGGTGTGAAGGAGCCGGAGCTGATCGACATGTACCGCGGCGCGCTGCTGCACGACGTCGGGAAGATTGGCGTTCCGGACGCCATCCTCCGCAAGCCGGGCAAGTTGACCCAGGAGGAATGGGTCGAGATGCGCAAGCATCCCGAGATCGGCTACCGCATCCTCCAGGGGATCAACTTCCTCGAGGAAGCGCGGCTCATCGTCCTGAGCCACCAGGAGCGCTACGACGGCAAGGGGTACCCCAGGGGTCTCAAGGCGAAGGACATTCCGCTGGGCGCGCGAATCTTCTCGGTAGTGGATACGCTCGACGCCATGACCTCCGATCGTTGCTATCGGAAGGCGCTTTCGTTCGAGACCGCCCGCGAGGAGATCATCCGCTACCGCGGCACGCAGTTCGACCCCGACGTGGTGGATGTCTTCCTCAAGATCGCCGAGAGCGAGTGGCAGGCGATACACCAGAGGGTCCTGGAAGAAGTCTCCTCCCGCGGCAGCGGTCCCTACTAGAAGCTCATCCCGGTGCGCGGACCGGCTCCTCCGAGTCTGTCTCAGGGGCCCGGGTCCAGATCTCCCCTTGGATCGAGGCGCGCCCGCAGGCCCTCACCCAGAAGCTGCGCCCCCAGCACGGCGAGGAGGATCGCCCCGCCCGGCACGATGGTCAGGTGCGGCGCGTCCATGAGGTTCTGCGTGCCGGCTCGCAGGATGCTTCCCCAGCTCGGCGTCGGCGGCGGGACGCCCAGGCCGAGGAATGACAGGCCAGCTTCCGCCATGATCACCCCGCCCAGCCCGAGAGACGCCTGCACGATCACCGGGCCGAGGAGGTTGGGCAGCAGGTGGCGGGCCAGGAGGCGCGGAAGCGTGGCTCCGACCGCCCGCGCGGCCTCGACGAACTCCAGCTGCCTCAATCGCATGGCCGAGCTTCGGGCGAGGCGGGCATAGGCGACCCAGCCGATCGCGCAGAGAGCGACGATCAGGTTGATCCAGCGGGGCCCCAGGACAGCGACCAGGGCGATCGCCAGGAGCACGCCAGGGAAGCTGAGCAGCAAGTCGATCGTGGCGACGAGGAGGGCGTCGAGTGCGCCCCCCGCGAGGCCTGCCGAGGCGCCGGCCAGCACGCCGAACGACGCGGAGATCAGCACGACTAGGATCCCGGTGCCCAGAGACGTGCGCGTCCCCCAGATCGATCGCGACAGCACGTCGCGCCCCAGATCGTCTCGACCGAGGGGATGGCTGCGGTCCGGACCTTCCAGGCGGTGCGCCAGGTCCTGCGCGTTGGGCGGATAGGGAGCGAGCCACGGCGCCGCGGCGGCGGCCACCGTCAGAATCAGCAGGAGCAGAAGTCCAAGGCGCAGCACCCGCGGCCCGCGAGGCGTCGTCATCAGGATGCCGTGCGGGGGTCGAGGGCGCCGTGCAGGAGATCGACGGCGAGGTTCGTGACGACGTAGGTGGCCGCGATCAGCAGGACCGACCCCTGCACCACCGGATAGTCCCGGGTGGCGATCGCCTGGACCAGAAGCCGGCCCAGGCCCGGCCAGGCGAAGACGGTCTCGGTGAGGATCGCGCCGGTGAGCAGTGATCCGAGCTGCAGGCCGATCACGGTCATGACCGGGGCGAGGGCGTTCCGCAGAGCGTGCCGCGTCATGGCAGCGCCCGGTGAGAGTCCGCGAGCCCGGGCGGCGCGCAGATACAACGCTCCCGTCTGCTCCAGCAGCGCGGCGCGGATCAGTCGCGTCAGGAGGCCCGCCATGGGCAGGGCCAGGGTGACGGCCGGGAGAACAAGCGCCGCGGGCGTGTCGAAGCCCGAGGTCGGTAGCCAGTCGAGGCGGATGGCGAAGAGAAGGATCAGCAGCGGGCCCAGCCAGAAGGTTGGGATCGACAGGGCCAGAACGGCACCGAGCGACGTCATCCACTCGACCCGGCCGCCTGGGTTCAAGGCGGCTCCGACAGCGCCCGGAATCGCCAGGAGGAGCGCGATCCCGAGGCTGGCCAGAGCCAGGGCGCAGGTGGCCGGAGCGCGCTCCAGAAGGAGCCCCGCGATCGGATCGTGGTACCGCAGCGAGACTCCCAGGTCGCCACGCACGAGGCGGCCCATGAACTCCACATACTGCTCCAGCAGGGGATGGTCGAGCCCGAGGCGGTGGCGCAACTCGGCCACGTCGGCGGCGCCTGCGCCCGCACCCAGCATGACCTCGACCGGATCGCCGGGGATGAGGTGAATGAGGGCGAAGATGATCGTCGCCACTCCGAGCAGGAGCGGCAGGGCAAGAAGAATGCGGCGGAGGAGATACCCCGTCACGTGGGAATAATCAGGGAGGCAGGGCGTTTTGTCAATGACGGGCGGCGCGCGACAGGGGGTTTGCTTGACGATGCGATCTCGCTCTGTTAAATTGAGCAGTCGTTCATTCGTGGGGCGCCGCGTGCCGCGTCGAGTGGCTCTTCAGTGGATTCTTCCAGCCGCCCTCATCATGGGGATCACGGCCGCGTCTCCGGCGTCGGAACCCAAAGGCGACGAGGTGGACCAGACGATCGCCGCCGAGCCTCCCGCGGACTCAATGCTGGCGCGGATTCTCCAGGCCTTCGATCAAAAACAAAAGGAAACGGGCACGATGGTGGCGCAGTTCACCGAGCGGAAGGACCTGAAGCTTCTCGCCAAGCCAGTCGTTTCGCGCGGTCAATTCTTCTACAACCATCCCAACCAGGTACGGTGGGAGTACCTCGATCCCGATCGGAAGGTCTTCGTCATCACCGAGAGCCTCTACGTCGCCTATTATCCGGCCCTGAAGCGCGCCGAAGAAGTGCCGATCAAGAAATTCATCGGCAAGCGTCTCTTCCGCTTCATCGGACTGGGTCAGTCGATCGACGACCTGGGCAAGTACTACGAGTTCCGCCTGGCGCCGAAGAGCGACATCAAGGACACGCATCTCCTGCTGCTCACGCCGCGCAAGAAGCGGATCCGCGACCGGGTTGCGGAAATGAAGATCTGGGTCGACGCCGCCACCTTCCTTCCTCGCCAGCTGCAGTACCTGGAGGCGGACGGCGATTCGACGCTCCTGACGTTCCACGACATCCGGGTCAACGTGGATGTCGCCTCCACCCGTTTCCAGGTCGATCTTCCCAAGGACGTGATCGTCTCGGAGACCTTCAACGGGTTCTCCCTCGGCCAGCAGAGCTTCTAGAGTCCGGCCGGGAAGCCCCGATCGTCCCTTCCTCAAACGCGCCCCTTCTTACCGCCAAAAGAAAAGCCCCCCGGGGTTCGCCCGGGGGGCCATCAAGCACGAAGGCTTGCAGATTTGAAGTTGGAGGCGATCAGTACATCCCGCCGCCGCCCATGCCGCCCATGCCGGCCGGCGCCGCCTTCTCCTTCTCCGGGAGCTCATACACCAGCGCCTCGGTCGTGAGCATCAGCGCGGCGATGCTGGCCGCGTTCTGCAGCGCCGTGCGGGTGACCTTGGTCGGGTCGATGATCCCGGCCTCGAACATGTCGACCCACTTGCCGCTGTTGGCATCGAACCCGACCGCCGGCTTGTCCTTCTCCTTCGCCTGCGCGACGATGATCGAGCCTTCGTAACCGGCGTTGATGGCGATTTGCCGGATCGGCTCTTCCAGCGCGCGACGGACGATGTTGATCCCGGTCTGGATGTCCTCGTTCTTCTCCTTCAGCTTCTCCAGACCCGGAATCGCCCGCACGAGCGCCACGCCGCCGCCGGGGACGATGCCCTCCTCGACGGCCGCCTTGGTGGCGTGCATGGCGTCCTCGACACGCGCCTTCTTCTCCTTCATCTCGGTTTCGGTGGCGGCACCGACCTTGATGATGGCCACCCCGCCGACCAGCTTCGCGAGCCTCTCCTGCAGCTTCTCGCGATCGTAGTCGGAGGTGGTCTCCTCGATCTGGGCCCGGATCTGCTTCACTCGACCCTCGATGTCGGAGCGCTTGCCGCGCCCCTCGACGATGGTCGTGT
>JBGPLZ010000105.1:0-11337 GCA_041486695.1 Acidobacteriota bacterium | reverse complement strand
CCCCTCGATCCACTCTCCCTTGGGGGTGGAGGCGGCCCGGGCGGCGATCGCCTTGACGAACTCGTCCTTCGATCGCGCATGCTTGAGATCGAGATTGTCGAGCTCGAATCCGCCGCTGACGAAGTGCAGGTGCGCGTCGTTGAAGCCGGGGACGACGCGCCGGCCATGGGCGTCGATCACGCGCGTCTGCGGCCCGCGCCATGCCATGACCTCGTTCGTCCCCCCGACCGAGACGATCCTCTCGCCGAGGATGGCGACCGCCTGAGCCTCGGGACGACCGCGGTCGACGGTGAAGATCTTCGCGTTGCTGATGATCAGGTCGGCGGCGGGCGGGGCCGCGGGGCCGGCCGGAGGAGTGGAGCTTGCCGTTTTCGTCGGAGTCGCCTTCATGTCGTGCGTCGCGGCGGCGACGGGCGCGAGCAACGCCACGATCGCCACAAGCCACGCGGGCCAGTACGGGCGGCTCATCCCGCCGATCCAGATCCCGGGCTGCCTCCCGGTCCGCCACCGCGGCGGCGCCGCCGGCGGCGCCGCTTCCGGCCGGCTTCCCCGGGCGCGCCTCCCGGACCACCGGCGCTCTGTTGCACGCCACCACCACCCGCCGCGCTCTGTCCCGCCCCGCCCTGCCCGGCACTGCCGTGCCCGCTGCCGCTCTGCGCGGAAGCGCCGTGACCGGCCCCGCCGTGACCGGCCCCGCCGTGCCCGGCGCCGCCGCGGCTCGGGGCGCCATGCCTGAAGCGGCCGGACGACCCCGCGCCCGATCCGCCGCCCTCCGCCTCGGCGGCTTCGGCGGCGCGGTCGAGATCGTGCTGCGCCTCCTCCGCCTGGAAGTGGGTGCGCAACAGATAGGAGACGATCGCGAGGCGCGCGTCGTCGTCCACGATCCCCTGCGCCATGGTCTCGTACTCCGTCCGCTCCTCGGCCGTCAGCTGCGCCGCCTGCTCCTTGAGAGTCTCCACGATCCGCCTCACCTTCTTGCGCGCCACCTCCTCGTCGGAGGGCAGGTCGCATTCGTAGGCCTTGAGATTGTTGGCCCGCACCAGCCGGTTGAAGTTCATCAGATCGAAACCCGACACGAGCGAGATAACCTTGCCGGACTTGCCGATACGACCCGTCCGGCCGGCGCGATGGATGTATTGATCGGATGATTCGGGGGAGGAATAAATGAAGACGTGCGACAGGTCCTCGATGTCGATGCCACGGGCCGCCACGTCGGTCGCCACGAGGTGCCGCAGCTCCTTGTTCTTGAACCGGCGCATCACCTGCTCGCGCTTCTTTTGCGGCAGGTCGGAGGAGATCATCGCCGCCGGCAGCCCGCGCATCGCCAGCGAGTGGAAGACGGTGCGCGTCTCCGCCCGCGTGTTGCAGAAGATCATCGACGAGGTCGGGGTCTCGTACTCGATCAGCTTGTAGAGGGCGCTCGTCTTGTCCATCCGCGTGACGATGTAGAAGAGATGCAGGACATCCTCGACGTAGAGCACGTCCTGGGAGAGCATCAGGCGCTCGGGATCCTTCTGGTATTTGCTGGCGATCGCCTCGATCGACGATGGAATCGTGGCCGAGAAAAGAAGGGTCTGGCGCTCTTTCGGCACCCGCTCGAGGATCTGCTTCATCTCCTTCTCGAAGCCCATGTCGAGCATCTGATCGGCCTCGTCGAGGACGAGCGTCCGGACCCGCTTCAGATCGAGTGTCCCCTGGCGCAGATGGTCGAGCAGGCGGCCCGGGGTTCCGACCACCACCTGCGCGCCCTGGCGCAGCCCGGTGATCTGGCGGTTGATCGGGTCGCCGCCGTAGATCGACAGCACCTTGACGCTCGACGGAGCGCCGAGGCGCGCCAGCTCGTCCGCGACCTGGACGGTCAGCTCGCGCGTCGGGCAGAGGACGAGCGCCTGCACCTCGGGAAGGGCGCGATCGATCCGCTCGAGGATCGGGACGCCGAAGGCAGCCGTCTTGCCGGTGCCGGTGCGGGACTGGACGATCAGATCGCGGCCGGAGCGGGCGAGCGGGATCGATCGCGCCTGGACCTCGGTCGCTTGAAGATACCCCATCGCCTCGAGCCCCTCGAGGATGGTCGGGGGAAGATCGAGCGATCGGAACGGCACTGGAACTTCCGGAAACGAAGATAGTTCCTTGCCAGGGGCTCGCTCGGGGAGCTGCGGGGGAGGCGCCTTGGGTTCACCGCGGGGCCGGATCGGAACAACCCGAATCCGGCGCAGCGACTGGTGCTTTCTGGGTGGTTCCGTCATCCGTAGGTACCGAGCTCCTCGAGGTGCCTTTTGGCCGGGGTATTTAGGAGAGGGATTCTATGCCGGGGGTGGCGTGCCGGTCAATTTCGGCGGCGGAACGCCGTTGAAATAATCTACGCCCGCCGTCCAACCCCGGTTAGGGGGGGGTGGTAGGACGGCGGGCGCCAGAGCGATCAGATACGTAGCAACATCGATGCCCACGCGGCGAAAGGCCCCGGGCTCGGACGGATAACCTGATTCGAATCAGGTAGATCTCTTCTCATCGGCACCGTGATGCCGGGGCTCAGGATCGGATCGCTCGGAGGGGGTTGAGACCGGAAGGGCGATCGCGCCCATGCGGACGAAAGCTACGGACTTCACGCCGGGCAAGGAGTTCCGCGCCGGCGTCTCAACCAGGCTCGCGATGCGGCGATTGAGACGGTGCCCGGACGAGCGCGCCGCCAAGACCTATACTCGAACAAGCTCCTAGAGCACGACCGGATGGATCTTGCGGCTGACGTGGGCTCGATCGAGGGTGCGCCGTCCCTCACGGCTCCAGTGGGCCAGCGCCACGAACTGCTCGCCGACGAAACATCGGGGCAGAAGCGCCGCCAGATCTTCGGAAGAGGCGATGAGGGGGCGCTTCGACGCGCCGGCCAGGGCGTCCTGCCCCGGAAGGAGAGATTCGAGCCTGGCGCCGGGCATGAACATGTCGGCCTCGATCGGCGGCATCGTGCCGCGGGCCCGGGCGGTCGCTTCGGTCAACACGAGCGACGCCCTGGCCGGCGCGTCGCCGTCCTGGAACGCCAGCCGGAATCCGCTATGCAGGGCGAAGTCGTCGAGCGGATCGGGCCGCGGATCGGCGGGACGGGTGCCGACCGCGACGGCGATCTCCAGACGGACGCCGTCCCGCTCGACCTCGACCGTGACCGCTCCGCCGGGCGAAAGATCGAGAGCGGCATCGAGCGCCTCGAAGTTGTCGTGCGGACGGCGCGCGCCGATTGCCAGGATCCGGTCACCGCTGGCGAATCCCGCTTCGTCCGCCGGGCTGTCGTTGATGACACTCCGGACCCGGACGCCCCGATCGTCGGTCCAATCCTGACCCTCGCTCGCCAGAAGGAGCGGGTCGTCGAGGACCAGCCCGAGCCAGGGCCAGGCCGCCGTGGAGCCCTGCTTCATCTTCATGAGGCCCCGGTGAACGTGCGCGGCCGGGACGAACAGGCCCGAGGGGCGCGGCGCCGGTCGCGACGGCAAGGCGGCGTAGCGGATCTGCAGGCCCGGGATGCCGAGCAGCCGGCCATCGGCATCGACGACCGCCCCTCCGGAGTTCCCCGGGCCGACCTCACCTTCGACTTCGCACCAGAACTCGAGCGGCCGGGCTCCTACCCGGACCCGCCGATGGGAGCCGATCCGGCCCCAGGCGATCTCCGGCCCGTTGCCGCCCCGGTCCCCGAGGATGAACGCCGGCGTCCCGGAGGGGGGCAGGCTGGTGGAGAAGAGGAGCGGATGCAGACCGGAACCGGCGGCGCGCAGCAGCGCCAGGTCGGAGGCCTCGTCGATCGACACCACCCGCGCTTCGAGATCGCGCCCTCCCAGCAGCTGGATCCGCACCTCGGAGCTCCCGGCGATCACGTGCGCGCTGGTGACGATCAGCCCGTCCTCGGAGACCACGATGCCCGACCCGGCGCCGCGCCCGGCGACCGGCTCCATCTCGAATCGCCCATCGCGGAAGATCGGGACCTTGGTCACTTCCCGCACCGTGACGCTGACCACTCCCGAGAGCGCCGCGGCGACGGCCGGAGGGATGACGTCGACCCCGACGGAAAGCTCGGAGCTCGGCGCAGGCCCTCCCGGAGCCGCGTCGAGCAGGGCGAAAGCCAGGATGAAAACGATCGATCGCGATCGGTGCATGGGAGCCGGAATATAATTCCCGGACCGACACAACGCCCGTGAGATGAGATCGTGACATGGCATGATCGGGAGGGCTTTTTGGCCAGGAACCGGTTCGTGGGGTGGCCGGCACCGCGCCGCCATGGAGCGGCCGTTGCGATCACTCTCCTCCTGGTCGCCGCCGGGGCCGCATTCGCGGCTCGTCAGCCGGCCGACGATCCTCCGCTCGACCGGGTGCATGAGTTCATCACCTGGGCCCATCCAGCCTCCGCGACCTGCTTCGTCCCCGCCCCTCCGGTCATCGCCGAGCGCTGGGAGGGAGGGCTGCGCGCCGATTACGATCTCGTCTGCGGCGGCCGGACGCAGCATCTCGGGGCGCTGCTCCTGATTCGTGAGGGCGAGTCGGTCTGGCAGGTGGTGGAGGGGTTCGAGGCGCAACGGGAGCTCTTCGATGCGCAGCCGTCGCCGCGGACCCGGGGGCTGGCTCCGCCGTTGCCGCCGATCCAGGCGCTGGTCCCGCCGTTGCCGCCGACCCAGCCGCTGGCCCCGCCGTCGCCTGAGGGCGGAATGGAGCGCGTCCGGCCGGCGCTGCGCGGCGTCGATCCTCCCCGGGTGACCGAGCAGGTCCCGGCCGATTACCCCGAGGAGGCCAGCCGGGCCCGGCTGTTCGGCGAGGCGCGGGTTCAGCTCCTGGTCGAGGTCTCGGCCGAGGGGCTTCCCGAGCGGGCCCGGCCGCTGCGCGGACCCGACCCCGATCTGGGAATGCATGCCGCCGCCACCGCCGCGGCGCTGCGCTGGCGTTTCCTGCCCGCCAGGTTCGCCGGTCAGCCGGTGCGCTACTTCGCGCCGATCGAGATCTCGTTCAAGGGGCTGCCGCCCGAGTCCCGGTCCTGGGTCTACCGGGCGCTGTTCCGCGTCGACGCGATCGTCTCCCCCGACCCGGGCGTCGTAGACGACGCCCGCCGCCGGCTGGACGGAGGGGCCGCCTTCGACCTGGTCGCGGCGCAGCTGGACGGCGCGCAGGTCCGGGCGGGCGACTGGGGGTTCGTGCCGGCGGCGTCCCTGGCGGCGCCGGTCCGGAAGGCGCTGCACGACGCGCCGGTCGGCGGCATCGCCGGCCCGGTGACCGCGGAAGGGCTCACCTACCTGTTACTCAAAGAGGGGGAGATCTACTACACCATCCGATCGACCGAGGGCGAGGATCTCTCCTACCAGATCGTGCATCAGGTCGGGGCGCCGGAGGGGGAGACCCTCCGGCGCGTGGTGCAGGACGACATTCGCGGCTACCTGGCCGACAGCCGGCGCACCGCCTACATGAACGAAGCGGCCCGCCTCATGGGGATCTCCCAGAGGCGGACCGAGAGCGGCCAGCTGCGCATCTACACCGACGCCCTCGATGATGAAGAGACCCGCCTGATCGGCCGGGTCGTGGAGGAGACGACCGAGGCCCATCGCCAGTTCTGGGGACCGCTCGTCCCCCTGCGGCCGTTCAAGCAGCCGATCCTGGTCTATGCCTTCGCCCGCAAGAGCGATCATGATCGGCTGCATGCCATCTGGCAGTCGGGGAAGGCGGGGGGCGCGACCGTCGCCGGCTCCGCTCCGGCCGGGGAGTACATCCCCGCCTCGCGCATCCTGGCGATCCCCTGCGAGGCGATGGATGGACACCTGCCGGTCCCGATCCTGATCCACGAGGTGATTCATATGCTCGACTACGAGACGGTCTACGGTGCGGGGGTGACTCCCTCGACATGGTTCGAAGAGGGGTTGGCGACCTATTTCGGCTTCTCCCGGATCGACAGCCAACTGCGGATCCAGCCGGGTGACATAAGGCGGTCCGGGACGATCATCGCCGGCAGCGTCCGGGTGCAGTTCGATCCGCGCGCCCCGCTGCGCGAGTACCGCCGCAGGGTTCGCGGCGGAGAGGTCGTGCCGCTGCGCTCGCTGCTGCGCGCCTCATCCTCCGACCCGCTGTGGGGCGGCGAGTCGGCGTCCTATGCCTACGGCGCGGCCTGGACGCTGGTCCACTTCCTCAAGGACGGACAGCGGGGGAAACGGTACGCCGCCTTCCTGAGCCTGGCCCGGCTCGAGGCGCGCGGCGAGGGCGGGCCGGCGGCCTTCACGACCTTGTTCGGGCCCGACCTCGACCCGCTCGAGGCGGCCTGGAGAGAGTACGAGGACGGGCTCTAGCGTCCGCTGTCGGAAGTCCGTTTTCCGACGCAGGACACTAGTTCTTGCGCAGCAGCTCCTGGTCGATGATCTCGGAGAAGCTCGCCACATCGCGGGCGCCGACCAGCTTGATGCCGTTGACAAAGAAGGTCGGAGTGCCGCTGACTCCGTACTTCTGGCCATCCTGGAAGTCCTTCTGGACCTCCGCCTTCTTCTTTCCGGAATCGAGGCAGGCCTTGAACTTGTCCTTGTCGAGACCGAGTCCCCCGGCGGTCTCGATGAGATCGGCCGCCGCCAGCTTCGCCTGGTTCGCGAACATCGCGCCGTGCATCTCCCAGAACTTCCCCTGATCCTTGGCGCACTCCGACGCCTCGGCCGCCACCTGGGCGTTCTGGTGAAAGCTGAGCGGATAGTCGCGGTAAACGAGGCGGATCTTGTCGCCGTATTTCTTCACCACATCCTGCACCGTCGCCTCGGCGCGGCTGCAGTAGGGGCACTGGTAGTCGGAGAATTCGACGATCGTCACCGGCGCCTTGTCGGGCCCCTTGGCCGCGTCGTCGTCGAGGGCGACGTCGATGCGCGGCGGCTCCATGACGATCTTGGCCCCGTACTTCTGGCGCAGCCCGGCGAGGTACGTCCGCTGTGCCTCGCCCGCCTTCTGCCCCTTGAGCATCGCCGTGACCTGCGGCGCCAGCTGCTCCTTCGTCTGGCCGTTGACGCGCGTCTTGTTCGCCTCGTACCAGGCGTCGATCTCGGCCGCCGCCGGGTCGGCGATCTTGGAGGTGACCTCGGTTTCGATCAGCTTGTCCTTGGGAAGCTTCTTCGCGGCGGCCTCCTTATCGAGCAGCGCGTCGTTCACCATGGTGTCGAGGACCTGCTTGCGGTTCTCGAACTCCTGCTGATCGAAGATCTTCAGCGCCAGCTCCTGAAGCGTGATGGTGCGATCGCCGATCACCGCCACCGGCTTCGACATATCGGTTGCCGCGCCTGCGGAAGAGGGCGCCGGGGCGGCCGCCTTCTTGTCTTTGTTCGCCGGCTTCGCCAGGGCGCCGCTGACGGTGAGGTACACGAGGGGAGCCACCAGCGCGAGGGCGGCGACGATGTAGAAACGGGAGCGACCGGCCATGATGCCTCCTTGATGGAACGCTTTCCAGGGATTCCGTCCCGACCATTCTAATGCGGCCCCGGCGCCGGGTAAAGCCTGTTGTGTCGCCGGCCCGGAACGGGTTAGAATGCAGGCCTCCCGGGAACAGACCGCAACCCGACAGGTGCGTCGATGAAATACCGCCAGCCCGGCTATCGGGACAGCGAATACAAAGAAGAGCGCGAAAAGAAGCGCCCGGACAATAGTGGCCCGCGGGGGCCGCGCGAGCCGCGCGGCATGGCCCGCGAGGCGCGCCTGGTGATGCGCTGCTTTCAGTGCGGGCATCAGGTGATGGCGGGCGATTCGGTCGAGACGGGGGCGCTCTGCACCAGCTGCTCCGCCCCGCTGCACTGCTGCCGCAACTGCATCCAGTTCGACCCCGGCGCCCGCTTCGAATGCCGCGAGAAGGTCGTGGCCCGCGTTGCCTCCAAGACGGCCGCGAACACCTGCCCGCAGTTCCGCCCCGAGACCGTCCTCGACGCCACCGGCCGCCGCATCGTCACCCCCGGTCCCGCCGCCGAGGCTCCGAGCTCGGCGCGCGACGCCTTCGACGCGCTGTTCAAGAAGAAGTAAAATCAGCTTCAGTCAAATGACGCTGATGCAGTTCCCTTCCCGCAGGATGCGCGGCGGCCGGCGGACGATCGCGCTGGCCGCGCTCGCCACGTTTCTCGCCGGCGGTCCGCTCGGCTGCCTGAGCACCAGCGTGCCGCCGGTCGGCAGCCCCGAGGCCCGGCCGGCTCTCGCGAGGGATGAGGCCAGGCTCTGGAAGCAGGCGGAGGAAGAACAGCGGCAGCTTCAATCGAAGGCGCCGATGTACGACGATCCGCTGCTCGAGGACTACCTCAACGGCGTGGCGCAGAGGCTGGTCCCCCTCGAGGTGAAGCAGGCCGGCATCTTGAAGATCCGCATCCGCACCATCAAGGACCCGAGCCTGAACGCCTTCACCTATCCGAACGGCGCGGTCTACATCCACACCGGTCTTTTGGCGCGGGTGGAGAACGAATCGCAGCTCGCCGTCGTGCTGGCGCACGAGATCACCCACGCCACCAACCGGCACGCGCTCGAGTTCCAGCGAAGCGCCCGCAACAAGGCGATCGGCTTCTCGATCGCCTCGCTCGTCGGCAGTCTGGTGGTGGCCAATGCGGCGGGGCAGAGGGCCGAGCGGGGGGACTGGGGCGGCGCCTACGTCCTGAATCAGGTGGGGAACATCCTGGTGGGGCTGGGTCTGGAGCTGGGGTTCCTGGCGGCGGTGAACGGCTTCGGGCGCGACCTGGAGCGCGAGGCGGACGAGATCGGCCTGCAGAGGATGGTGGCTTCCGGGTACGACCCGCGCGAGGCGCCACGGGTCTTCGAGCTGCTGCAGGAAAATCACGGCGATGACCCGAAGCTGGAGGTCTTTTTCTTCGGCAGCCACCCCCGGCTGAAGGAGCGGGTCGCGGATATGCAGGAGTTGTTGAAGACCCGCTACGCGGGCGCGGGCGCCCTAAGCCGCGTGACCGACGGGCGCGATTTCCAGATGCGCACCCGCACGCTGGTGCGCGAGAACGCCCTGCTCAACATCGAGGCGGGCCGCCTGGGGACCGCCGAGGCCGATCTCCAGAGAGTGCTGGCCCTGACCCCGAACGACCCGGTGGCGCACTACATCTACGGACAGCTTCTCGAGAGACAGGCGCTCGAGTCGAAGGACTCGGCCGAGGCGGCGGAACTGACCGATCGGGCTCTCGGGCGCTACGAGCACGCGGCGCGGGCCGACGCCAGGTACGCCGACCCCTACAAGGCGATCGGCATTTTGAAGTACAAGACGGGAAACAAGCCCGAGGCGCTGGCCGCCTTCCGGCGGTATCTCGAGCTTCGTCCCGATGCTCCCGACGCCCGGCAGATCAAGGACTACGTCCTGGAGCTCGAGGCGAACTGAGCGCGGGGCGCTGTCTCGCGCCGAACTGAGCGCGGGGCGCTGTCACGAGGGGGGCGGAGCCCGGCACCTCGGGATTCAGCGCCGGCGCGTCTTCGGCTTGCGCTTCTCGGCGAGGACCGCGAAAGTCTCGAAGACGATCTGCAGCGCCAGGAAGAGGGTCGCATCGGTCGGATCGAGGGGCGGAGCGACCTCGACGATGTCCATGGCGCGGATCGGCAGCTCGTGCAGCAGGCCGCGGGTCAGGTCGAGAAGCTGCCGGCTCGACAGCCCTCCGGCGACCGGGGCGCCGGTGCCGGGCGCGCAGCCCGGGTCGGCGACGTCGATATCGATCGTCAGGTAGATGTTGCCGAGACCCTTCATCCGTTCGCGCGCCAGGGCGAGCGTGGCGTCGACGCCCTGCCGATCGATCTGCCGGGCCGGGACGAACGCGATGCCGCGCTCGCGCATGAAGTCGAGCTCGACCTGATTGTAGGACCGGGTGCCGAGGATCAGCAGGTGCTCCGGTTTCAGGCGGCTGCCGTCGAGGGCGCGCCGCATCGGGCAGGCGTTGGCGTACGGCGAATCGTCGTAGGTGTCGAACAGGTCGGTGTGGGCGTCGAGTGAGATGAGGCCGTACCCCTCCGGAAAGCCGGCGGAAAAACCGCGCAGCAGGGGGATGGTCACCGAATGATCGCCGCCGATCGAGAGCAGGAACAGATCCCGGCCGGCCATCGCCGCCATCCGCAAGGCGTCGGTGACGGTACGCTCGGTGCGCGTGAAGAACTCCTCGCGCACGGCGTCCTCGCTGTCTCCGGCGGCCGGAACGATGTCGCCCAGATCTCTCACTTTCAAGACGGAGGGGTCGACAATGTATCCTTCCTCGGAGATCGCCGGCGACGAATCGGAGATCTCCCGCAGACGGCGGGGCGCCTCGGCGGCGCCGCCGCGCCAGCAGGCGCCTCCTTCGTACGGAAGCCCGAGAATGGCGACGTCGCTCGGCGGCGGCAGGTCCGGGTCGGCGAGATCGCCCCAGGGATGGCGGCGGATCATGCGCATCATTCTATCAACGATCGGGCTATCAACGATCGGCGAGGTGCGCTCCGGAAGAATGGGCCGCTCCGAGCCGATGGAGGAGGGCGTGTCATGACGCAGCGTTGGGCGATCGTCGCGGCCACGACCCTCGGCGTTTGGTTGGCGGCGTGCGGCGGCGCGTCGAGCGATCGCCCGGTCGCCGGCCGGCCCGGGAGCGCCGGCGGACCGGCGGGCGCCGGCGGCGTTTCGGCCCCGGCCGAGAGCACGGCCTCCGCCGCCGCGCTTCCAGTCATATTCGCCGATCTCCCGGCCATTCAGAAAAATCTACTGGGGCGGCGCGGCCGGCCGGTGTTCGTCAACTTCTGGGCGACCTGGTGCGGCCCCTGCGTCGAGGAGCTGCCGCAGCTCGCCGCTCTATCCAAGGACGAGGCGGCGCGCGGCGCCGACTTCGTCGGCATCAGCCTCGACGCCTGGGTGACAGGCGAAGGGCAGGAGACCGAGACGAAGGTGCGCACCTTCATGGCGCGCGCCGGCGTGCCGTACCCCACCCTGATCTACCGCGGCGACCAGGATCCGCTCCTGAACGGCTTTCAGCTCCCGGGCCCGATCCCGTACTCGATCCTCTACGACGCGCACGGGGGGGTGGTCACCAAATGGAGCGGGCCCGTGCCGATCGCCGATCTGCGGCGCGCCTTGGCTGGCCTCCGACCGCCGGCCTGAGGCATCCCCGGTGTGAAGCGTCGCGGGCCGGCGGGGCCCGGGCCCGCGGGCGGCGGGGGGGCCCCGCCCCCCCCCCCCCCCCCGGCGGTCCGCGGGGGGGGGGGGCCCGGGGCGGGGGCCCCCCCCCCCCCGGGCCCCCCGCGGCCCGCCACGCTTCACGCCCCGTGCACCTCGAACGGCGGGCGCGGCCGGGGCGCGGTGCGACCGGCGCGACCTTGCCGGCGTCGTAGATGATCTTCGCGTGGCCACATTCCAAGGCGCGCCCT
>JBGPLZ010000104.1:0-11406 GCA_041486695.1 Acidobacteriota bacterium | reverse complement strand
TTACTCGGACAGGCTCCTAGGGACAGGCGATAGGCGCGACGATGATCGACCCGTTGCTCCGCTTCCCGAGGGCGTCGAGAGCGCCGGCGGCGTTGCTGCTGTGACCGACGAGATAGTAGGCGGCGTGCCCGATCGCCGGCAGCGCCGCATCCTGGGCCGTGACCGCGGTTCCGACCACCGCCTGCGGAAGGTTCCCGACCAGACAGCTGAGCGTGGCCAGAGCCGGATCCCCGTTCGGGCCGCCGAGATCGCCGCGGAACAGGTCGTAGCCGGTGACCGAGGTCGGCTGCGGCCGCGCCGGCCAGCTCAGGTTCGCCACCCCGCCCGCCCCGGTGCCGACCGTCAGCGACAGGTCCTCGCCGTCGCCGGTGTAGACCAGGGCGGCTCCCGACGCCCCGACCGTTCCGGTGCAGGTGAAGCTGGCGCTGCAGCGGACGAACAGCGTGTAGCCGGCGTCCCGGTTCGGCGCATCCTGATAATGGTTGTCGGTCGACCAGTCCTGCACGACGACGCCGTCCTTCATGAAGCGATACTGCGCCACACCGCCCACGCAGCCGCCCGGCAGGCTCGAGGCGGAGGCATCGAGGGTCACCGCCTCGCCACGCTCGAAGACACCGTCGCCGTTGGCGTCGCGCACGGCCAGCACCGCAGTCGTCCCATGGTCGCCCAGGGTGGAATTGCAGGTCGCCGGGCAACTCCCCGCCAGGGGGGTCTTCACGTCCGGCACCGGCGTCGCCTGGCCCTGGATCGCCCCGGTGATTTCGATGTTGTCGATCCACCAGCCGTCGTCGTTCTGGAGATTCACCCAGGAGCCGCCGACCTCTTCATACGAGGAGGCGGTGGCATCGTACTCCCACGACTGTGCGATCCAGCGAATCCGGACCCGCTGCCCCAGGAAGTTCGAGAGGTCGAACTTGGTCTGCACCCAGTTGCCGGGGCCGGTCACGCCGGGGGCCCCGGGGCCGGGGCAGCTCTTGGTGGTCAGGGTGTCCCACTGCCAGCCGCACGAGGCCCAGACTCCCTGGGGCCAGCACATCGTCTCGTGGATGCTGCGCGGAGCGGGAGCGGCGTTGCCGGTGTCGGACGGCGTGAAGACACAGTAGGTCGTGGTGGTCTGGAAGACGCTCCATATCGAGGCGATGTGGTCGTAGACATTCTCGTACGGCACCAGCCGATCCCAATAGCCCCAGAGATCGTGCGTTCCGGGCGTCGGGTCGGGATCCTGATCGATCTGGATCTGGACCACCCCGTAATCGTAGGCCAGCGGGCTGGTGGCGTTGAGGTGGCCGTCCGAATTGTTGTGCATCATGCTGGCGATGTGGAAGAAGCTGAGCTGCAGGTCGCCGGCGCTCGGGAACAGCGTCAGGTTGATCGGGTTGGTCACGAAGGCGGCCATCTGCCGGAACTTGGTGGTGTCCTTCAGGCGATTGTTCGGGTCCAGGTGGTAGCCCCAGTGCAGCGAGTTGGTGCCTTTGTAAGCCAGCGCGCCGTCCGTCGGCGTGACGTGGCCGACGGTGTTCGGGCAGGCGTTCGCGGGGCAGTGGATGTGCCAGTCCATCTCGTTGCGGGGGTCGATGATGCAGCCCGGATCCGCCGGCGGCACGATAAACCCGCCGCACGGGGTCGCTGCCAGGGCGCCGATGCCTCCCTGGGCCGTCCCCACCCAGAAGCCGATCGTGTCGTTCGTGACCCCCGGCGTGCCGATCGGCAGGTTGGCGATGGTGATGACGCCGTCGCCATCCCGATCGTCGTCGAAGGTCTCGCGAATCAGACCATCATCACCGGTTCCCGGCAGGTTGTCCGGACCGATTACCGGAACCACGATCACCCCCGGCGGCAGGTCGAGGTCCGCCAGGATCCGGACCGGCACCTCGGTGGCGGTGCCGAGCACCTCCGAGGAGGTGAGGGTCAGGACCATGTCGAGAACGGCCGGGTTCGAGCCGGAGGCGCTCTGCATGGTCGATTTCGTGACCAGCTCGAAGTAGTCGCCGGTGTCGTCCGCAGTGCCGGCCTTCCGATCGGCGCCGATCGTCCCGAGAATGAGGGTCTCGCCGGCCCGGAACAGCGGTCGCGCGATCGTCGGCTTGGTGATGCAGGCGATGTCGGGGTCGGAGCTGTTCAGGTTGAGGTTGACGTTCGTCAGGTCGGTGTTGCCGGCGTTCTGGACGGTGACGTAGACGCGCGCCTTCTCACCGCTGTCGGGGAAGAGATCGCGATCGCCGTCGACGTCCCCCGTGACGACCTGCTTCACGATCAGCCGCGCCAGCGGCAGCACCCGGCAGGAGACCGCCATGGTGTAGCTCACGATGTCGTCCGGCACGCCGCTGTTATCGTCGTCCCAGCTTCCGGTCGGGTCGCACTCGTCGCCGAGTCCGTCCCGGTCGGTATCGCGCTGCCGGTTGGTCCCGGCGATGATCGCCGGGTTGTAGACCACGGGGCAGTTATCGACGGCGTCGGGCACCCGATCGAGATCGATGTCGTCATTGATCGTCGAGCAGCTTCCGTCGTTCACCACCCCCGCCTTGACGCAGACCTCCGGGGCGATGTTGACGCAGGTGTCATTGCCGACGCAATTGTTGTTGGTCTGGCAGAGACGCGTCGAGTTCAGGCTGCAGTTCCCGGTTGTGGGGCAGTCGAGGTCGGTGGAGCAGGAGATCGTGCTGGAACGGCTGCAGGTCGCCAGTCCGAGCGGCAGGAGGACATCGACCCGCCGCGCGTTCACGCAGTCGCCGTCGCAGGCGTCGCCGACGCCGTCCCCGTCCGAGTCACGCTGGTCGGTGTTGGCGGTGCGGACGCAGTTGTCGCTCTTGTCCTGGATCCCGTCGCCATCGCGGTCCCCGGTCTGGTTGCAGGCCGCGCCCCGCTTGGTGCTCCCCTGACCGAGGATCTGCAGCGGGTTGTAGACGTCGGGGCAATTGTCGGCCGCATTCGCGATGCCGTCAAAGTCGACGTCGTCGAGGTCGCACGGGTTGCCGACGCCGTCGCCGTCGAAATCATCCTGCGTCGGGTTGGGGATCGTCGGACAGTTGTCGCACAGATCGCCCAGGCCGTCGCCGTCCCGATCCGGCTGGGTCGGATCGTAGATCTGCGGGCACTTGTCGACCGCCGACGGAATGCCGTCCCCGTCGATGTTGTCGAAGGTGTCCTCGCCCGCCTGGCCGTCGGCATCGCCGTCGCACAGCGGGTCGATGTAATAGACGTTGATCGTCTGATCGGTCGAGGGGGTCACGAACAGGGTGCCGGGATTATTGGCCTGCGAGGTGACGGTGATCGTCCCCTGAAAGAGCCCCGGAGTGATCTCGGGAAGACTGAAACTCTTCTTGGGCACGTTGACGATTTCGACGCCCGTGCTGATCCGCCCGGCGTTGTCGCTCTCGGAGGCGGCCTGAACCTGGACCGAGCCGGAGCCGGTCCGCTTGGCGTCGTTGATCGTCACGGTGATCGCTTCGTCGCAGCCGTACAGTGAGGTCCGGTCCACCACCAGCGTGGCGCACTGCTGACCTGCCGCCTGGCCCGGCTGGCCGAAGCGCTGGCATGCGGGCGTGTGCGGCGGGCTGAACTGCGATTCGTCGAGCGGGTGGATCTCGTCCCACTCGAGAACCACGTCATCGACGCCGAGCCCGTAATCGTTGAGCAAGGAGGGACTCTCGATGACGAAGAATCCGATGCCGATCTGCCAGCGGTTGGCCGGGACCCCGGCGGCGTAGACGCCGTTCGGCTCGAAGGCGCCCGGACCGGTCTCGAGGTAGACGAAGCCGTCGTTGTAGTCGACCAGGTCGACGTCGAGGTTGCGTGTCGGCCCGGCGGTCCGGTTATCGAGCGGGTGTCCATCCCTGGCCAGCGGGAGCGGGGAACCCGGCGCCGGATAGGGCAGAAGATCAGGGTTCGCGGTCGGTATCGGGCTGGTGCTGTTCGGGTTGGTGTTCTGGGTGAACCCCGAGAAGCCCGTTTCATCGCCGCTGACGATCCCGCCGGCCAGCGAGCCGTTCGGATCGACGCTCGGCCCGAAGGTGCGCTGCTTGACGTCGCCTTTCCCGGTCGGACCGACGCCATAATAGTAGGTGTTGAGCCGGACGACGTCGTAGTAGGCGCCGCCGAAGCGGGCGTAGAAGGTCTGACAGAGCAGGCAGTTCCGATCGTCGTTGTCGATGTCGGAATCGAGATTGACGAACCCGCCGGCGAAGGCATCGATCGTCTGGTGGTTGAGGTTCATCCCCAGGCGCTGGAACTCGACACTGTAGGGAAAGCCGCGCGCATCGGATGTCTGGTGCACCTTGGCGATGATCGGAGAGAGCAGCACGTCGAGGATCTTCTCCGCCTGAGGCGGAGTAAAGGGATCGTTCGGGACGACATAGCCGTCGCAGGCGGTGGCCGTGGCGCCCGGGGTCGTCGCGTCGCCGTCCCCGGTATGCCAGATGCCGGCGCCGCCGTTCTGGAACAGCGCAGTCGGGTCGTTGTCCGGGATGGCGGTCTGGAAACCGCAGATCCCCGAGGTCTGGTACTCCCAGACGGGGCTGGGCGTCGCCACCCCGGCCACGCTCGCCGGATGCCGGAAGGCGTCGAAGCCGCCGTTGTTCCGGTCGAACGTGAAGGGCACCTTGTCATTCACCGAAGGGCCCGTGGCGCTGTCGAGAATCCCCTTGTCGAGGAGACCGTTCGGAATGGTGTCTTCGCTCGATTCGAGCTGGCCGTTGTGGTTCAGATCCTCACCGACAGTGTTGCGCACCACGCCGGCGTCCTGGACGAACAGGGTGGAGAAGGTCACGTCCTCGTCCGGGATGATGATGTGGGTGAACGGGTCGACGGCGTCCGCCACGTCGATCTGGAGATTGCGGTTCAGATCGCGCACCTCGCGCCCCCCGGCCGGAAAGTCGGTGGAGTAGTGCAGGATCTCCTTGTCGGCGTTGAGGGCGTGGGTGAACGAGAAGCTCTGGCGTCCGATGACCTTGTTTCGGCTGGACGAGTCGAGGGTCAGCGTCAAAACGACTTTACGGCTGACGACCGGCAGGGCGTTGGCCGCGGACGCATCGACGTGCAGCGAAAAGCTGATGCCGGTCGTCTGGCCTCCCGGCAGCTCGCCGATCCGCTTGGGTGAATCGATCACCCGCACCGCGGCGGCGGCGGGCCCGGATGGCGTCAGGGTCGCCGTGACGGCGGAGAAATCGTCACCCCGGTTGGCGTTGACGACCGCCACCGTATAGGTCAGATCCTCGCCGGCGTCGAGGAACTGGTCGCGGTCGCAGCCACCGCCGATGAGGGCCGGGGCATCCATCTGATTCGGGACCTGGAGGAGCCCCGCGGCGAGCTCCGGATTGCAGCGCACGGTCGCCGTGGCGGTCGTGGAGACGGGGGTGTCGGCGTACTGCACGATGACAAAATGCCCCGTGTCGGCCTCGAGCAAGCCGTTGTTCTTGACCGCGGTTGGGGCCGCCAGGCGGACCGGGATCTTGGCGGAGCGGAAACCCTTGCTGCCCGCGGGCACCTCGGTGAAGGCGAAGCCTCGCTCGGTGTCGAGGGTGTTCCCGAACGCGTCCACGACCAGCAGCGTGATCGCCCCGGGGACGCTGGACAAGGTGGCGTCCGGGTCGAACACCTGGATCACGACGTCGTCGGAGCAGCCGTAAGTCGGCTTGTCGAGCCGCACCTGGCTCAGGGGGAGCGGGTGCGACGTGCCGCTCCAGGTCTGCGACCCGGAGCCGAAGACCGGGCCGGCGATCACCAGTGAGAACGGCTGGCCGCCGGCATCGAGGAACGTGTCTCCATCGAGGTCCTCACCGGGGTCCAGGCGCCCGTTGCCGTTCAGGTCCTCGTTCGGGCCGTCGATCTGGACGATGGTGCCGGCCACCGAGCCGCCGGCGCCGCGCTTCACGGTGGCCTTCCAGGTGCCGGTGAACAGCTGGGAATCGGCGGCGTTCAGGTCCCCGTTGGGATCGGCGGACAGATGGATCGCCTCGATCGGGTTGCGCTTGTCGCCGGGATCGGTCGCCGTGCGAGCCTGGGACCACTGCCCCGCTTTCACGCCCTGGGCCTGCACGTACACGTTGCCGTCGTAGCGGACGTTGTCGGCCGTGGTCAGGATGTTGTTGTCGGGACCGGGAGACTCGAGCTCCAGGTCGAGATCGTTCACCAGCATGCCGCCCGAGTTCGCGAGGCTGGGCGGGTCTGGCCAGGCGAGCGCCAGGCGCAGAGAGCCGATCGAGACGGCGCGCCCGCCGCCCGGAAGGGTGACGGTGTTGGCGGAGCTCACCGTGAAGGTGTAGGTGGCGCTGGTGCGCGTGCTGTTGTTGATCGGCGGCTCGCCGGTGCCGAGGTCGTCGTAGACCAGCAGTCCGGCCGCCGGGTATTCCAGGGTGTCGGGCGCCCCGATCGCTTTCAACGGCGGCCAGTTCGGTATCGGCAGCACGGTCGAGAGCTGGATCCGGCCGTAGCCCTGCTCGCTGTTCCCCAGAATGCCGATCGACGATGACGACCCGAAATCGACCGAGCGCGCCTGGGCGACGACCCTGTCCTGACCCAGTGATGGGAAATCGGTGACCCCGGACCCCTCGAGGAAATTCGCCCCCGCCACCAGGGCGGCTTTCACCAGCGACCCCGAGACATTCGCCATCCGGTCGGGGGCCGCCCGGCTGCCGCTCGGGTAAAAACCCTGCGCGAAATAGTCACGCACCAGGGCCCCCGCGCCGGTGGCATAGGCCGACGCGAAGGAGGTGCCGATGTTCAGCTCGTCGAGCTGCGCCTCGACCGGCTCCAGGTTGTCGTTGTCCCGGCTGCGGAAGACGGCTACGCCGCCTACTCCCGGCGTGCCGAAGATGCCGTTAAAATCCTCCGACACCGACATGACGATGGGGGCGGTCCGCAGGGACTGCGGGGTGGCCGGCCCGCGCGACGACCAGACCGAAGGAATCTCCTCCTCGTTCAAGTCCCCGAAGAGCGTCTGCATGTCCTCGCGATGGCTGCCGACCGAGACGATATCCTTGGCGGTCGCCGGCGGCGAGATCTGGATCGGCATCGGGCGGTTCGGGTCGTTGTCGAGAGCGGTCCCGTCGAACATGTCCGGGTAGAGCCGGGTCGACCCCGCCCCGGGCACGGAGCCCTGATTGCCGACCGGCACGAAGACCATGTAGTCGCGATTGTTCACCAGGAAGGTGTCGACCTGCGCTGCGTTGATATCGTAGGTGCCGTTTGAAGGGTTGCTGGACAGATTGCCGAAGTTCGGCACCCCGAACGGCAGCACCTGAAGGTGGACGTTGTCGCCGCCGTCGCGCGCCTGCGGCAGGCGCGTGGCCAGGTTGCCCGGCTGGATGTTCCCGCCCTTCTCGATCAGCTCGTTGAAGGTGCAGCGGTTGGGCGCCGCGCAGTCCTGCATGATGATGCGCGCGCCGCGCGCCACGCCGTCCATGTTGATACCCCCGAACGTCGGCGTGTCGGGGAGGACCTGCTTGCTGGCGAAGACGCCGAGCCCGGAGGGCCAGCCCGCGATCGCCCCCGCCACGACGTTCCCGTGGGTGCCCGACCCCGAAAGGACGGCGTCGCAGGACGAGCCGTCATCGGCCACGGTTTGAATCGCCTGGATCTTCCGGTGGCGATTGCCAATCGGAGCGCCGGGGGTGGTCGGCTGCGTGAGGGTCTGCGCGAACTGGACCGAATCGTAGCTCAGGCCGTTGTCGGTGACCGCGACGATCTGCGGCGGCACCGTGTCGGTTCCGTCGTTGACGCGCGCTCCGTCGGCGTTGGTATCGATTCCCCCGCCGTCGATGCCGACGTCGTGATACGGCCGGGCATTGAAGGTGTCCTCGAGGCTGCCGGTCATCACCACGCTCGGCGCCTCGCCGTTCGCGAGCACCCACTCCTGGTCTTCCTGCACCGCCTGCACCGGATCGAGGGCGGCGATTGCGGCCACGCTCGGCGCGGGGGCCTCGACGCCGAGCACCGTGCCGTCACCCGCGATGTCGGTCACCGCGCGGACCCCGACGATCGCCTCGATGCCCGAGCGCATCTCCTGAAGCTCCCGCGCGTCGGCACCCGGCCAGGAAGCGACCACGATCCGGAGCGTCGGATCCACCGCCCGCGCCCTCTGGATCATCGGCGTGCGCCCCAGACCGGGAGCGATCTTGAGCCCCGGGTGGTACGGCTGGATCGCTTCGACGAACGGCATCGCGGCCAGCCGCTCGATCTGCTCCCGGGAGCGGGCCAGGACCACGAAGGTCCGATCGGGAATGGCCGCGACCACCCGCCCCGCCCGTCCCAGCTCGCGCGCCAGCGTCTCGCCACCCTGATCGCGGATCGCCGCCGCGGCAACCTGCACCAGGTTCGGGCCCAGGGCGGCCCCGCCCCGCCCGGCACGGCTCACGGCGGCGGAGCGCCGCAGACCGGCAGGGAGCGCGTCGAGCAGCCGCGGCGATTTCAGATCGAGATCGCCGAGTGAAGTCACCACCATGCCCGGCTTCCCCGACGGACCACGGTCGGCCTGCTTGAACGACGCTCCAAACGGCGACAGCGTCTCGGGACGGAAGTTCGGCTGCGGCAGGCGCACCCTCTGGAAGTAGAAGTAGGCGCTGTTGGGGCCGAAACGATCGTCCTCGATCACCTTCTGCCGCCCGGCCATGGCGGTGGCAAGTCCGAGGACCAGCGCGACAGCGAGAACCAGAGCGACCGATGCGGCGAAGACCGCGGATCGGATCGAAGGAGCCCTGTGCATTACTCCACCCTCCAGACGGACGAAGAGCCCGCGGCGCCAATGAATCGAGCCGCCGGGCTCTCTGCGGGTATCAAGTCGCCTCTGCCCAGCCCAGCACCTGTCAACGATTTAAAGGTTCAGATACCGTCAAACCCCTCTGTTGTCAACGACTTTATGGGATATGACCCATCGCGGCCGGAGGGCACGGTGCCGGCCGGATGCCGTTTCCTATCTGCGACTTGGGACGCCCCTCCCCGCAAAGGCCCGGCGTTTGCGCCTCCCGCGCCCTTTCCAGTAACATGACGGTGTCATGTTCAGGACGATCGCATGGAGCGACGAGGGGGTGGTCCTTCTCGACCAGCGCCTCCTCCCCGAGCGGGAGCTTTATCTCACGCTCCGCACGCCCGAGGAGGTCGCCGCGGCGATCCGCGACATGGCGATTCGCGGCGCCCCGGCGATCGGGGTGGCGGCGGCGATGGGGATCGCGCTCGGCTTCGCCTCGAAGCCTCCGGGCGACCCGGCCGCCCGCTTCGAGCCGCTGGCGGAGCTGTTCGCCGCGACGCGGCCGACAGCGGTCAATCTTTTCTGGGCGATCGCCCGGATGCGGCGCGCCTTCGAGGCGCACCGCGGCAAGGGTGCCGGCGCCCTGGCCGGCGCGCTGCGCGACGAGGCGCTCGCGATCGAGCGCGAGGACGTCGCGGCGAACCGGGCGATGGGGCGCTTCGGCGCCGAGCTGGTCGTTGACGGAGCGCGCATCCTGACGCACTGCAACGCCGGAGCGCTGGCGACGGCCGGTTACGGCACCGCCCTGGGGGTGGTGCGCGCGGCGGTCGAAGCCGGCAAGCGCGTCGCCGTGTTCGCCGACGAGACGCGACCGTTCCTTCAAGGAGCGCGGTTGACCGCCTGGGAGCTGCACCAGGACCGGATTCCGGTGACCGTATTGAGCGACGGCATGGCCGGCAGCCTGTTCCAGAAGAACGGCATCGATCTGTGCCTGGTCGGCGCCGATCGGATCGCCGCCAATGGCGACGTGGCGAACAAGATCGGCACCTACCAGGTGGCGGTCCTGGCGGCGGCCCACGGCGTGCCGTTCTACGTCGCGGCGCCGATCTCGACCATCGATCTGGGCCTCGAGGACGGCGCCGCCATCCCGATCGAAGAGCGCCGCGCCGAAGAGATGACCCACATCGGTGGCCGCCGCATCGTCCCCGAGGGCGTGCCGGTGCTGAATCCCGCCTTCGACGTGACGCCTCACCGGCTGGTCACCGCCATCATCACCGAGCGCGGCCTGGCCCGCTCTCCCTATCGCGACAGCCTCGCCGCCCTCTGCGGCGCCCTGAGCGCGGCGCCCGGCCGCGCGCGCGATTGACGCTTCCGTCGATGAGCGAACCGCTTCTTCTCGGCATCGAGAGCTCCTGCGACGAGACCGCGGCGGCGGTGCTCCGGGGCCGGTCGATCCTGAGCAATGTCGTCGCCTCGCAGGTCGACGTGCACCGCGCGTTCGGCGGCGTCGTACCGGAGCTGGCCGCGCGCCACCACCTCGAGAAGATCGATCTGGTCCTCGACCTCGCCCTGACCCGGGCCGGCGTCGCTCTGAACGCGATCGATGCCGTCGCGGTGACGTTTGGACCAGGCCTGGTCGGCCCGCTCCTGGTCGGCCTGCAGGCCGCCAAGGCGATCGCCTACGTGCGTGGCATCCCGCTTTTGGCGGTCAACCATCTCGAGGGGCACCTGCGCTCGGTCTGGCTGGAGCATGACGACATTCCGCTGCCGGCGCTGAGCCTGGTCGCTTCGGGAGGCCATACCTCCCTGTATCTTTCTGCCGACGAGGACACTATCGTCGAGGTGGCCCGCACCCGGGACGACGCGGCCGGCGAAGCGTTCGACAAGGTGGCGAAGCTCCTGGGCCTCGGCTACCCCGGAGGCCCGGCGATCGACGCGCTGGCGCCGTCGGGGGACGCCCGGGCGGTGCGGCTGTCGCCCCCGAAGATGAGCGACGGCAGCCTCGATTTTTCCTTCAGCGGATTCAAGACCGCGGTGCTGCGGCACGCGCAGGCGCGCCACCTGGAGCGCGACTTTCCGGCCCCGGCGCCCGACCAGCCGACGCGGGATCTGGCCGCCTCGTTCCAGGCCTCGGTGGTCGACTTCATGGTCGAGCGGGTGATGACGGTGGCGAGGCGCGAGCAAGCGCGGTCGATCTGCCTGTCGGGCGGCGTCGCCTGCAACTCGGAGCTGCGGGCGCGCGTCGCCGCCCTGGGCCGGGCCGCGAACCTGCGCACCTTCGCCGTCAGCCCCCAGCTGGCGGTCGACAACGCCGCCATGATCGCTTTCGTGGGCGGGCGCAAGCTGCGGCGGGGCGAGATCGCCGACCTATCGCAGAACGCCGAGCCCCGCCTGGAGATCTGACCTCCCCATGGAAGCGCGATTCATTCGCAACTTCTGCATCATCGCCCACATCGATCACGGCAAGACGACCCTGTCGGACCGGATCCTGGAGCTGACCGGGGCCCTCACGTTGCGGGAGATGTCGGACCAGGTGCTGGACGGCATGGATCTCGAGCGGGAGCGCGGCATCACCATCAAGGCGCACGCGGTGGCCCTCGACTACAAGGCGCGCGACGGCCAGACCTATCGCCTGAACCTGATCGACACCCCGGGCCACGTCGATTTCGCCTACGAAGTGTCGCGCTCGCTGTCGGCCTGCGAGGGGGCGGTCCTGGTGGTCGACG
>JBGPLZ010000103.1:0-11763 GCA_041486695.1 Acidobacteriota bacterium | reverse complement strand
GCGCGAGCGGGAGGAAGAGCGGATTCCGATCAGCCTGCGAGTCGAGTTCCGGGCTGTCGCCGGCCAGTACGTGGCCTACACCCGCGACCTCAGCCCCAACGGGCTCTTCCTGAAGAGCCGCCGCCTGTTCGCGCCGGGCACCAAGGTCGCGCTGGCGATCCACCTGGAACGGGGTCAGCCGCCGATCGAGCTTCAGGGAGAGGTGCGTCGCGTCGCCGGACCGAAGCCTGGCACTCACCTGCTCGCCGGGATCGGCATCCGCTTTGTCGATGCCCCGCCGGAGGCCCTGCGGCTGCTGCAGGAGTTCATCGCCACGCGCCGCAGCCTGTCCTAGCGCTTCGGACGGCTCCCGCTCTTGGATTGCCTCTTGCAATCGGGCTCGACCTTCCGGATCAACTCGAGGATGGCGGCGCGCCGATTGGTGTTCGTCTCCAGGTCACGGGCCGCCTCGAGGGCCTCCTGGGCGTCGCAATACTGACCGAGCGCATGCTGGGTGTTGGCGATCTTGAGCCGTACGTCCACGTCCTTCTCGTCTCCCGCGGCGCCGCCCTGGTAGGCCCGCAGCGCCATCTCGAGCAGTCCCTTGTTGAAAAAGGCGTCCCCGACCGCGACCGGAAGCCTGGGATAGCGCGGGTTCTTCATGCCGCAGATCCGGAACGCCTCGATCGCCTCGTCGGCCTGGCCCCTCTTTAGGTATAGCTCGCCCAGGTGAAAGTACGGCTCGGCCAGGGTTGGGTTCTGGCGGGCGACCTCCGCGTACTCCTCGATGGCGGCGTCGATGCGTCCGCGAGCGGCGTCGAGCCGGGCGAGGGCGAGCCGCGTGTCGGAATTGTCGGGCCAGATGGCGAGGGCGGCGCGAAGATCATTCTCGGCGAGGTCGTAGCGACCGAGCGCCTGATACGCGGTTGCTCTTCCGAGATGAGCCGCGGGGAACCACGGAGAGCGCTCCAGAGCCTCCCCGAACTCCCGCGCCGCCAAGTCGTTGAAACCCAGACGCAGGTACGATGTCCCCGCCTGCATCCGGGGCAGGTGATCGGGGGAGCGGCGCACGGCCGGCTGCCCGAACGCCTGCACCGCCGCTTCGTAGCGACCGGCATACTGCTGCGCCATCCCGTCACGAGTCTGGCTCGAGGCCAGCAGCCGCCCCCAGCCGCGCGCTCCGACGACGGCGGCGGCCACTGCGAACAGGACGACGAGAGTGGCGCCCGCCAGCCGACCGGATCGCGGCGCCGGGCGCTCCCGGACGGCGAGGAGGCTCGCGAGCCGGCCGGGCCGGGCCGGAGCCTGGCTTGCGGCGGCCTGGATCAGCCCGGCCACCACCCAGAAGACGAGCGCCGCAGCCGGCTCCTCGAACGGCTCACCCAGGAAGGCCGCGATCGTGGCCGCCAGCACGATATTGAATCCGACCAGCCCTGCGGTGTTCCAGGGCGCGGGCGCGCGCGTTGCCGCCACCCACGCCTGCATGAGAAGAGTCACCACCAGGAGGGCGAAGATGGCGCCGCCGAAGATCCCCATCTCTGCCGCGCGCTCGAGAAAATTATTGCCGGCGTGCCACGGCTGATGGTTGAGGGTGAAGGGCGATCTCACCAGGCGGGTCCAGGCAACCTCGAGAAATGCGATCCGCCAGTTGCCAAGCCCGACGCCTTGAGGGTGAAGGTGGAGAAGGGCCAGGCTCCCACGCGTACCCGCCGCCCGGTCGATCGCGGGGTCTCCGGTCGTTGGCGCCAGCATTGCGACGCCGTCGAGCGGTGTCGCGGGAGCACCGCCCGGGAGCAGGCCGGGAACCCGGGTGATCGCCACGACGATGAGGGCGACGATGGCCGCGATCAGGATCGTCCGAACGCTTTCGCCTCCCACCTCGGGGACCAGGCGGGTCCACTGGCGGTCGCTCCTGGCAACCTGCATGAAGCGCGACAGAATAAGACTGACCAGGATCAAGGCGCCGACGGCCCACCCCTCGGGCCGTCCCGCGAACCCGAGCGTGATCGCCACCAGGCCCAGACAGCCACCCCAGACGGCGCGGAGTTGCCGGCCGCCCAGGGCCACCGCACCGATTCCCGCTGGCAACGCCACCGCCAGGAACTGGACGGCCAGCCCCGCCTCTCCGAGCGTGGCGCCGGTCCTGCTTGGAGGGAGGATCGAAATACCACCCGGGGCCCAGAAGAGACCGGGGACGAAGACCTGAGCGATCGTGCCGATCGACACCAGGGTGGCGCTGGTCAGGATCGCCCCCAAAATGAGGGCCGCTCTGGAAGGCTCCCGCACGAACCGAGCCACCCCCCACGAAACGATGATGAACGCCGCGAGCTCGATGAGGGACGAGAGGCCCAGGCCGCGGTTCGGCGCCGCGAGGAGCGCCGCGGCGCCGGCCGCGACGAGGAGCCAGGTCAGGAGAGCTCCGAGCGACCATCGACGGGGCGCGCCGCCGTCGGCGAAGCGCGCCAAGAGCGCCAGAGCAACCAGGACCAGGGCCGCCCCCTGCACGGCGATCTCCTTCGGCAGCTCGAAAGGATCGGCCAATGAGCCGCTGTGGAGGAGCGGGACGGCGCAGACGAGGGCCGCGATGACCAGGGTGGCGGCGCGCTCGATGCGGCTGGGTCGGGTCACGGCTGGCATCCGGAAGTTGTGGTGGGTCGCGGATCAAGGCCGGTCTTCGCGAAAGCGCGCGAATGTTAGCACACACCCCGCGGTCAGGCAACCGGCACGGCCGATCACCGGCGCGGCCGATCATGCAGTATCATGCGGCGCCAGACGGGAGCTAAGTTGGAGCCGATATTGGTGCTGGCGATCTCATTGACGAACTCCGCCGATGCATGAGCGAATCGAGGCTCGGGCGCCAACCCGGATCGACTTGGGCGGAGGCACCGTCGATCTCTGGCCGCTCTACCTGCTGCACGAGCGGCCGATCACCGTCAACGGGGCGATCGACCTCTATGCCCATGCCCGGATCGAGCCGACCGCCGAGCCGGGGATCGAGATCGTCTCGCGGGATCGCGGCACCAGCATGCGCGCCGCTTCGGCCGCCGACCTCGCCGGCCGTCTGGCTTCGGCCCCCGCTGATCTGGAATTTCCGATGCGCCTCGCCGCCCACTTCCTCGGCCCGGGGCGCCCCGAAGGCTCGCGCGAGACGTTCAACTGCCGGATCACCACCGACTGCCAGGCCCCGGCCGGGTCGGGTCTCGGCGGCTCCTCGACGCTCGGCATCGCCCTGGCATCGGCGCTCGATCGGTTCGTGGGACGGGGCCTCGCGCCCGAGGCCCTGCTTGCCGTGACCCGGGCGATCGAGACCCAGGTGCTGCGGATTCCGACCGGTGAGCAGGATTATCATCCCGCCCTGCGCGGCGGGCCTCTCGCGCTGCACTACACCGTCGAGGGGACCCGAATCGAGAGACTTTCAGTGGATCTCGAGGCGCTCCGGCGCAGGATCGTTCTGGTCGATACCGGCCGGCCGCGATCCTCGGGTATCTCGAACTGGGACATGATGAAACGGCATCTCGATGGGGATCGGGGAGTTCGCGCGGCCCTCGATCGAGTCATTGCCGCGACGCACGCCATGCGAGCGGCGCTCATCAACTCCGACTGGGATGGCGGGGCCGCCGCCCTGGCGGAGGAGTGGGAGGCCCGGAAGACCCTCTCCCCCACGGTGAGCAATGACTGGATCGAGCGGCTGATCGACGAGGCGCGCCGGGCGGGAGCGATCGCTGGAAAGATCTGCGGCGCGGGGGGAGGCGGCTGTCTGGTTCTCTGGGCCCGCGAGGGCCGGCAGGAGGCACTCCGGGAGCGGATCGCATCCCTGGGAGCCAGGATTCTCGATATCCATTTCACGCCGGCGGGAGTCGAGGTCACGGGGGGGTAGGATGCGGTACCGATTCCCATTGCACCCCAGGGTGGCTCGGCGTACACTTCGAGCCACCCTCACTCTTCCAGAACCTGGGGTTTACTTGCGCCCGGTTCGGGAGGAGAATGAGTGGCTCGAACCTCTCGGAGCCAGCTTATGGCGAGGGCGGAGACCATCACCATGACAGCATACAGATCGCGGGCGGTTCTGCCGGCCGGTCTCATCGCGGGGATGCTCATTCTCGTCGCCGCGGTTCCAAACGCAGCCTTCGCCGATCAGGTCGTCTACTTCGTCAACGGCAAGGCGATGATGGTCAAGAGCGTCGAAAAGGGGCCCAAGTTTTCGGTCCTCGAGGTCGAGGGGGGCGGTAAGATCGGCATCCCGAACGAGCAGATCGACCGGATCGAGGAGTATCAGGTCCAGCCGGCAGGAGCGGGCATCCCTCAGGCGCTTTCGGTTCCGGTGGTCGTGACGCCGGGAATCGCGCCGACCGCCGCACCGATCGTTCCGACAGCCTTGCCCGGGGGGACGCCCGGCATCCCGGTCGCGCAGGGACAATTGCTCCCGGGAGCGCAACTGCCGGGAGTGATCCCGGGGCGCCCCGCCTCGCCGCTTCCTTCCGGGCCAGGGTTCGGCGGACGAGCCGATACCAACCCGCAAGCCAATATCGGCAGCCTGAATCCGATCGCGCTTGGCGGAAATCCTTCGGCCCCGGCGCCCTCGCGAGGGCAGCCGGGCCCGGCGAGGTACATGGGTGGTCCTGGTGGAGTGGGCGGAGGCCGGATGATGAATCCGGGCGGCCCTGGACGTCCCGGATTCCCTCAAGGAGCCATGGCCGGACGCCTCCCCGGCAGGGTTGCAACGGGTCATCTGCGGATCCCGGACATGACTGGCTACCAGGCGTTGACCCAGGCGCCGCCGCCTGCTCAGAATGCCCAGCCGGCGGCGACCCCAGCTCCGCCTCCGCCACAAGAGCAAGCAGAGGAAGGCGAGACTACCCCCGAGCCGCCTCCCGCCGCGGCGCCGCCTGACGATGGAGCGCCCTCCGGGGACGACGGGTCCGCCGATCAGGGGTCGTCCTAGGAGATCCTGGAATCGCCCCCGCCGACGAGAACAATGCCGCGGTCATAGGTCTGACCGGCCCCAATGCCTCTGGCAAGGGTGAAGCGGCGAAGTTCCTATCCGCCCATGGCTTTGCAGTTCATTCTCTGTCAGATGCCGTGCGCGACGAGGCGACCCGTCTGGGCCTCGATCATACCCGTGACAGCTTGATCACGACCGGCGTACGACTCCGCTCAGAGGGAGGGGCGGGGGCTCTGGCGCGCAAGATCTTGTCGCGACTACGTGGCCCTTCGGTTGTCGACTCGATCCGCAACCCGGGAGAGGTCGCGGTCCTGCGCACGCTGCCACGTTTCGTGCTCCTTGGTGTCGATGCGCCCCAGGCTCTGCGTTTCGAGCGTTCCCGCCTGCGGGGCCGCCAGGGTGACGGGACGACGCTCGAAGAGTTCGCGGCCAAGGAGGCGCGGGAGAACAGCACCACGGAAGCGGGGCAGCAGCTTCTGGCCACCCTGGCGCTGGCCGACATCGTCGTCGACAACAATGGGTCGATCGAGGACTTGCACCGCAGCGTGCGCGAGTCGCTGGCTCGCGCCAGTGTCGTCGTGTGATGCCGGGCGGGACCGCCGCTCAATAAAGGCTGTGCCGGGGTCGCTTGCGGCGAAACGGCACGAGCAACAGCAGACCCGCGACGAAACCTCCGATGTGCGCCATCACGGCGACCCCGCCCGGACCGATCGGTCCGACCTGGACGAGCTGCAGGAGAAACCAGAATCCCACGATGATGATCGCGGGGACGGCGACCACCCGGGCGAAGAAGAAGACGAAGATGAGGGTCAGGACGCGGGCGGCGGGGAAGAGCACCATGTAGGCGCCCAGGACTCCGGCGATGGCGCCGCTGGCGCCGATCATCGGCACCTGTGACCTCGGCGCCGCGACGATTTGGGTGAACGAGCCGACGACACCGCAGAGAAGGTAAAAGATCAGGAAGCGACCGTGGCCCATCATCTCCTCGACGTTATTGCCGAAGATCCAGAGGTAGAGCATGTTGCCGGCCAGGTGCGAGATGCTTCCATGCAGGAACATGGCCGTAAACAGGGTCATGCCGTTGTACAGCGCCTGGTCGGCGAGCGCCGGCCCCAGGCGCGTGAACTCGGATGGGATGACGGCGTAGTTGAGGATGAAGGTCTCGCGCACGGCTCGCGACAGAAGGAGCTCGCGGACGAACAGCGCGATGTTGGCCAAAAGCAGCGCCACGGTCACGAAAGGGATAGTGCGGCTAGGATTATCGTCTTTCAGGGGGAGCATCGTGGCCGCCCAGGGGAACGAAACTATAGCACAGCGTTCTCACTCGGCGCCGGTCCCTGCGGGCGTCCGATTGCTTGACCCTCCCGGCGGTGGAGGTCTATGATAGTTTGCCGTGTCGCTGTGGAATCATCCATTTACCGCCGCACACCGGAAATAAGCGCCGTCGAGCGTGGGTGAGGAATCACGATGTCTGAGGCCATCACGGGCAAGATGAGCATTCCCGTCCCGAGGAGTTCCGACCGGGCGGGCGAGACGGCCGGTGAGGCGACTCGACCGGAGGCGGTCCGATCTCTGCTCCCGACGGTGAATTCCCCGGCCGACGTGAAGCGGCTTTCCGATCGCGAGCTCGTCCAGCTCGCGGAGGAGCTGCGGCGATACATCATCGAGGTGGTGTCGAAGACCGGCGGCCACCTGGCACCCAGCCTCGGCACGGTGGAATTGACCATCGCCCTGCATTACGTCTTCGATGCGCCGCGCGACAAGATCGTCTGGGATGTCGGCCATCAGGCCTACGGGCACAAGGTGCTGACCGGGCGGCGAGATCGTCTCCCCAGCTTGCGCCAGTACCAGGGTCTGGCCGGTTTCGTGTCGCCCGCTGAATCGCCCTACGACGCCTTCGGTGTGGCGCACGCCAGCACCTCGATCGCGGCGGCCATGGGGATGGCCGTGGCCCGCGATGCCGCCGGCGAGGACCATCAGGTTGTGACCGTCACCGGCGATGGCGCGATGACCGGGGGACTGGCCTACGAGGGACTGAATAACGCAGGCCATTCCGGCCGCGACATCCTGGTGGTCCTCAACGACAACGAGATGTCGATCTCTCCCAACGTCGGGGCGATCTCCAAGTACCTGACCAGCATCACCTCGAGCGGCTACTACAACCGCCTCAAGAACGAGATCCGGAACATGATCCGCAAGTTGCCGCTCGGCGAGGAGGCCGGCGAGCTGGCCAAGAGGATCGAACGCAGCCTCAAGGATGTTGTCGTCCCGGGCGGGCTGTTCCAGGCCCTCGGCTTCCAGTACTACGGACCGATCGATGGACATGATCTCTCCGAGCTGATTCCGGTCCTGGAGAACCTCAAGAAGGTCAAGGGCCCGAAGCTGCTGCACGTGATCACCAAGAAAGGGAAGGGGTATGCCTTCGCCGAGGCCGACTCATGCGTGTTCCACGGCGTTTCGGCGTTCGATCCGGCCTCCGGGGCGCTGGCGGCGGGTGGCAAGGCGGCCGCTCCCGATTACAACAAGGTGTTCGCCGAGGCCCTGAGCAGGCTGGCGGACGAGAATCCGCGGGTGCTCGCGATCACCGCCGCGATGGCGGACGGGACGGGCCTCCAGAGCTTCAAGCAGAAGCACCCGGAGAAGTTCTTCGACGTTGGCATCGCCGAGGCCTTCGGGGTCTGCTTCTCCGCGGGCCTGGCGATCTCCAAGATGCGACCGGTGGCCGCGATCTACTCGACCTTCCTTCAGCGCGCCTACGACCAGATCATCCACGATGTCGGCGTGCAGTGCCTGCCGGTCACTTTCTGCCTGGATCGGGCCGGGCTCGTCGGTGCCGACGGGCCGACCCACCACGGCGTCTTCGACCTCTCCTACTTGCGGGTCGTGCCGAACTTCGTCGTATCTGCTCCGAAGGACGGCGACGAGCTGGGCGACCTCCTGAAGACGGCGGTCGACCAGGAGGTCTATCCCTTCGCGATTCGCTATCCGAAGCGCAGCAGCCGGCGGTTCACGCCGGGCCGCGCCTTCGTGACCATTCCGATCGGGAGCTGGGAGGTCCTGCATGAGGGGACGGATGCCGTTCTGCTCGCCGTCGGGTCGATGGTGGAGGCCGCGGAGACGACCCGCGCCGAGCTCGCGAAGGAAGGGATCGCCGTCGGCGTCGTCAATGCGCGCTTCGTGAAGCCCTTGGACGAAACGCTGCTGCGTGCCCTGGCGGCGCGCTATCCCGTGCTCGTCACTCTGGAGGAGAACACCCTGCGCGGCGGTTTCGGCAGCGCCGTGCACGAGTTTTTCGCGGAACGGCGGCTGGAGGTCGGCGGCCTGCACCACCTCGGCATCCCCGACCGGTTCGTCACGCACGGTTCGATGGCGCAGCTCCTCGACGAGGTCGGGCTCTCGCCCGCGCGCCTGATCGAGCGAGTGCGGGGCATTCTGAAGGGCCGGGCTTGAGCGGCGTTCTGCGGATCGAGCCGAAGCCCGGCGAACTCTCCGGTCTCGAGGCGGATATCGGCCTGGTCACCAAGTTCCACGGCGAGGACGGCTTCGCCGGGCCGATCGGCGCTGCGCTCTCCGCCCGGCTGACCGAGATCATCCGGATGGACCGCTTCGAGAGCTGGGGCGGCAAGCGGCTGCTGTGGCACGCGACGCCGGCGGATGGGCTGCGCTGCCGTCGTTACCTGGTGGTGGGCCTGGGGGCCCGCGAGAGTCTCGGGCTCGACGCTTACCGGCGTTATCTCGGCGATGCCTTGATCGAAGCAGACCGCCTTGGAGCCACCACCGTCGCCGTGCCGCTCCTGGACTCGGCCCGCGCGCCTCTGGCGGTGAGGGAAGCGGCGCTCGCCGTGGCGGAAGGGGTGTCGCTCGGCACCTACCGGTTCGATCGCTACCGTTCCGAGCCGCGGGCTGGCCGGCGTCACCTCCGCGAGGTGCGCCTGGCGATCGGCGCCGCGGCGCAGCGCGAAGTCCAGGCCGGCCTCGCCCACGGTGAGGTGACCGCGTCGGCGACGAACTTCGCCCGCGACCTGGTGAACGAGCCGCCCGGCGTCCTCACGCCCGAGAAAATGGCGGAGATCTCCCGGGACGTGGCCGCGGAGGCCAAGATCGACGTCCAGGTGCTCGGTCCCGAGGAAATGCGCCGGCTCGGCATGGGCGGAATCCTCGGCGTCGGGCAGGGGTCGCATCACCCGCCCCGGCTGATCCACCTGGTGTACAAGCCGGAGGAGAGCGCGGTGCGCAAGGTGGCTCTCATCGGCAAGGGGATCACCTTCGATTCGGGCGGATTGTCGCTCAAGACCTCCGAGGGGATGGAGACCATGAAGAGCGACATGGCCGGTTCGGCCGCCGTCCTCGCCACCATGAAGGCGATCGCCGAGCTCAGCCCTCCGGTCGAGGTGGTCGGTCTCATGGGCATGGCGGAGAACATGCCGGGGGGAGGCGCGATCCGGCCCGGCGACGTGCTGCGAATCATGAATGGCAAGACGGTCGAGGTGCGCAACACCGATGCCGAGGGGCGCCTGGTCCTGGCCGACGTGCTCTCCTATGCCTCCACCCAGCCGGGGGTGCAGGCGATGGTCGACATGGCGACTCTCACGGGCGCCTGCGTGGTCGCGCTCGGGCCGATGGCCTCGGGTGTCATCGGCAACGACCAGACTCTGGTGGACGACCTGCTCCGCGCCGCCGAACGGGCCGGCGAGAAGATGTGGCCGCTGCCGCTCTATCCGGAATACCGGGAGCACATCCGCAGTGACGTGGCCGACATCAAGAACACCGGCATCCGCTGGGGCGGCGCGTTGACGGCGGCGGTCTTCTTGAGCGAGTTCGTCAAGCCGGGTCTGCCCTGGGCCCACATCGACATCGCCGGCCCCGCCTTCGGCGACAAGGACTACTCCTATATGAAGAAGGGAGGGTCCGGCGTCGGCGTCCGGACGCTGGTTCGCTATCTGCTCGACCTCGCGCACTGAGAGCCTGTCCGGACGCTCGGAGAGTTTTCCTGAGACCATTCCTCGCCGGGAGGGATCCGCATCGTGAGTCACCGTGAGCATCGCCGGGCGGGGCCGTCCGTCGTGCCCTGCGCGGTGGTCACCGTCAGCGACACGCGGGATCGGTCCACGGACAGCAGCGGAGCGTACCTGCGCCGGGCGCTCGAGAACGCCGGTCATCCGGTGCTCGATCAGCGGATCCTCCGGGACGAGCCGCGGGCGATCCGAGCCCACCTGAGGGCGCTGGCGAAGCGTGGCCAGGCGCGGGTCGTGGTGATCACGGGCGGCACCGGGCTCGCGCCGCGCGACCGCACCTACGAGGCGGTCGCGGGCCTGATCGAGAAACGGCTGGATGGCTTCGGGGAGCTGTTTCGGGCCCTCAGCTACGGCCGGATCGGGTCGGCGGCGATGCTCAGCCGGGCGGTCGCGGGGTCCTTCCGCGGCATGATCCTGTTCTCGCTTCCGGGCGCACCGAGCGCGGTGCGCCTCGCGGCGCGGCGGCTCATTCTTCCGGAGCTGCCGCACATCATCGGCCTTCTCGGCGCGCCGCCGCGGAGGGCGCGATGAGCGTGGCGATCGGGATCGACGCGCGGGCGGTCGCCGACGACCTGCGCCGCAGGGTGGAAGGGGAGGTGCTGTGCGATGACGTGCATCGCACCCTCTACAGCACCGCAGCCTGCATCTACGAGATCCGACCGATCGGAGCCGTCGTCCCCCGGCACGAGGGGGATGTCCTGGCCGTGCTCGAGTATGCCCGGCGGAACCGCCTGCCGATCACCGCCCGTGGTGGTGGCTCGGGGCTCGCGGGGCAGACGCTCGGGCGGGGCCTCATCGTCGATTTTTCCAAGTACTTCAAGCGCGTGGCCGACATCGATGAGGCGGCCGGGACGGCCCGGGTGCAGCCGGGTGTCGTGCAGGCGCAGCTCAACCGGATCCTGCGCCGGTCGCGGATGCAGTTCGGCCCCGATCCATCCTCCTCCGCCTTCTGCACCCTCGGAGGCATGCTCGCCAACAACGCCGGGGGTTCGCACACCGTGCGCCACGGCGCGACCCGGGAGAACGTCGTGTCGCTCCGGGTGGCGCTCGCGTCGGGCGAGGTCATCGAGACCTCTCCGTGGGCCCGCCGCGAGCTCGAAGCGCCGGCGACGAACGGGGACGCGCATCGTCGTCTGGCCGCGGACCTCGTGCGGCTTGGCGATCGCCACCGCCGGGTGATCGACGAGCGGCAACCGACGACGCGAAGAAATTCCTCCGGCTATGCCCTGCGCGAGACCCTCGGGGATCGCGTCGATCTCGCCCCGCTCCTGGTCGGGTCGGAAGGGACCCTCGGCTTGATCCTGGACGCCACGCTGCGGATTCTACCGATCGCCAGGGAGAAGGCGACCGCTCTCGTGCTGTTCGATGATCTCCAGAAGGCGGGGGCGGCCGTGATGGAGGTGCTCAAGGCGGTGCCGTCCGCCGTCGAGCTTCTGGATCGGACCTTCGTCGAGGTGATCCGGGACGCGGATCCGGGTATCGCCGCCTCGCTGCCGTCCGGGACGGAGGCGATCCTGATCGTGGAGCTGGAAGGGGAGGAGCCGCTCGAGGTCGAGGGGCGGATGGCGGGATTGGCCTCCCGTCTGACCGGGCACGCGGCTCTGGCCACCGAGGTGCGCCGCGCGGTGCGCCCCGAGGAGGCGGCGAAGATCTGGGCGGTGCGCAAGGCCGCCTCGCCGATCCTGTCGCGCCGCGAGGGGAAGCTGCGCAACACCCGGTTCATCGAGGACGCCGCCATCCGCCCGGAGCAGATCCCCGAGTTCGTCGGGCGGTTGCGCGCCCTGCTGGCGAAGTACGAGCTCACGGCGGCGATCTTCGGGCACGCCG
>JBGPLZ010000102.1:0-12145 GCA_041486695.1 Acidobacteriota bacterium | reverse complement strand
GCCCCCCCCGGCCCCGCCCCCCCCCCCCCCGCCGCCTCACCCCGAGTGGGTGCCTCTTCGCTCCCGCGATGGGACTCTGCGGTCGCCTGCATGCGGGTACGCCTCAGCGCCAATCCGGGTCGGCAGAGGCCGCCGAGACGTTAGGCAACGCGCCCTGCAGTTGCCGGGCCGTGTGAGACCGAGCGACCAGGGCCCCACCGCGCGGCCCTCAGCGCGGTGGGTGGGAGCGAGGCGAGCCGAGGGGAGGCTCGCGCAGCGAGCCGGACCCGTGCCCGGCAGCTGCAGGGCGCGTTGCCCCACACCGGGGATGCCTCGGAAGTGACCCGGAAGTGACCCGGTTGACGCTGGCCGGATCCCGGAGTACAAAGACGCACGGGTCGCGCCTATCGCGTCACCCCATCGAGGAGGAATCCGGGCCATGACCCAGCCTTACTCCGCTGCAGCAGCCGTCATCATCCTCAGCCTGGCGGCGACTGCCGCCGCGCCCGTCCCCGATCCCGCGGCCGACTTCCGGGCGCCCGCCGCCGAGGCGCTCGGTCATCTCAAGGCGATCGTGCGTCTCGATACCAGCAATCCGCCGGGGAACGAGAGCCGCGTCACGGCCTACATGGCCGAGGCGCTGCGCCGCGCGGGACTCGAGCCGCGCCGGTTCGAATCGGAGCCGGGGCGCGGCAGCCTGGTGGTCCGCTATTCCGGCGGGGGCCGAGGCAAGCCGTTGCTCATCATGTCGCACATCGACGTCGTGCCGGTCGAGCGCCCCCTCTGGAGCGTCCCCCCGTTCGACGCCGTCGAGAAGGATGGCTTCCTCTGGGGTCGAGGGACGCTGGACGACAAGGGGATGGCGGCGGCCGAGCTGGAGACCATGCTGCTCCTGGCCCGGAATAAGACGGCCCTCGGGCGCGACGTCATTTTTCTCGCCGAGGCCGACGAAGAGGCCGGGGGCGGCCGCGGGATGGATTGGCTCTTGGAGCACCACCCCGATCTGTTCGACGTCGCCATGGTACTCAACGAAGGCGGGCGGGTGATTCGTGGCGACGACGGGGCGGTGAGATACGTCGCGGTGCAGACGACGGAGAAGACCTACCAGGACTTCACCCTGGTGGCGCACGGGACCGCGGGACATTCGTCGATCCCGACCGGCGACAATCCGGTCGACCGGCTGGTCCGGGCGCTCGGACGGGTCGCGACGCTGACCTTCGAGCCGCGGTTGAACGAGGTCACCCGGGCCTTCTTCTCCGGGCTCGCCCCAACATTCCCTGCCGATCTGGCAGCCTGCTCCAGCAGCCTCGACGATCCGCAGGCCGGCCCGCGCTGCGTCGAGGCGTTCTCGGCCAATCCGAATTTCGGCGCCATGCTTCGCACCACCTGCACGCCGACGATGCTGAATGCCGGCTTCAAGGAAAATGTCATTCCCGCGGAGGCCCGGGCCAACCTGAACTGCCGCATCCTCCCGGGGACCGATCTGCCGGCGTTCGCGGCGATGCTGCGGGAACGGATCGCGGATGCCAGGGTGGATCTCCTTTTTGGAAGGACGGCCAAGGCCGAGACCGGCCCCTCGCCGGTCGACACCCCGCTGTTCACGGCCATCGAGAAGGTCGCCCGCGCGATGGCGCCGCGGGCTCCGGTCGTGCCCTACATGTCCCCGGGAGGCACCGACTCCCAGGTTCTGCGGGCGCGGGGTGTGGTCGCATACGGCCTCCTGCCGTTCCCGATCCGCGAAGATGATCTGAGGACCATGCATGGGAACGACGAGAAGATCGCCCTCGGCTCTTTCGCTTTCGGGACGGAGATGCTCTACCGGATCGTCCTCGAGGCGGCACGGTAGGGGGGCCACGATGCCCAGGCGGACGATCGGGGCGTCGCCGGCCCCGTCCGGAGCCGGCGCGGCGGCCCCGGCGGGACGTGGCTATCTGCCGATCGTCGAGGTGTGGCGCGGCGATACTGTCGAGTCGCTGCATTTCGGCGCCCTGGCGGTCGTCGATTCGTCCGGCCGGGATGTGGCGGCCTTCGGAGACCCGGGCACCGTCACCTTCCTGCGCTCGGCCGCCAAGCCGATTCAGGTCCTGCCTCTGCTGGCCGCGGGCGCGGTCGAGCGCTTCGGGTTCACCGAGCGTGAGGTCGCGGTGATGATCGGCTCCCACGGGGGCGAGCCGTTCCATGTCGAGGCGGTGGGCGCCATCCTGGCCCGCATCGGCCTCGACGAAGGCGCTCTGCAGTGCGGCGCTCATTCGCCTCACTACGCCCCCGCCGCCCGGGAGTTGCGCCGCGCCGGGACCCCGCCCTCGGCGGTGCACAACAACTGCTCCGGAAAGCATGCCGGCATGCTCGCACTGGCGGTCCACCTCGGCGCTCCGGTCGCCTCCTATCTCGACCCGGAGCATCCGGTGCAGATCCGGATCCGCGAAGCGATCGAAGCCTTCTCCGGCCTGCCGGCGGCGGCCATCCGCATCGGCACCGACGGCTGCTCGGCGCCCAATTTCGCCCTGCCGATCGGCCGTGCCGCTCTCCTGTACGCGCGGTTGATCGACCCCGACCCCTCTCTCGGTCTCCTCGCCGGCTCCGCACGCCGCGCCGTCGCGGCCATGCGCGCCCATCCGGACATGGTGGCCGGCACCGGCCGTTTGTGCACGGAGCTGATGCGGAGCGGGCGCGCCGGCCTGATCGCCAAGATCGGCGCGGAAGGATTTTACGGCCTGGCCTGTCGTCTCCAGGGCCGAGGCGTCGGCATCGCCCTGAAGATCTCGGATGGAGAAGGGAAGCGGTCGCGTTTCAGCGTCACGATCGAGACGCTGCGCCAGCTCGGGATCCTCGAGGACGCCGCCGCGGCGGAGCTTCGCGAACGCTTCGTCGGTCCGCTGCGCAATCACCGGGGGATTCGGGTCGGGAGGATCGAGACGATCTTTCGCCTGAAAGTCTGAAACCGAAACACCCCTGCCGCATCTATATCGATGCCCCCCTCGAATGCGGGTGGGTGGCGTGGCCGGGCGCGACCCCGGCGCCAACCAGCAGATTAAGTCTTCTACGGTGAACGACGATGCCCGATCCCTGCGCGGTCATGGCCGATCCGAGGCGGCAAGAATTCGAGGCGAGCGCGCTCCCTCACCTCGACACGCTGTTCAGTATGGCGCTCAAACTGACTCGTAACCGCGCCGAGGCGGAGGACCTGGTGCAGGAGACGATGGTGCGGGCGTATCGCTTCTTCTCCCGGTACGAGCGCGGCACGAACTGCAAGGCCTGGTTGTTCAAAATCCTTCGGAACGGGTTCATCAACCGTTATCGCGAGACGCGGCGGCAGCCGGAGCCGGTCGACTTCGCGGCGGTCGAAGGACATGCGGAGCACCGGGTCACGGCCGAGCACGAGGCGTCGGTCCGGTCCCCGGAGGAGACGGTGGGAGACCTGCGGCTCGGCGAGGAGGTGAGACGCGCTCTCGATCGGCTGCCGGCCGAGTTCCGGATGGTCGTCGTGCTGTCGTTCGTGGAGGGCTACACCTACCGCGAGATCGCCGCCATCATGTCCTGCCCGATCGGCACCGTGATGTCCCGCCTCTTCCGCGCCCGCAGGATCCTGCAGGAGGTGCTCGAGCCGCAGGCCCGGGAGCGCGGTCTCCTCGCCGGGGCCTCCGGGATGCATGACTTCATCGGGGCCGGGGGCATCCCGGCGGGCGGTCCGGCCGCGCAGCCTGTGCTATAATTCGGCCCTGCTGAAGAACGGTGAGATCCTAGAGATGACGGCCCGTTCGAAGGAGTGCCATGGGTCCGGTGATCGAGGTGGACGACGCGAACTTCGAGGCGGAGGTTCTGCGTGCTTCGGTCCCGGTCATGGTGGATCTCTCGGCTGAATGGTGCGGGCCGTGCAAGCGCCTCCTGCCGCACGTCGAGGCGATCGCCACCGAGTACTCCGGCCGCGTCAAGGTGGCCCATCTTGACGTCGACCGGGCCCAGGCGACGGCGGTTCGCTACGGGATCCTCTCGGTCCCGACCATCCTCTTCTTCAAGGAGGGGAAAGTGCGGGACCAGATCCTCGGTTACGTGACGAAGGACAAGCTGGTTGAGAAGATCGAGGTCCTCCTCTGAGCGCCGCCCGCCAGACGGCCACGGTCCAGTTTCTATCTTGAAGGCGGCCTTGGCGATCGGCCTCGTCCTGCCGATCCTCGCGGCGGGGCCGGCGTGGGCCCAGAAAATGCCGATCCTCGGCCCGAACGTCGGGCGCAGGGTCGGCGACCTGCCGATCGACTTCACGCTCAAGGACCTCGATGGCCATCCACATGCTCTGAAGACCCTGCGCCAGGAAAAGAAAGTCGTGCTGATGGTCTTCTGGGCCTCGTGGTGCGTCCCCTGCATAGAGGAGGTTCCGTTGGTGCGGGAGGCATACACCAAGTACCGTGATCGGGGTTTCGAGGCCCTCGGCATCGTGGTCAACCTCAACCAGACTCGGGAAGGGGCGCGGGCCTTCGTCCGCGACTTCAAGATCAACTACCCGATTCTCTGGGACGAGGACGGGTCGATCATGGACCGTTACGGCATCCAGTCGATCCCCCGGAACTTCCTCATCGGTAGGGATGGCATCATCCGCTACGTCGGGAACGGCCTGCCGGCCGCCCATGACGCCCTGATCGAGTCGCTCCTGGCGGGGCCGCGCGTTGACGGGGCTGCGGGTGCGCACTAAGATTGTGACATGAGGATTTTCGAGTGCCGGCACCCCGGGCGCTGACCCGCGAACGGGCCCTCCTGGCCGGACTCTGTCTCACCCGCCGGGACCGTCTGGACGTGGAGGAGCACCTAGACGAGCTCGGGCGCCTGGCGGAGACCGCCGGGGCCGAGGTCGTCGGCCGCGTGGTGCAGGAGCGGGGCCCGGCTCACCCCTCGACGCTGCTGCGGCGAGGCAAGGTCGAGGAGCTGGCCGCCCTGGCACGGGAGCACCGCGCGGGACTGGTGCTGTGCGATCTCGATCTCTCTCCGGCGCAGGTTCGGAATCTCGAGGAGGCCCTGTCCGTCAAGGTCCTCGACCGCTCGGCCCTCATTCTCGACATCTTCGCGAGGCGCGCCCGGAGCCGCGAGGCTCGGACCCAGGTCGAGCTGGCCCAGTTGCGGTACCTGCTGCCGCGGCTGACGCGTCAGTGGGGCCATCTATCGCGCCAGGACGGCGGCATCGGCCAGCGCGGGGTCGGCGAGACCCAGCTCGAGATAGACCGTTGGCTGGTGCGGCGGAAGATCGCCCGCCTCGAGGTCGACCTGGAGCGGATCGAGAGGGAGCGCGGCGAGAGACGGAAGAAGCGCCGCGGCGAGCCGCGCGTGGCGCTCGTCGGCTACACGAACGCCGGCAAGTCGACGGTGCTCAATCTTCTGACCGGGGCCGGGACCTTTGTCGAGGATCGGCTGTTCGCGACGCTCGATCCCCTGGTTCGCCGCTGCACGCGGGGCGGGCGGCCGCCCTTCCTGATGATCGATACGGTCGGCTTCATCCGCAAGCTGCCCCATCATCTGATCGCCTCCTTCCGCAGCACGCTCGAGGAGGCCGCCGACGCCGACCTCCTTTTACAAGTCGTAGACGCCGGCTCGGAAGCGATCGCCGATCACCTGATCACGACTCGCGCGACTCTCGAGGAGCTCGGGCTGGCCGATCGGCCCCAGCTCCTGGTGCTCAATAAGATCGACGCTGTTCCCGAGGCCGGCCGGCCGCGCCTGTGCGCCGAGTACCCCGACGCGGTGCTCCTGTCGGCGGTCGATCCGTCGCACGCGGACCGGCTCGAGACGCGGATTCGCGAGGCGCTGGCTCTCACCGTGGCACCACGAGCGCCGGCGGGGGACCGAGCGGCGGGCTCGCGCTTGACCGTTGTCGAGGGGGAGGCGTCGTGAGCGGCCGCGCCCGCCGCCGCATGCGGGTCGCCGTCGTCTTCGGAGGCCGATCGGTGGAGCACGAGGTGTCGCTGGTCTCGGCCAAGGCCATCATGCAGGCGCTTGATCCGAAGCGCTACGAAGTGGTGCCGATCGGCATCACCAAGCGCGGGCGCTGGGTCGCCTCGGGCAATCACTTCGCCCTGCCGGCCGACCCCTCGGTGGGCGGCCTGGTCGCGCTGGGCACGGGCCGGAAGGGGGGACGGGGAGTGGTGCGCCGCCGGCGCGCCGCCGGGGTCGCGTCGATCGCCGGGCCAATCGATGTGGTGTTTCCGGTGGTGCATGGCTCCGGCGGCGAGGACGGGTCGCTGCAGGGGCTGTTCGAGCTCGCGGGCATCCCATATGTGGGCGCCGGCGTGGCCGGGTCGGCCGTGGGCATGGACAAAGCGCTCATGAAGACGTTGTTCAGGCAGGTGGGGCTGCCGATCGTCGACCACAGGGTGGTCCTGGCGCGGGACCTGCGCGGCGACCGCGCCGCGAGCGTGCAGGTGATCGAGGAGGCCTTCGGGTATCCCTGCTTCGTCAAACCCTCCAACGGCGGCAGCAGTGTGGGTGTCACCAAGGCCAAGGATCGGGCCGGGCTCGTTCGCGGCCTGGATCTGGCCGCGCGCTACGATCGCAAGATCATTGTCGAGCGCGGCGTGGATGCCCGCGAGATCGAATGCAGCGTGCTTGGCAATGACGCGCCGGAAGCCTCCGTGCCGGGTGAGATCATCCCCGCCAACGAGTTCTACGACTACCGCGCCAAGTACATCGACCCCGGCTCGCGTCTGGTGATCCCGGCGGAGCTGACCGACGAGCAGACGCAGCGTGTCCGCGACCTGGCGGTGCGCGCCTTCCAGGCGCTCGATCTGGCGGGGATGGCCAGGGTCGACTTCTTCCTCGACCGGGGCAGCGAGGCGATCTTCGTCAACGAGGTCAATACTCTCCCGGGCTTCACTCCGATCAGCATGTACCCGAAACTCTGGGAGGCCAGCGGCGTGCCGTTCCCCAAGCTGGTCGATCGTCTCATCGGGCTGGCTCTCGAGCGCCACGCCGACAAGAAACGGCTGCTCACGAGTTATGAGCCGGGGAAGAATGGCGGAGGCGCCCCCCGGCTTGACAAGAAGCGGGCGGGATCTTAATTTTGTCATGCATCGCGCCGGCCTTGTGCCGGCCGGGGGTAGGATAGCGTCCTCGATATGCTTGACACAAACGTCCTCGTCCTGAACCGGCTTTACCAGGCCATCCAGGTCACGACCGTGAGGAAGGCCTTCTGCCTTCTGTACAAAGGGCAGGTCCGGGCGGTCGCTCCCGATTACTCGACCTATGATTGGGAGGACTGGGTCGACATCCCTCCCCAGCCGCACGAGGATTCGATCGTGACGCCCACGATCCAGATCCGCATCCCGCGCGTCGTGCTGCTGATCGACTTCGACCGTCTGCCGAGGCACGAGGTCCGTTTCACCCGTAAGAACATCTTCTACCGCGACCGTAACCGTTGCCAGTACTGCGGGCACAAGTTCCAGACCCGCGACCTCAATCTCGATCACGTGGTGCCGCTGTCGCGGGGGGGCAAGTCCACCTGGGACAACGTCGTCTGCTGCTGCATCGCCTGCAACTCGCGGAAAGGCGGCAGCCTCCCCGAGGAGGCGGGCATGCGGTTGATCAAGATGCCGGTGAAACCACGCTGGCACCCGCTGGTCAAGATCTCCTTCACCTCCGGGCAGTACGAGGCCTGGAGAAACTTCCTCGACATCGCTTACTGGAACGCCGAGCTGCGGGAAGGTTGATCCGCCCGATCGCGGCGTCCGGCGGGCCGGTGCGCGCGCCGCCGGTCTTCTTGCAATGCCCCGGAGCGTGTGCTACCGTCCCGAAGTGTCTTCCTACCGCACGCAGTACAGTTCGGGAATCGGCCTCGGCGGGCGGATCACCCCCGGCATCAAGGCCCTCATCCTCGCCAACGTCGCCGTCTTCGCCCTGCAGAAGCTCGCGCCCCTCGTCGGCCCCAGCACCATCGAGCCGATCTTCGGTCTGACGCCCAGTCTCGTCGTCGGAAATCTCTGGGTCTGGCAGATCGTCACCTACATGTTCCTGCACTCGACCTCGTGGCTGGGCCACCTGCTCTTGAACATGCTGATGCTCTGGATGTTCGGCACGGAGATCGAGCGCGCCTGGGGAACGCGGGAGTTCGTGAAGTACTACTTCATCTGCGGCATCGGCGCCGGACTGACCAGCTGCCTGCTGTTCTGGAACAGCACGACGATCGGCGCCTCGGGAGCGGTGTTCGGAGTGATGCTGGCCTACGCCTTCCTGTTCCCGAACCGCCAGATCCTCTTCTGGTTCATCTTCCCGATGCGGGCTCTCACGTTCGTGCTGCTATGCGCCGGCATCGAACTCTACTCGTTGCTCAGCCTGTCCGACGGCGTGGCTCACATCGCGCATCTGGGGGGGATGCTGTTCGGCTACCTCTACCTGAAGCGCGTGTGGCGGATCCGCGAGTTCGTGAACGAGCTCCGCTGGAAGCTCCGCCGCCGGAAGTTCCGGGTCCTGCGCAAGGGCGATGATCGCCCCTATCCCTTCCACTGATCAGTTGCAGTAGGCGTTCAGGTAGGCGGCCGCGGTCTGGTCGGCGAGTCCGTCCGGGATTGACGCGGGCAGGTGCACCCGTCCGATCTCCCGTGTGAGACCGTTGGTGAAGGAGAAAACGCGCCACAGCGTTCCGGCCGGATTCGGCAGGACCACCACCGCGTTGCGGCAATCGGGACTGCCGCCGGCTCCCCAGATGGAGGCCTTCTTGTGACTGATCACCACCGGGACATCCGATCCGCCCGACACCGTCACATTCCCCGAAGGTGACCAGAGGAGCTGGCTGTTCTTGCCATCGGGACCCCGGAGGTTGATCGGGACATCCTGCGACCCCTGGGTCGTGGCCGAGGGGCCAGACGATTCGGGTCGCAGCTCGCGGGGCACGCCGAAAAGCCGGCCGGTCGAGAGATCGAAGGGCACGAACAGATACCGATCGCCTTCTGAAATCCAGAAAAGGAAGGCGCCATCGCGAGCCACGACGACGCGTGGCTCCGCATCGTCACCGCCGCCGAAGGTCAGGAAATGCAGATCCAGCCACGCGGAGCCTTCGAGCCGGGCATAGGCGATCTTGTCATGGACCCCGTCGAAGCGGCTCCAGACGGCGATGGCGTCACCGGACACCGGATCGATCGCCAGCCGGGGCCAGGCGTCGCGGGCCGCGTCCGCCGTCCCGGGGATCGTGCCCTGGAGCATGGCGGCCGGTGAGGAGATCGAATAGGCGAGGGAAGACGCGCTGCCCGCTCCGTTCAGGAACCGGATGGAGCCGCGCGACTCCCAGACGGAAAGGATGCGTCCGTCCGGGAGGCGGGTCGAGGCCGCCGCGAATGCCGTCAGGGAGGCCGCGGCCAGAACCGCGCCGGTGACTGCGCCCCTCAGAATCCCTCGAAACAGTCTCGTGCGTCGCACCGGTGGGTCTCCTAGAACGGGTTCTTGAGGTTGATGATGTTGCTCACGTCGAAGGTTCGCAGAAAATCTTTGAGCACCGCAAGATGCGGGTAAAGCTGTTGCAGCCGATCGAAGTAGACCTCGCTGCGCTCCTCGTTCCCCAGCAGGAGATTGATCTCGCCGAGAAGGTAGTAGCAGTTCTTCGAAATATCCTTGTAGTCCTTCTGGGTGGCGATGGCCAGCGCCTTCTCGCCGTACTCCTCCGCCAGTCGCAGCTCTTTCAGCTGCATATAGGCGAAGCTCAGGTCCTGATGACACTCCACCAGACAGCGGGCGTTCCCGTTGCTCGTCGCGATCTGCAGCGCCTCCAAGATGATGGCGATCCCCTGGCGGTGCTTTTTCTTGAGCAGCAGGCAGTAGCCGAGATTTTCCTTGATGTAGTCGATGGGATACGAGGTGCCGAGGCCGCCTTTCTGGCTGAGGGAGAGCGCGAAGCGATACTCCGCCATCGCGTCGTCCAAGTAGCTCTTGTTCATGTAGATGTTCGCGATGAGGTTATGGCAGGTCGCCTTCCAGGCGTAGTTGTCGATCGTGTCGCACGCGCGCAGGGCGCGCTTGGCGTAGAACAGCGCCTTGTCGAGACGTCCCTGCTTCCGCAGGGCGCTCGCGAGGTTCGACGACGCGACGAAGATGATCTGCTGATCCTGGCTCTTGAGAAGGATCTCGCGCAGGCCGGCCTCGGCAGCCTCGATCTGCCCCAGCGAGAGCTTGGCGGTGCTCAGGTTGCAGATCGCCTTGAAGAGGAGCTGCTGATCATTGAGCTGCTCGGCCACCGAGCGCGCCGACTCGAAGGCCCCGGCTGCCAGGGTGAACTCGCCGTGGCGCACCTCCAGCGTTCCCTCGGCCGTCAACTCGGTATACCGGGCGATCAGGTCGGCGGACATGCGCCTCGCTTCAGTTGCTCTTCTTGTTGGTCGTGAGCTTGTCGTCGTGGAGCAGCTTGAACTGGATGAAGTCCTGGACCTCTTCCTGGGCCTTGGACGTGAGCCTCTGATAGTGACGCAGGATCTCGGCGTCCTCGTCCCTCGCCCCTCCTCCCACCTCCTCGTGGAAGAAATCGGCGATGTTCATCTCGAAGATCGAAAGGATCTTGAAAAGCGCCTCCAGGCTGACCTTGTACTCGCCATTCTCCATGCGGCAAAGATCCGACTGCTGAATGCCGACCCGCGCTGCGAGATCGGCCTGCGTGAGGGCGCGATCCTTGCGAAGTGCGCGAATCCTGGACCCGACCAGCAGTGACTGCTTTTTGAATTTTGACGGCATCATGGGAACAATCCGTAATCGGTCCGTTCAAAGTCTTTTAGGACAACAACTTGGTGGCGATGTTCCAATGCCAAACAAGGGCTTGACATGTTTGCTGCGCAAACATATACTTTCGTTGTCAGCTCACACACAAAACTCATTCGCCGCGTCATATTCTTGATGAGAGACTTGAGACGCAACGCGAAAGCAAATCTTCCCGGGTCCCGTCAACGGGTCGTACGTCGGCGTCTCTTTTCGCTCCAAACGCTCGTCGCCGAGGACGCATCCCAATTCACCATTTTGAAACGTTTTGGACGCCGAAAGGCTCCAAAAATTTGACATAAATGTATGACGTTACATTATGGTTGTCAAGGTAAAAGAGTCCCTGACGTCGGCTCTCAGCCGGCCAGGAGAAGGGCGGAACCAGATGGCGAAAGGCTTCACCGACAGTAGAAGCTCCATCGTTGGCAAGTACCTGCGAGAGATCAGCGAGTTCCCTTTGCTGACCAAGGAAGAAGAGCAGGCGATTGCGCTCCGAATGCTCGGCGGCAAGGAAGAGAACTCCTACCACGACCTGGTCAAGCCGAACCTCAGCTTCGTCGTCAAGGTCGCCAGTGAATACCGCAACATGGGAGTGCCTTTCGAGGACCTCCTGAACGAGGGGAACATCGGCCTGATCGAGGCCGCCCACCACTTCGATCATACCCGAGGCACCAAGTTCATCACCTACGCCATCTGGTGGATCCGCAAGTCGATCCTGAAGTCGCTTTCCCAGCACTCCGCGATGGTTCGGATTCCCAACTACCAGATGAAGAAGGTCCGCAACGTACGCAACACGGAGCGGATGCTGTCGCGGCAGCTCGGGCGCACGGCCGATCGCGACGAGATCTCCAAGGAACTGAGCACGACGATCGCCAAGATCGACGAGATCCTGCTGATCAAGATGCGGGAGATGTCGCTCGACGACAAGGTCGGCCGGGACAAGGACACGCCGATCTCCGATTACCTCGTCGACGGGCGCTCGATCAACCCCGAGGATGAGCTGATCAAGCACGAGAATCAGGGGCTGATTCGACTCACGTTGCGGAGCCTCTCCGACCAGGAGCAGACGGTCATCATCAACCGCTTCGGACTGGAGGGCGGCAAGACATTCACCCTCAAGGAAATCGGCGAGAAGCTTGGAGTTTCGCGCGAGAGGGTGCGCCAGATCGAAAACCAGGCCAAGAAGCGCCTGCGCAAGCTGATCGCCCGCCAGCAGCGGATCGATGCGCCCGCCCGTCAGAGCGGCGCGCGCGCCCGGAGAAGCGAGCAGCCGGGAGCGACGCTTGTCGCCCGGGTCAAGTCCGGCGGCGCGATGTCCCACTGAGCCCGAGACGCCCCGAGGCGTCTGGGCGTTCCGGGGCCGGCCCGCCGCGGGGCGCCGCGGGCCCCGGGTTACTTGGCGGCCCCCCCACCCATCCGATGGATTTAACACCCCCTAAGCGGTTTGTATAAG
>JBGPLZ010000101.1:0-12153 GCA_041486695.1 Acidobacteriota bacterium | reverse complement strand
GACCAGGGCCCCGCCGCGCGCTTCACAGCGCGGTGGGTGGGAGCGAGGCGAGCCGAGGGGAGGCTCGCGCAGCGAGCCGGACCCGTGCCCGGCGCGAGCAGGGCGCGGCGCTTCACACCGGGGGTTGCAGGCCAGCCCGGCCTCTACGGTGCTTGGAAGGCATCGCGGATCAGCCGGCAGCGAAGCTGGCCGCCCGGCGAGCCGACCACTTCCAGGACATCGAAGCGGCAGGCCCGGTCGGCATCGTGATCGCGCATCAAGTAAAAAGCCGCGGCCTTCACGAGACGGGCCTGTTTCCTGGCATCGACGGCCTCCGCCGGAGAGCCGTACGTCTCCGACATCCGGCTCTTCACCTCGACGAAGACCAGGGTGCCGCCCTCCTCGGCGACGAGGTCGATCTCGCCGGCACGGATCCGGAAACGGCGCTCGAGAATCCGGAAACCGAGCGATTCGAGAAAGGCCGCTCCCGCTTCCTCGGCCCTGTCCCCCAGACGCCGCGAGTGCACTTCCGGGTCCGCCGCCCTTCTAGGTCCGCCGCCGCTTCCAGTGAACGCCCTGAGGGGTATCCTCGAGCAGAATGCCGCGGCCGGCCAGATGCTCCCGGATGCGGTCCGCTGCTGCGAAGTCGCGGCGGCCGCGGGCCTCGGTGCGGCGGCGGATCTGCTCCTCCACGTCCGCATCCAGGATCGCCTCCTGCCCGAACCGCAGACCGGTGATTCGGCCGAAGGATGCCATGAGGTCGCACAGGGCGGTCCCGTCCTCCGCCCCGGCGCGCCCGGCGTCGAGCGCCGTGTGCGCTTCGCGGACAAGATCGAAGAGATCCCCGAGCGCGCCGGCCGCGTTCAGATCGTCGTCGAGCGATGCCACCATGCCGGCCCGGCCCGCGTCGATCTTCGCCCGGAGGGCGGGGTCGCTCCCGGGAGGGAGCCGCTGGCGCTCGAGGCGGCAGATGAGATCGTCGAGTCGCGTCAGCGCCGTCTGGCTGCGCTCCAGGGCCTCGAACGTGAAGTTGAGCGGCTTGCGATAATGCACCGAGAGCATCAGGAACCGGATGACGCGCGGCGGAGTGCCCCTGGCGGCCAGGTCGCGCAGGGTGTAGAAATTGCCGCGGGACTTCGACATCTTCTCACCGTCCACCACCAGGTGCGCGGCATGCAGCCAGGTGCGGACGAACGGCACGCCGGTCGCCGCCTCGCTCTGGGCGATCTCGTTCTCGTGGTGCGGGAAGATGTTGTCGACGCCACCGGTGTGGATGTCGAGCGTCTCGCCGAGGTACTTCATCGACATCACCGAACACTCCAGGTGCCAGCCGGGGCGCCCCGGCCCGAGCTCGGTCTCCCAGTACGGTTCATCGCCCTTGCGCGCCTTCCAGACGGCGAAGTCGCGCGGATTGTCCTTTTCGTACTCGTCGCTGTCGATGCGGGCGTGGGTCGGCGTGGCCCGCGGGTCGAGGTTCGAGAGCCGTCCATAGCGCGGGAAGGTGTCGATCCGGAAATAGAGCGAGCCGCGGCTTTCGTAGAGATGCCCCCGCTCGCGCAGTCTGATGACCAGCGCGACCATCTCCGGGATATGCCCGGTGGCCCGTGGATAATGCTCCGCCGTCTCGATGCCGAGCGTCCGCAGATCCTCGAAGAAGGCGTCGATATAGGGCCGGGTGTATTCCTGGAGCGTCACGCCCGCGGCCAGGGCGCCGGCGATCGTCTTGTCGTCGACATCCGTGAGGTTCATCGCCTGCGTGACCCTGTAGCCCCGGAACTCCAGGTAGCGGCGCAGGAGGTCTTCCCACAGGTAAGTGCGGAAGTTGCCGATGTGAGCGAAGTCGTAGACCGTGGGACCGCACGTATAGAGACGAACTTCACCCCGGCGGAGCGGGGTGAACTCCTCCAACCGGCGGGTCAGGGTGTTATAGAAGCGGAGTCCCATAGACCTCGGGCGGCAGCCGCGCCTAACGTAGCGCCCGGCGACGCCGACTGTCAACGAAAAAGCCCCGTCCCCTCTCGGGGGCGGGGCTGGTCGTGACGCAACCTCCAGGCCCGGAAGCGCCGGTCCGGCATCCCGGCACGGGTTTCCGACTCAGGACACTAGAACTCGAACTGGAACCCGACCTCGAACCGGCGGCCGAACCGGCGTTCGGAGACGACCTGCAGGGCGCCGCCACGGTCGGGGGCAGCCGGGTCGTACTCGAAGATCCGCAGATCGTCGGCGTTCAGAAGATTCTGGACGGTGATGAACACTTTCGAGTTGAATTTCCCGAGCACGAACGCCCGCTGGGCACGAAGGTCGATGTTGTACTGCGCGGGGTTACGCTTCGAGTTGCGTTGAACCCCCCGGAAATCAGCCCCCGTGTTGGTCTGCACCACCTGACCGAACAGGGTGCGCTGCTGGGGGTATGAGAAGCTGTCGAGCGAAAAGACCCGATCGATGACCGAGAAAGGATAGCCCGACTGCCACGACAGCGTGCCCCCCAGCTGCCAGTCCCCCGGCAGATAGGTGATCGCGTTGAACTTGATCGAATGCCTCTGGTCGTAGCTCAGGTAGCCGAACTGTTCCCGGATCGACGAGGGGTCGTCACCCAGCGTTGACTGGAAATCCTCGGCGTTCCCGACCGCGCGCGCATAGGTGTAGGAGGCCTCGAGCTGCCACTTGCGGCTGAGACGCTTGGTCACGTCGATCTCGAGTCCCTTGTAGCGAGCATGGTTGTAATTGCCGAGCCGGAAGATCTGGTTGAAGAAGAAGTTTTCGACGAACAGATCCGGGCGCCCATCGCCGGCAGCCGTCCCGGCGCCGGTGCTGCTGGCCGTGATGATCCCGTAGATGTCGAACGGCTTTCCGGTGTTCGGATTGTATCGAACCGTGTGGTTGATGTCGCGATCCTGCAGCTGGGCGCGGAACTGCTTCTGAATGTAGGTGATCTTCACGGAGACTTCGGGCGCCAGCTCCCGCTCGAACCCGACCGTGAACTCGTCCGAGAATGGCGTTTGCAGGCCGCGATCGATCTGGCTCGCACTCGGCGGCGCCTTGGTCACGGCGGCTCCGATCTGATTGTCGGGAATGCCCGCGTTGGTCACGCCGTCCAGATCCTGCCTGTAGTAGCGATAGATCGGATCGGGACCCTCTTCCGTGATGACGCTGTTGAGAAACAGCTTGTCGTAGAAGCGGCTCCAGTTGGCGAAGATCTTCGTCTTCGAGTCGCCCCAGGGATCCCAGGAGACCGACAGGCGCGGTGCCAGGTTGTTATTGGTCAGCCGGAACGGCTCCCGTTCCTCGAAGGTGGCGCCCTGCTGGCGCAGGAGCTCGACATTGATCGTCCGTTCTCCGGTCACGGAGTCGGTGATTACGGCTTCCGGGAACAGCGCCACGAGAGAGTCCGCGGTGAGGGCGGTGGCAAAGTGATGCTGCGTGAGACGCGATCTCGCGGCCGTCCTGAGGTGGTCGAGCTTCGCGAGGACGTCATTTTTAGTGGAGCAAGTGCCGCTCGGGATCTCGGTGAAGATCGGGTCGCTGCAGTACCCGTTGGCAAGGATGCCGTCGTTGTTCCCCTGCGAAAAATCGTCGAGACCCAACTCTCCCTGCGCGGTCAGGCCCCTCAGGGAGTTGTAGGTATTGCGCTCGGCGACCGGGTCGAAGGGGGTGTAACCGAAGGAGTCGGTCGCCTCCCGGTCGAACCGGAGCCCGAGCCCGATCGTCAGGTTCGGCAGCGGCTTATAGGTATCTTGAAAATACATCCCGAAGGTCGTGCTCGTGGCGTTGTTCTGGACATCCCTCTCGGTCGGCAACTGCACCCCGGTCGTCGTGAAACGGGTGTTGGAGCCCGCCGGCCGCGCCTTGGGATAAAGCTCCGGGCGCCGGAAGGTGTCCTGATCGTAGTGCTCGCGCTCCACGACGCCCCCGAACTTCATGTCGTGTTGGCCGTGCCAGTCCGCAACGAACACCGTCAGATCCTGACGCAGCGTGATCCGCCCAACCTCCCGGTTGTAGTTCTGGTTGTACGGGCCACTCGTCCGCAGCGTCGATTGATCCTGCTGGAAGTCACGGTCCGCCGGGATCGGCTTCTGGGTATCGTACGGATAGGTTGACGAAGTGAACCCTAGGAAGTTTTCCCCGGTGACGGAATCGCAGGGAACGCGACCAATTCCCGTCGCCGGGTCGTACGCGCAATTTTCAATGGGACCCGGAGGGATCGGGCTGTCGTCGAGGTGCTGGTTGTGATTGCGATCCTCGAACCCGAGGTCGAGATAATTGTCACCATCGCGATCCTCGCCGGCATCGAGCTTGCCATTATGATTGCTGTCCTCGCTAATGTTATCGATATGCCCGTCGCAGTCGTAATCCTCGAGTCCGTTTGTCGGGAACCCGTTCGGGAACGTATCCTTATACAAACCGGGATTCGAGGCCGGACCGTGGGCGATGTTATCGAATTGCGTCGGCCTCCCCTCGCAGCCGCCGGTGCTCTGGAGATTACCGCCCTGGGCATGGCCCGAAGGGGTCAGGTGGCCGTCCTTGTCCTGATCTTCACCCCAGTTCTTGTCGTTTATTGTACCGTCCTTATTCAGCGGATCGGTGAGGTGCGGCGAGTCGAGCACCCCATTCGGCGGGAACTGCGTGTCCTCGAACACGTCCCACTTGCCATCCCGGTCGTAGTCCTGGCCTGGGTCGCGCTCGGTGGCATCGAGGAACCCATTCTTGTCCCGATCGATGAACAGGACGCCGTTGTGGTTGGTGTCGGGGTTCAGCGTCGAGATCGCCTTCGGTTTGGCGGTGAAGCGCTGCACCGTCGTTTCCAGGAAGACGTTCGGGCTGAAGACCGACGTCTCCTTGAGGACGAGGTTCGTGCCGCCCTCCTTCAGCGTGTAGCCGGATTCGATCGCCGTGAGGGAGTCGAGCCCCTCGTTGCTGAACTCCTGCGGGTCGACGTTGACCGTGAAGACCAGCTTGTGGTTGGTCGACATATCCCAGGAGGCCTTGGTGAAGATTCTCTTCTCCTTGGTGCCGCGCACGAAGGCCTGGGTCAGGGCGTTTACCGGCTCCTGCAGCTGAATGTATTCGGCGGTGAAGTAGTACCAGGCCTTGTCTTTCTTGATCGGCCCGCTCAGGGACAGAAAGGGCAGGTAGTCGGCAAACTTCAGATCCCGGAGGCCCTTCTCGCCCAGGCCGCCGTGCAGCTTCGGGTTGTCGATGCCGGCGCCGTCGCCGTCGAGGATGTTGCTCCGATAGTAGAACTGGGCCCGCCCTTCGAACTCGTTGCCGCCCGACTTGGTCACGATGTTGACGAAGCCGCCCTGCGCCCGGCCGTATTCCGCCGTCGCCCCCGACGTCTTGACCTCGATCTCCTGGATCGAGTCGAGGTTGAGCTGCTGGCCCACCTTGCCGGAGAATGGATCGCTGGTCGACACGCCGTCCACGAGCGTGACGACGTCGGTGTCGCGGGCGCCGTGGATGTTCGGGTTGCCGTCGCCGTCGTCGTCCGAGACACCGGGCGCCAGGGACAGGATGTCCTGGTAGTTGCGCCCCAGGATCGGCAGGGAGTCGATGAACTCGGCGCTGAAGTTGGTCTGGGTGGTCGTTTGCTCGGTGTTGACCACCTCGGCCTTGGCCGTCACCTTCATCCGCTCGGTCAGCTCGGAGCTCGGCCGCAGGGTGACCGGGACGCTGGCGACCCTGCCGGCGATCACCTCGACGTCGGACAGCGTCACGGTCGACATCGTCGGGAAGGCGACGCGCACTCGGAAGCTTTTCCCGGGCGCCAGCGGCACGATCCTGAACTCACCCTTGGCGTCGGTGACCGCGCCCTGCGACACGCCCAGGGCGGCGTTGGAAATCGTGACCGTGGCGCCGGGTATCGGAGCGCCGTCCTTGTCGAGAACGACGCCTTTGATTCCGGCCACCGACTGGGCCAGGGCGGGCTGTGCCAGCGCCATCAGAAGACAGCCGGCAAGGACGACGAGGAGGGACCTTCGTAAAAACATGCGATATACCTCCGGCCCGGGGACGAGCTTCGCCCGAGACCCCTCATGCACCGGCCAAGGATCACTACTCGAACTGTCGATAGTCGTGTGGATGCTAGAGAAACGACTCGATCGTGTCAAGGCGCCCTTCTCTAAGAGGCTTGCGGACAATGGCTTTAGAAGCTCTCATCCTTCGATTCAGGCTGCCTAAGTCTACGCCCAAGTCCTGAGGTGTCAAGTGGATCATCGACCCTGGACTGCGGAGTTTATACAGCATGATGCCGCCCGGCGGTGGGCAAGGGGGGCGGGGGGGGTAGATCAGGGGTACTGAATCTTCAGGCGCTTGATCTTTTCATTCAGGGTGGTCGCCTTCAGGCCGAGCAGGGTCGCCGCCCGCCGCTGCACCCCGTTCACCCGCCGCAGGCTCTCCAGGATGATCTCCCTCTCGAAATTCTCCAGGGTGTCATAGAACGAGAATCGCCCTTCGAGGAGGGCCGCGGGCTGAATCGTCTTGAACCCCTGGCTTCGCAGCGGCTCGGGAAGGAGCTCGACGCCGATCTCGGGCGAGGCGGCGAGGACGACCGCCCGCTCGATCACGTTCTCCAGCTCCCGGACGTTCCCCGGCCAGACATGGTCGAGCAACAGAGCCATCGCCTCGGGGGTGACCCCCGAGATCTGCTTGCCGTTCTCGGCGGCGTACTTGACCATGAAATGGTCGACCAGGAGAGGGATGTCTTCCTTGCGATCCCGGAGCGGCGGAAGATTGATGGAGATCACGTTCAGCCGGTAATAGAGATCTTCGCGGAACTCACCCCGCCGCACCAGCTCCAGCAGGCCGATGTTGGTCGCCGCGATGATCCGGACATCGACCTGGATGCTCTGGACCGCCCCGAGCGGCAGAAACTCCTTCTCCTGGATCACCCTGAGGAGCTTGGCCTGGACCTCGGGCTTGATGGTGCTGATTTCGTCGAAAAAGATCGAGCCGCCGTTGGCCACCTCGAACAGACCCTTCTTCGATTGGATGGCACCGGTGAACGCCCCCTTGACGTGACCGAACAGGTTGCTCTCCAGGAGGTCGGCCGGGATGCTCCCGGAGTTGACCACCACGAAGGCCTCGCCCGGCCGGCCCGACTTCAAGTGTATGGACTCGGCGACCAGCTCCTTGCCCGTGCCGCTCTCCCCCTGGATCAGGACCGTCGAGCGGCTGGGGGAGACCTGCTCCACCAGTCGGAAGAGATCCCGCATCACTTTGCTCTTCCCGATCAGCTCGCCGAATCGTGCCCGGCCCTGCAACGCCTTGCGCAGATCGCGATTCTCGCTCAGAAGCCGCCGGTGTTTGAGGCCGTGCCGGACGGTGCGTATCACCTCCTCATTCTTGAACGGCTTGGTCACGTAGTCGTGAGCGCCCATCCTCATCGCCTGCACCGCCGTCTCCACCGAGCCGTACGCGGTCAGCATCACCACAATTTGATCGGGCTCCCTCTTCTTGATCTCCCGCAGGGTCTCGAGGCCCCCCATGCCGGGGAGCATCAGATCGAGGATGACGAGGTCGAACGCCTGCTCATCGAGAACCCGCAGCCCCGACTCGGCATCCGGCTTCATGGTCAGCTGGTGACCTTCCCGCATGAGCAGCGCGCCGAGGACCTCCAGGATGATCGGCTCGTCGTCGATCACCAGGATCCGGCCGTGGTCGTTCGTGCGCAGCGCCGGCGCCTCCTTGTCCACCGTCTCCGTCCGGCCGGCGTTCATGCCCAGGCTCGCTGCGGCGCCAGGTCCGCGACCGGAAGGCTGACGATGAAGCGCGCCCCCTCGCCCGGACTGCTCTCGGCCGTCAAGGTGCCCGCATGCTCCTTGACGATGCCGTAGGACACCGACAATCCGAGGCCGGTCCCCTGCCCCCTTGGTTTCGTGGTGAAGAACGGATCGTAGATCCGGTCCAGATGCTCGGGCGAAATCCCGACGCCGGTGTCCGCGACCTCGATCCGCACCCGCCCCGTCTCCGCCCGCACCCCGACCGCCAGTCGGCCTCCGTCCGGCATCGCGTCGACGGCGTTGAGCAGCAGGTTCATGAGGACTTGTTGGAGGCGTCCGCGATTCCCCTGCACCGGCGGCAGAGCCTCCTCCACGCTTTTGACCAGCTCGACCCGTCGGCCGCGCAGATGGGGCTCGAACAACTCGAGGGTCTCCCCCACCATCTCGGCGATCTGCAGGGCCTGGTAATCGCCATCCCGCTGGCGCGAGAAGTTCAGCAGGCTGGCGGCGATGCCGGCCGCGCGGAAGGCCTGCTGCTCGATCTTCCTCAGGATCGGGACGTCGGGATCCTCCGGCGCGCGGTCCTGCAGCAACATCTGAGTGTAGGACGCGATGCCGGTCAGGGGCGTGTTGACCTCGTGCGCGATGCCCGACGCCAAAAGGCCGATCGAGGCCAGATGCTCGCGGCGTTGCAGCTCCTCTTCGCGCCGTACCTGCTCGGTGACGTCGTCGATCGTGACCACGCGACCGCGCGGCTGACCGTCGACGCCGCGCAGAGCCGATTGCGACAGATTCACCAGGAGCCGCCGGCCGTCACGGGTGCGCAGTGAAGAACGATAGACCCGAATGCCGTCGTCGGGGAGCGGTTCGCCTGCGACCGTGCGACCGGCCTCGCTCGCCAGCGTGAAGACGCCGGCCGGCATCACCTGGGACAGGAAAGCCCCGAGAATCTCCCCGCGCGCCGCCCCGTAGAGGGTCTCGAAGGCGCGGTTGACGCCGACGACGCGGCCGGAGGGATCGGCGACCAGGATGCCGACCCTGCTGCTCTCGAGAATGCTCTCGTTGAACTCTTTCAGCGCCTCGACTTCCTGGACCTTCTCGGCGACGGCGCTGTAGAGCCGGGCGCCTTCGAAGGCCACGGCGGCGTGCCGGCAGAGAGAGACGAGGAGCTGCAGATCCTCCGTGGTCAGGGGCTCGCCGCCGTGCGGGGCGCCGATCCCGAGCACCGCGACGATCTCGCCCTCGACGGTCAGGGGCAGAACATACTCGAGGCCGAGGCCGTCGATCAGGAACGTTCCGGTGTCGGACTCGGCCACATCCCGATGGTCCCGCAGCGAGAGATAGTCCACGCGGCGCAGGGAGGCCAGGGCGGGATCGTCGGGATGCAGGGCGCGGCCGGCGGGCTCGGCGCGCAGCACCCGCCCTTCGTGATCGCGCACGAAAACGCACGCCACCTCGAGCCCGAACGTGCGCTCCACCCGGGCGGTGAATTTTCGGCGGAGCACGGGCAGGTTCAGCTCGCGGTTCAGCGCCTCCCCGAACTCGACCAGGGTGCGCCGGTAGTCGTAGCGCTCGCGGTAGAAGATCTGGTCGACGGAGGCCTTCAGCATCTTGTGCAGCCGGGGATAGAAGATCGCCGTCAGGAAGGTCGCGAGGATCAACGCCAGGTTCAGGCCCGAAGGGGTGATCCCTCCGGCGGCGCGATCCATGACGACGTAGCACGCGGCGTAGGTCGCGGCGGCGCAGAGCAGGAGGGCGATGCCCATGAGGCCGCGCTTCAGGAAGACATCCAGATCGAGGAGCCGGTAACGCACAATGGCGGCGGCGAAGGCCAGCGGAATCACCGCCATCGGGAGCACCGACAGCTCGCTCCACGACCCGACCCGGATATTCAACGAGAGCGGCAGGAAGTAGAGCAAGGCGGCCGGCAGGAAGCCGGCCAAGCTGCCCCAGGCCATCCACTTGAGCTGCCAGCGGGTGTGCAGCCTCTCCGCCCCGAGGTACGAGCGCACCGCCGTGATGATCCCCAGGATCAGACAGATTCCGATGTAGAACTTGTCGAGCTGGTTCTTGAAGCGGATGGCCGCCTCAGGATCCGAGAAACGATAAACCATCTTGAAGGGGATGAGATAAAGGCTCTGCAGAAAGAGGACCACCGGCGGCAGATAGAGCACGGCCTCGCGCCAGCGCCGTCGCCCCGCGCCGCGATCCTCGTCCGCCAGGATCCAGGCGACATGGAGAAACAGAGCCGGGGCGAGCAGGCGCGCCGCCAAGTCGCCCCAGTAGGCCGACCAGTCGAGCAAGCTCGCCTGCCCGGTCGGGCTGAGGACGAGAAGCAGGAACATCGCCTGGCAGAGAAGGACGAACGGGAGAGCGGCGCGCGCCCGCGAAGCGCGCAGCCAGACGAGCAGTCCCACGCAGAGGAAGGTCAGCCCGACGATCGAGAGGTAGTAGTAGACCGGCGATCCGCCACCCACCCAGACCGGGCGGACGGCGAACTCGGCCGCCTCACCGTCACGCATGACCCGGTAGGTGAGCCAGCCGCCCGCCGGCACTCGCCAGGGGGTGTCCTCCGCCGACAGTGCCGAGAAGATCGCCTGCCCGTCGATGCTGTTGAGCCGATCTCCCGGCCGCAGTCCGCCGCGCCAGCCGGGTGTCCTGGGAATGACCGCCTCCGCCACCACGCCGCGCGACGAATCGACCCATTCGACGCCGGTGAGCGGCGCCACCTTGGTCACCTGCGAACTGAACGACAAGGCGCCCCAGGCCAGGAACAACACCGAAATGAAGATCGCCAGAGTTTTCTTCATCATGAGGAGGCCATGGCCTCAGAACCGGATATTGACGCCGCCGGTCCAGCGCGTGGTGACCGCGGGCGCGGCGGCGGACGCGGACGCGCCGTAGGTCAGACCCTGGTAGGCCATCAGGACCCGGAAGCGCGCATTCGTGATGTTGCGTAACCCTGGAAGATCCTGAGCCACCGTCAGGTCGAGGCGCCGGTAGTCGATCCCCTCCGAACCGCGCCCCTCGGAGGCATCGGCCGACGCCGCGTCGACCTGGCGATAATCGACCCGCACCTCGGTGGCGGTCGGAGCGTAGGCCGCCCGCAGGCGAGTCAGGGTGTACCGTACCTCGCCGAGCGACAGCATCTGAACCGGCGCCTCCTCGATGGTCGGGCTCAGGCGCCCGTTCACCTTGCCGACCGTGCCCGACAGCACTCCGTGCAGTCCGCCAAAGACGCGCCCGACCTCGACGCCAACCTCGTGGCGGCCTGCGGCGCCGTCGGTCAGGAACAGGAGGGCGTCGCCCCAGACTCCGGGCGCGAGCAGATCGGCGTCGTCATCTCCGATCCCCTCTTCGAAAGGCTTGTAAGAGAAAGTCGCCGCCATCTGGAGCCGATCCTCCGGCCGACGCTCCAGGCTCAGCAGATAGCCGAAGCGGCCGACGTCGCGCCCCATGGCGCCGGACGAGTCGCCGGTGGTCGTGGTGAGGGAGACCAGACCCGGGCCGTCGAGCCGGTAGAGAGCGAGGGCGCGAAGCGTGGCGCCTCCCACCGACGGCTTCAAGGTCACCCCTACGCGGGGGACGAGGTAGGCGTCGCCGGCGGTGAGGTTGCCGTGATATCGCAGACCATAGTTGAGCGTGGCTCGGGGGGCCACGAGCCAGTCATCACTCCCGAAAACGCTCATCGCGTTCCCGCGCTCCCCCGGCTCGGCCAGGGACGGCGCATCGTAGAGGGTGTAGAGCAGGACGCCCCGATCACGCAGGTCGTAGCGATAGCTCTTGGCCCGCAGGCCGACATCGACGTGATGATCGCCGGCCGCGAAGGCGACGCCGGCTGTCGCCAGCGTCGATCGATCGAGGACCCGCCTGGCGTCGAGCCCCTCGGCCGCGAACGGCGAGAATGAGGCATCGACCGCCCGGACCCCGGACTGCGCGTAGATCCCTTCGACGTACAGGAGCGCCGTGCCGTCCAGCCGCCTGTCCCATCGGGTCTCCATCCCGAGGTCGATCTGATCCTGATCGGTCGTATTGATGGTGTCGCCGCTCGGGTCGACGACGTAGCGACTGGTCCCGTAACGCAGATCGGCCTTCAGATCGTTGTTCGGGTCCAGGTGGTAGTCGACTCCGATCTGCATCCGATCCGCGCGCCGCCCCTGCCGCGCACCGCCGAGCCCCTCCGGCGCGCCATTGTCCTGGCGTCCCGTCAGACCTTGGAACCTCCAGGTGCCCTGGTCACCGAGGGAGCCGCGCAGCGCCAGGCTCGTCGATCGGCCCGACGCCCCCGCAGCCGGCGCTTCCTGGCCAAGCAGATCTTCCCTGCTGAAATGCTGGACCAGCTCGCCATCCAGGTTGCCGAAAAATTCGTTGAGCCGGCCGCGGCCGGAAGGCAGGCGCGCCTCGTCGGCGGCGGGGAGAGGGGGCCGGACCTCCGTCTGGCGCAGCACGTCGTCCG
>JBGPLZ010000100.1:0-12518 GCA_041486695.1 Acidobacteriota bacterium | reverse complement strand
TCGGATCGATGTTCGGGTTGTAGGGGCCGGTGCCGTTCCAGGTCATCAGCATCGGCATGCCCTCGTGCAGGTCGTGCACGACGGTCGGGTGCCACTCGTGGAACATGCGATGCACCGCTTTGGTGGATTCGTGGGTCTGCTGGTGGGCATCCCGGTTGATATCGACGAACGCATACTTCGACCAGTAGGGCGGCGACTGGCGCGGCAGCGTGGCGCCATCCGTCTTGCCTTTCAGATAGCGGTAGAACCACTCCACCATCTTGTCCCGTCCGTCGGGATTCGAGACCGGATTGATGAGCACGACCAGATGCTCGCGGATCCCCCGGATCATCGGCTGCTCGGAAACGGCCAGGCGATAGGCCAGCTCCAGCATGGCTTCGGTCGAGCCTGTCTCGTCCGAGTGCAGAGCGGCATTGAAGTAATAGAAAGGGCGCGATTCCGCGACCAGCCGCTCCGCGGCGGCAGGATCGGTGCGGCGCGGATCGGCCAGCGCGGCACTCGCCGCCTTCAGCCGGTCCAGATCGCGGCTGCCGGCTTCGTCCGCAACGGCCAGCATGAGAATGTCCCGGCCTTCCTCGCTGCGGCCCAGAGTGAACACCCGCACCCGCGGCGACGCGGCGGCGAGGGCGCGACAGTACGCGTACGCCCGTGCCGAGTCGACGAACTCGCCCGGCGCGCCGGCGATCCGTCCGAAGAAACGCAGCGGGGATGGCACGCTCGCTGATTGCGGCAGATAGGCGACCCAGGGCGAAAGAAAATGCGCGTCGCCCGTGGCCGCCGCGATGGCCTCCACCGAGCCGGGCTCCGGAACGTCCGGCGCCATGTTGTTGTCTGCCGCCGGAGGGGAGGCCCGCAGCACACTCCACATCACGATGAGCAGGAACAGACAGAAGCCCACGGCGCGACTCAGCCGGGGCTTCGAATTCCGTGGCATGCCTTGGCGGTCGAACCGGATCATGCGAGCCTCCCCCGGGAGCGTGCAGTCGCCCAACAGGCGGGAAAGTCTATCACCCCCTCTTTCTCACACCCTGCGGGTCTCTCGGTGGATGGGCCTTGGCGAAGGTGGGAGCCTACCGGCAGTCGCCGCTGGTCGCGACGCGCGGCAGGCCGTCGCTCGATTTCCCATAGCCGTCCGTGCCCTCCTCGCGCGACAGGATGAGGAGCGCTTCGCCGGGAGGCGGGTCGGGGGGATCGATGGTGGCGAAAGCGACGTCGGCAGCTTCGATCAGGCAGTGGACGGCGCCGAGATCGACGCGGTCGGGAAGGAGGCGCACCATGTCGCGCGGCACCGCGATGATGTCCCCCAGGCGCACGGGGCCGGGCGACTCGAGCGTGCGACGACATCGAGGATGCCCCGGCGAGACGCTGTCCCTAGGATGGCCGATCTTTCTGCCGGGTCGCCGTCACCCCATGGATGATCGCTACGCCGATGGCGACCCACGGATCGGCTGCTATGACCTCATCGTAGGGCGGCGTGCGAAATCGATGAATCCACGCTCGACGTTCGTCTTGAGGAGCTCGACCGTGACCTTCTCGCCGACGTCGAGACCTTCGAATCCCTCGACCATCTTCCCCTCCACGGGCGGACGGACGATCCGGACCCAGGTCCCCTTCTCGGACACGGCGGTGACCATGCCCTCGAACCGCTCTCCGATCCTCGGTTCCAGGAGGAGCGCCGCGGCCGACTTCCGCACCTGCCGCTCGACCTTGTTCGCGTTGTCCTCCTGCTCCGTGCAGTGACGCGCCAGCTCCTCGAGGTCGCCACGGCCGTAGGGCGCGGGGCGGCCGGAAAGCGCGGTCTTGAGCAGCCGCTGCGTCACGAGATCCGGGAAACGCCGGTTCGGAGCGGTGGAGTGGGTGTAGTCGTGGACCGCAAGGCCGAAGTGGCCCGGCGACGTCCCACCGGGAAGCTCCACCACGTACTCCCCCCGCCCCATCAGCTTGACGACCGCGAGGGAGAGATCCGGGAAGGTGTTCGGGTCGGCCCGGCGACGCTTGCACAGGAACGCTTCGAGGGAGGCGGCGTCCGGCGCGGCGGGCAGCGTCTCGTTCAGGCCGGCTGCGAGCTCCACGATCCGCTCCCAACGCTCGGGTGACCGCAGCACCCGGCGCAGCGATGGCAGGCCTCGCGCCGCCAGGAATCTCGCCGTGACGCCGTTGGCGGCGATCATGAGATCCTCAATCAGCTCCTTCGCGCGGTTCTTCTCGTCGAGCCGCAGATCGGCCAGCACGTCGCCGTCGAACACGGCGCGGGGCTCGATCGTCTCCAGGCTGAGAGCGCCGTGCTGGTGACGCACGGTCCGCAGCGCCTGCGCCACGTTATCCTGAAGCCGGAGCTGCGCATCGACCCCGGGCACGGTCGCGACGCGCCCGGGCGGGGACCCGTGGCTCTCGAGCCAGGCGGCGACGCTGTTGTATGCGAGCTTGGCGCGATTCAGAACCGTCGCGCGATAGACGTCCGATTCCGCTACCGAGCCGTCCTCACGCACCACCATCTCGACGACGATGGCCAGGCGCTCCTGGTCCTCTCCAAGCGACGTCCTGTCGGTCGAGAGCTTCGTGGGGAGCATCGGGAACATCTCGGCGGCGGTGTAGACGGACGTGGTGTTGTGGGCCGCGTGCTCGTCGATGGGCGAGTCTTTCTTCACCAGGGCATCGACGTCCGCGACCGCGACCAGCACGCGCGTCGCGCCCGGGCCCGCCGGCTTGGCGAACGACAGCTGATCGAGATCACGGGAATCGTCGTTGTCGATCGATACCCACAATAGCCCTCGATGGTCCCGGATGGAGGGGTCGCGCTCGACCGCCGGCCCCGCCAGGGCGTTGGTCTCCGCCACGACCGCGGGTGAGAAGTCGGGCAGCAGCCCGCGATCGATCATGACCCGCCGCGCAATGGCCCTGAGGTCGTGCCGGTGTCCTGTCGTCGTCTGATTCATGAAGCCCTTGTCTTCACATTCGGTCGCAGTATACCCGCAACGCGACGCCCTTCGTAGGGCGCTAAGGATGAGGCGACGCTGGCGCGGCCGCCGGCGGGGCGCCCTTTTGCATGAGCGATTCGATCCAGCCCAACGCGTTGTCGAGCTCGCGCAACATCACGTCGCGTCCTCCCCCGAACCGGTGGTTCCTGGCCTCGACCGCGCGGAATCGCCGCATCCCGGTGTCCGGCCCGAAGAGCGTGCTGGCTTCCGCCGCCGGCAGGTAGCGATCGTTCGTCGACTGGATCACCGAGATGGGGATGTCGTACGCGGTTTTTAGGCGGACGTAGGCCAGGACCTGCCCGCTCTCCATCGTGCTCGCCCCGGCGCGCGCAGCCTGTTTCTTCGACGTGCGGCGATTGCGCACGTAGTCCGTTTCCCGCGTCAGCGCCAGAGCTACGGCACCGGCGGGCCGCGGCTGGAGCGCCTGCTGTGCCGCCGCGACCACCATGAAACTTGCCCCGCGAGAGATGCCGACCAGAATGGTGGGGGTCTCGGCAGGGAGGTTCATCTCATGCTTCGCGGTGTCGATGATCGAGGTCAGATCCTTCGCCAGCCGATCGGGCGAGATGAATTCCTTCTCGCGCTTGAGATTCCTCAGATAGTCGCGGGAGCTGATCCCGACCAACGGATACCCGTGCTCCGCCAGGCGCCGGAACACCGCCTTGCCCGTCCCTTCCCACCCGCCGTCGCCCGTCGCGTAGAGAATCAGGGCCGACGGAGATCGAGGGGTCACGGGGCTCACAAGACACAGCTTCGGCCGGCGGCCGGGAAGCGGCCCCTCGGTGGTTCGCTGCACGCACACGCTCGCCGGGACCGAGAGACGGCACATGCAGCCGCTGGAGAACAACGCGGGAACGGCTGCGTCGAGCGCAGTGGCGAGTGCCCGGGCGAGAATCGGGTTCCCTCGACGAGACATCGAACTCCTCCGCGGAAGCTCAGGAAATACTATCACCCGGCGGGAGAGGATCTCATGATGCTGCTCAAGGCTCGTGCGCTGGCGCTGGCGTTCGGGTGTCTGAGGTGGGCGAGCGCGAGGGGCGCCTCGGTCGGATCCTCCGATCTCCGGGACCGTCGGCATGGGACCTAGACGGGGCCCCCGGACCGCCCGGGGGCCCCGCAGGTGAAGCCCGTCCGGTGGCCCGGACGAGCTTCTAGCGGCGCGCGACCGCTATGTCTAGTCGAACCGCGACTTGGCGCGGGCGACGATGCCGTTGAGGATCATCTCCGCGATTTCCCGTTCGTTGCCCGGTTTGGGCGGTCGGGTGAGGGCATCGTCATGGGCGTCAGCAGCGCGCCGGAGAAGGGGCGCCGGCCAGGGCGGCGCGCACATGGGCCAGCAGCTCCGCGCGTCGGAAAGGCTTGGCCAGGAAGCTCGCCGCGCCGTGCGCCAGGGCCAGATCGCGGAGCTCGTCGTCGGCATGCGCGGTGATGAAGATCACTGGAAGCCCCGGCACCGAGCGGCGAATCGAGGCCAGCAGATCCAGGCCGTCCATGACCGGCATCTTCCAGTCGGTCACCACGACATCCGCCCCCTCCCCGAGCAGCTCGATCAGCGCCGCGAAGGTGTCCGCGGCGCCGACCGTCCGATACCCCTCCTCCAGCAGCATCTCCTCGATGAGCGAGCGCATCTCGTCGTCGTCCTCCACCACCAGCACCCTCCCCTCCCGGCAGGTGGAAGGGCTCCAGGACGGCACAGGCTCGAGCTGTGCTCCCGGGAGGACCGGATCCATCAGCACCTCGGCCATCGACATGTTCATCTCCTCCTCGCGTCGATCGCCGGTCGTCCGATCGATCGGCTTGACGCGCCAGGCTCCATACTCCATTGCGAACCTCTTGCCAGGACGGCGCAGTGGCTCAAATGCCTGCCGGGACGGCGCTTGTGATGGATCGATGGGATGGGGCGGGCGGTCGGATGCGGGGCAGGATGACCCGGCTGGGGCGAAGCGGGACAGAGTCGGTCGAAGGCAAGCATGGGGCGCGCGGCGGAAGGGGCTTCAGGGAAGAGAGAGGCCGTACGTCTTGAGCTTGCGGTAGAGCGTCTTACGATCGAAGCCGAGCAGCCGGGCCGCCGCGGCCTTGTTGCCGCGCGCGCTTCGGAGGGTGCGGAGGATATGCTCCCGCTCGACGTCGGCCAGTGGGCGCGGACCCTGGGGCGAGGCAGCGGCGCCGGGTCGGGCGCGCAACGTCTCGGGGAGATCCTCGAGCCACAGCACGTCGTCCCTGCCGAGAACGAGCGCCCGCTCGATCGCATTCTCGAGCTCGCGTACGTTGCCGGGCCAGGTGTGACGCCGCAGGGCCAGGAACGCGTCGGGAGCCAGCGAGCAGCCGGTGCGCCCGAGCTGCCTGCCGTGTTGCTCGAGGAAGAAGGCGACGAGCGGCACGAGGTCCTCGATACGCTCGCGCAACGGCGGAATCCGCACCGTGATGACGTTCAAACGGTAATACAGATCCTGGCGGAAGCGCCCCTCCGCAACGAAGGCGTCGAGGTCGCGATGCGTGGCGGCGATCGGGCGCACGTCGACCGGCACCGGCCCCGGGGCACCGAGCGGGTGGACCTCGCGCTCCTGAAGGACGCGGAGAAGCTTCGCCTGGAGCGCCGGCAGCATGTCGCCGATCTCGTCGAAGAAGAGGGAGCCCCCGTCGGCTTCCTGGAAGAGGCCGCGGCGATCCTCGCGGGCGTCGGTGAACGAGCCCCGGCGGTGACCGAAGAGCTGGCTCTCCAAGAGCGTCTCGGGGATGGCGGAGCAATTGATCGCCAGGAAGGGTCGTCCGCGGCGCGGGCTTTCATCGTGCAGGGTGCGGGCGAAGAGCTCCTTGCCGGTGCCGCTCTCGCCCAGGAGCAGGACCGGCGCGCTCGCCGGCGCCGCGCGCAGGAGCAGGTCGAGCGACCGACGCATCGCCGGGCTTTCGGCGATGATCCGGTTGCGTCCGTCGCCCAGCGTCTCACGCAGGTGTCGGATCTGGCCGCGGAGCTGCCGCTCGCGCAAGGCGCTCTCGACCGTGGCCAGAAGCTGCTCGATCCGGAATGGCTTGGCGACGTAGTTGTAGGCGCCGGCCTTGATCGCCTCCACCGCCGAGTGAATGCTGCCAAAGGCGGTGAGGATCACGACGGGGATCTCCGGGAGGCGGGCGCGAACCTCGGCCAGAAGCTCGTCCCCCTTCATTCCGGGCATCATGAGATCGGTGACCACCACGTCGATCGTCCCGGCACCGAGCGCTTCGAGGGCTTCCGCGGCGCCGGCGCAGGGGATCACGTCGTAGCCCGCTTCGCGCAGCTCGTCCAGCAGGTAGCGGCGCATCTCGGCGTCGTCCTCGACGACCAGCAGGGTCGCCCGGTGCGTCATGCGCGCGCTCCGGCCGCCGCCGCCCGGACCGCCCCCGCGGGCTCCAGGGGAAGGTGGACGCGGAAGCAGGCGCCCTGCCGGTCTTCGCTCTCGACCTCGATGAAACCGCCGTGGTCGCGAACGATGCCGTAGGAGATCGACAGCCCGAGACCGGTGCCCTTGCCGACATCCTTGGTGGAGAAGAAGGGATCGAAGATCCGATCGAGATGATCGGGCGCGATCCCGGCGCCATCGTCTTCCACCGTGACGACCAGGTACGGCCGCTGCGTATCGCCGCCTTCGGGATCGAGGCGGGAGGCACGCTCGATGCGCACCCGGAGGGTGCCTCCTTCCGGCATCGCGTCCAAGGCGTTGGTGGCGAGATTGAGAAACACCTGATACAGCTGATCCGCGTCCGCCGGGATCAGCGGGAGATCGGCGGGGAGGTCGCAGGTGACCCGGACCCGGCCCTGCTCGAGGCGCTGCTCCAGGAACTCGAGCACCTTGCGCAGGACGGCGCCGGCGTCCGTCGGCGCGATCCGGGCCTCGCGCGCCCTGGCGAAGTCGAGCATGCCGCGGACGATGCGGGCGATGCGATCGATCTGGGCCACGATGATCCGCAGGCTTTTCTCCGCCACCTCGTGGCCGGACAGTTTGCGGCGGAGACTGTCGGCCCGCCCGCCGATCACGTTCAGCGGCGTGCCGATCTCGTGCGCCAGTCCCGCCACCAGCCGGCCGAGACTGGCGAGCCGCTCGGCATTGCGCAGCTGCGCCTCCGTGCGGCGGCGCTCCTCCTGCTCGGCCTGGAGGGAGCGCTGCGACGCCCCCAGCTTCTCGGTCATGAGATTGAACTCCCCCGCCAGCCGGCCGAACTCGTCGCTGCGGCGCACCAGGGCGCGGGCCCGCAGATCGCCCGAGCCGACCTCGCGCAGGCTGCGGACCAGATCCTCGATCGGCCGGCCGACGGTGAAGCGGGTCACGAAGAAGACGACCACCCCGGTCGCCGCGATCATCACCGCCGTCAGGGTGATGAAGGAGCGGCGCGAGACCCGCGCGGCCTGATCGATGAATGACTCGAGCTGCAGCACCTGGACGGCGCCGAGCGACTGACCCTGCGAGTCGGACAGCGGCAGCAGGAAGGTGACCACCGGCTCCCCGCCGAAGAGAGTCTGCATCTCGACGGTTTTGCGGGTCGACAGAACGCTCATCAGTGCGTCCGGCGTCACCATCGAGCTGGAGGCCAGCCCGCTCGACTGGTAGAGCAGGGAGCCGTCACGGTCGAAGAGCCGGAAGCCGAGAACCCTCTCGTAGCCGGTGATCGTGTCGACCAGCTCCCGGGCGTCCTCGAGCTGCCGGTCGCGGACGTAGTCCTCCATCGCCAGCTTGGCGACGCGGGCCATGCCTCGCCCTTCGCGAATCAGCTCCTCCTGCAGGAGAGCCCGGCTCTGCCGTTCGTTCAGGTAGCCGAACAGGACGACGATGCCGATGAGCGGCAGGGCCAGGGCCAGCACGACCTTGGTGCCAAGCTTCATGGCAAAAGTCTGCCACGAATTCCGCGCCAAGCCCACCAGGCGCCGGGCCGGGACCCCCGCCCAAGGATGCGACGCAGAGGGCGAGGGCCAGTCTGATCCGGAGAATGGACATCGGTGGCTCGGCCTGGATAGACTTGTGGACGAGCTCGGGTGACGCGACGGGCGGGCGGGGCAGGACGGCGCTTCGCGGCCGCGGGTCGAAACAGGATTCTCGAGGAGGGCACGAAGATCGGCAAGCGCGCGCCCGGGCTTTATGCCATCATCGCCGTGAAGCTCGGCAAGAGCCTCCTGCTCCTCGGACTCACGGTCGGGATCTACAGCTTGATCGACGAGGATCTGGGAGTCGCATTCGAGCGCTTCCTGCGCTTCGTCAAGGTCGATCCGGAGCACGCGTTCTTCACCCACCTCGGCGAGAGGCTGCAGTCGATCACTCCTGCGAAGCTGAGCTGGGTCGCCTCGGGGACCTTGCTGTACGGTCTGCTCCTGCTCGTGGAAAGCGTCGGCTTGATCCTGCGCTCCTTCTGGGTCGCCTGGCTGGTGATTGGGGAAACGGCCTTCTTCATCCCGATCGAAATCTACGACTTGATGGGCGGCTTTTCGCTCACCGTGCTGCTCATCCTGATCGTCAACGTGGCGATCGTCTGGTACCTATACCTTCATCGTGCCGAAGCCTAAGAGTGACCGCGATCTGTTGATCGGACAGGGCTAAGGCACGGGCCGAAGCGGCCGCGGGGGTATCGGCGGGGCGGGAGGAAGGTCGCGCGGATCCCGGGCGATCTTCTCCAGCAGGTCCTTGATGGCGTAATCGAGCTGCGGGTCATGCCCCCCGAGAAAGCCTTCGGGCCCGAGATCGAGCGGCACGTCGGGATCGATGCCGTGTCCCTCGATCACCCAGCTCTTGCCGAGGGGGTCCCAGCCGCCGAACTCCGGCTGCGTGGTGACGCCGCCGTCGCGCAGCTTCTTGTCGCCGCGGATACCGACCCAGCCTCCCCACGTGCGCATGCCGATCACCGGGCCCAGCTTGAATTCCTTGAACCCCAGGGCCAGGGTCTCGCAGTCGCTCCCGCCCTGCCGGTTGATCAGGGCCGCCAGATAACCGTGGAAGGCGCGGTCGGGAGTGGTCGATAGCTCTCCGCGCCGGGCCCTGCCCACCGCCAGCATCTTGCGGTCGAGATGCGCCAGGATCATCGGCGCTACGAAGCCGCCGTGGTTCCACCGGTCGTCGACGATGAGACCCCGCTTGTTCCATTGCGGCGGGTAGTCGCGGGCGAACTGCTGCAACCCGAGCCCGCCCATGTCGTAGAGGTGGATGTAGCCGATCTGGCCGTGGCTCATCCTGTCGACGTACTCGCGGTTGTCGCGGATCCAGGTGGCGTAGCGGACCGGCTGGTCGTTGGCGATCGGCTTGACCACGACCCGCCGTGCCCCCTGCAGCGCCGGATGGTCGTTGACGGAGATCTCCACCTCCTGCCCGGCGCGGCTGGCGAGGCGCTTGAGGTAGTCCTCGCCCTTCCGCAGGGGCCTGCCATCGATCGCCACCAACCACATCCCGGGCTTGATCTTGAGGTCCGGCCGGGCCAGGGGCGAGCTCCACTCGGGGGTCGGGTAGTCGCCGCGGTAGATCTTCCGGATCTTCCAGAAGCCGGAGGCCGGGTCGTCGTCGAGGTCGGCCGCCAGCAGTCCGGTGCCGACCTGCTTGCCGCGCCGCAGATCGCCGCCCCAGTGATAGGCATGCCCGACGTTCAGCTCTCCGAGGATCTCGCCGAAGAGATCGTCCAGATCGTCGCGCGTCGACATCCGGTCGGCGAGCGATCCGTACTGCGCCCAGATGCCGTTCCAGTCGACGCCGTGCATGTTCGGGTCGTAGAAGAAGTCGCGCTGCAGCCGCCAGGCCTCGTGGAGCATCTGCGCCCACTCCTCCCGGGGGTTGACCTTGAGGGACCAGCCACTCAGGTCGACCTTCGCCTCCTTGGCGTCGTCGTCCTTCGGGGCGCTCGTGGCGCCCGCCTCGACACGGGTGAAGCCATCTTTCGTGCGATACACCAGGACCTTGCCATCCATCGACACGTCATAGCCCAGGACCTCCGAGGCGATGGTTGAGAGCTTCTCCTTCTCCAGGTCGAAGGTCCGGAGGTCGGCGCCGCCGCGCTCCTCGTCGTCGTCGATTTGGCCCGGCGGCATCATCCCGCGGTTCGGCCGCTCGAGCCAGTGCAGCTTGCCGGCGACCGCGACGAGGCCGGAGTCGTTCCCCGGCTCCACCGGCGCCTGCACGACGCGATCCGAGATGCCGTCGAAATCGATGCGGATCGGCTTGACCGCCTCCTCCGCGCCGACGCCCTTCTTGTCCTTGCCCGCGGCTTTCTTGTCCTTCGCGTCCTCCGCGCCTTTCTCCTCGCCCTTCGGATCGACGTCGCCACGCGGCGCGAACGGCAGGCTGCCGTCGGCCTGCAGGGCGACGATGCACGGCAGGGTCGCGTCGTCGACGATGAAGCGGGCGTCGAAGCGATCGAGGTGCGGGTTGATGTGGCGATCGGAGAGGTAGTAGAAGTACTTGCCCTTGGGGTCCCAGGCGGGAGAGAAGGAGTTGTACATCGGATCGGTGATCGGGTAGGACTGGCGCGCCTGCCCGTCCCAGATCTTGACCTGGTTGAACAGGTTGTCCAGGCTGACGGTGTAGGCGAGATAGCGGCCGTCGGGGGACCAGGCGTACTCCGAGATCTCCCAGCCCGAGGAATCGACGCGGCTGCTCGCGCCGCTTTCGACGTCGGTCACCATCAAGCGCAGCGTCTGGTCCCCCCAGGCGAGCTTCTTTCCGTCCGGCGACCAGGCCGCCCCGAAGTGCCAGCCCGGATCGACCGTGCCGAGCTTGCGGGGCGCGCCGCCGTTGTCGGAGGGGTGCAGCAGCAGCTGCTCCTCGCCGTTCACCTCGGTCCAGGCGCCGATCCATTTGCCGTCGGGCGAGAACGCGGGGAACTTCGTCCGGACGGCGCTGCTTTCGGTGACGCGGCGGATGAGCCCCTTCTTGCGGGTGCGCGTGACGAAGAGGTCGCCGCGGGATTCGAGGACGATCCGCTCGCCGTCCTTCGCGAGGCCCCACGAGCCGAGGTTGGCCATCGGGTCGACGAATTTCTCGCGCACCTGCAGCCGATCGCTCGGCAAGGAGATCGGCACCGGCGCGTTCCGGCCGCTCTCCAGGTCGTAGACCCAGAGATCCATCTTGTGCTGGTAGACGATCTTGCCGTCACCCATGGCGGGCCAGCGGACGTCGTAGTCCTCGAAGCTGGTGAGCCGCCGCACGTCGCCGCCGTCCGGCCGCATCGAGGCGAGGTTCGGACGGCCCCAGCGGTCGGTGACGAAGTAGATGCGGCCGTCGGCGGCCCACATCGGGAAGGCGTCCTTGCCGTCGTACTTCGTCACCTCGGCGAAGGCGAGCGGCTTGAGGGTGCCGACGTAGATGTCCTCGGCCTCGCCGCCCTTGTAGCGCTTCCAGTTGTGGAACTCCAGGCCGATCTTCTGGTAGGCGAGGCGGGCGCCGTTCGGCTCGAAGGAGATCCAGGCGGCCGGCTCGAGCGGCAGCAGCGATGGGATGCCGCCGCCGGCGTCGATGCTGTAGATCCGGTAGTCGCCATGCGGATGGTCGCGCCGGCTGCGGAACAGCACCCTGCCGTCGGCGGTCCAGGCGATGGCCTGGTCAGGAAGCGGATGAAAGGTGAGCCGCGCCGGCTCGCCACCACCGAGCGGCATCACGTAGACGTCGTCGTTTCCTTCGTATTGCGCGGTGAAGGCGATCAACCGCCCGTCGGGCGAGATCTTGGGGAACTTCTCGTCCCCCTCGTGGGCCGTCAGGCGCATCGCCACACCGCCGTCCTCGGGCACCTTCCAGAGATCCCCCTCCGAGGCGAACACGATGACGCCGTGGCCGATCGTGGGGTAGCGGTAGAACCCGTCCGGGAGAGGCTGATCCGCCGGCGCGGCGGATGCGGCGGAAAGGACGATGGCCAGCCAGAGGACCCCTGCGAAGAACGGAGATCGAGCCATGGTGGGTCTCTCCTTCTCGATGGACGCGGCCGGCCGACCGTCACCACGCACCCGTTGTCGATGACGCGAATCGCTGTTTGTACGCCGAAACAGGAGGAATGGCAATAGGGCCACGCGTCTGAGGCCTCCCCAGTCTCGGGCGCCGGCCCGGCAGGCGCTGGGGCGGCCGGCTGCAGGGCAGTCTGACTCCCGATCTTCAAGGCGCTTTGATCTCGGCTCCGCCCTCGAGCGCGCCCCATCTCATCGGCTGCCGCCGCCAGTGCGTGAGGGACCTCCAGACCCATTCCATCGGACCGTACCGGAAGTGCCGAAGCCAAATCGGGCTCAGGATGAGCTGTGCGATCCAGATCGGCAACACGACGTAAAGCAGCTGGATGCGCTGCAATCGTCCGAACCGCCCCAGCCCGAGGCCATCGAAGAAGACCGTGCACGCGACCGACGTCGCCAGGTAGTTGGTGAGCGCCATCCGCCCCACCGCCGCGAGGCGCGAGGTGAGCGGGCGCAGCACTCCTGTCTGGCAGAGGATCATGGTAATCCCGGCATGGCCGAGGGCGACCGTCAGCCGTCCGATGTCATAGCCGCTATAGCCGAAGAACATCTGGGCCGGTTCGAAGTGCTTTGCCACGTCACGGTGCGCGATGTACCAG
>JBGPLZ010000099.1:0-12704 GCA_041486695.1 Acidobacteriota bacterium | reverse complement strand
TCGTTCGCAACTGCCGGGGCGGGCTCGACGTCACCCAGGAAGTTGGCCAGGCACTCACCGCACGCGCCGCGTAGAGTTCCGCACCCAACTGAGACCATCGCGCCGTGAGCCGCCGCGGCCTGCGGTTACCGGGCACGGGTCCGGCTCGCTGCGCGACCCTCCCCTCGGTTCGCCTCGCTCCCACCCACCGCGCCCAGGACCGCGCGGTGGGGCCCTGGTCGCTCGGTCTCACACGACCCGGCGACTGCAGGGCGCGGCGCCTCACGGCGCGATGATCTCAGTTGTCCGGTATCTCACGCCGCAGCGCGCGTCGCCAGCGCATCCGCAACTTCCTGGGTGACGTCGTGCCCCCCGCGGCAGTTGCGAACGATCGTTCCGATGGTCCAGATCGGCCCCCAGGGGATCCCCCACCATCCGCACACGAGAGAGAGAAGCGAGAAGGCCATCCCCTTCGTGAAGGCGCTCTCGCCGGAGCGGACGAAGTAGATCCCCGAGACGCGCTTGAAGCTCATGACCAGGATGGAGATGCAGTAGCCGTACACGACGAACCGGCCGCCGCGCTCGATTTCGAACCGCACCACGTCGGGCGTCATCGTCTCGATGCCGCGGATCTTGAGCGTCAAATTCCCCCCTTACGACTCGACAGGGACGGGCCCGTCGAAGACGGTGAAGCGGAGCGTCGTGTTGCCGACGCGGATCTGATCATTGTGCTGCAGGTTGCGGCGGGTCAGCCGCGCGCCGTTGACGAAGGTGCCGTTCCGGCTCGCCAGATCGTTCACCGCATACTGGTCCTTCCGGATGATCACGATCGAGGCATGCTTGCGCGAGATCTTCTCGTCATCCAGAACGACGTCGCATTCCGTGCGACCGATGGTGTAGGTACCGACGCCGGTGATGTCGAAGGACTGTCCCTTGTCGGGCCCTTCCAGCACCATGAGATGGATCGACTTGCCGCCGAGCGCCGACGGCTTGCGCAGCATCTTCTGCGCCGGGGTTTCGAGCGCCGTCTCGTCGAACGTCTTTCCCGCCGCCATCGCCCTGAGGCCCCGTGTGGCCCCGGGACAGATCATCCCGCCCGCGGGGACGCCGTTGTTGCCGGGGGTCCTGATGCCTTGCGGCGCGGGCGGGCGTCCCGGCGGACGCGGGCCCGGGATCGGCCTCTCCTTCCGAATCAGTCTCATGGTCGCCTCCATCTGCGATCACCCGGCCGGGCCCCGCTCGGGGTCAGTCGGCTGTTCCCCACTGAAGCGTCAAGGGTTTGCGTGCGCCGGAATGCTCCTCCGCCTTCAGGACGGCGGTGGCGCTCTTGCCGAGAATTCCGGCGATCTTCGAGCGCGCCTCGACCTCGCCCTTGGCGCCCAGCACCACCACTTCCACGCCGTGCCGGCCGGCCGGGATCGATAATGTGTGCGACACTTGGCCGCCGCGTTTCCCCTTCAGAGCATCGAATGGCTTCGAGAAGATCGTCTTGCCGTCGACCCGGACGAGGATGCGCCCGCTCGCCAGCTTGTGGCTGAACTCGAGACGAAGCTGCGCCACCTTATGATCGAGCGGTCCCACGGCGCGGCTCTTCGGCCGGCGATAAGCGGCCAGCACCCGGGCGATCTCGACCGGGCCGGCGTAGGTCATGGCGCAGACCGGCGCGATCGGCCGCGGCGATTCCATCCCGGGTATGCCGCGCAACGCGGCGACCGGCCGGCCGCCGCCCGGAGCGCGTCCTCCCATGGCGGAGTTCCCGAGGCCTACGGGCATCGGCGCTCCGACGATCCCCAGGGTGCCCGGCGACCCGGAGCCTACGCTTCCGATCGGGGTCGTGTCCGACTCGGACCCGGCGAGCTTCCCGAGCGGTCCCCGGAACATCGCATGGATGGCCCAGTTCATCCCGACGAAGGTGGTGACCAGGGCCGCCACCAGGAAGGCAAGCCGCCACTGGTTGGTCGGATTCAGCCAGGGTGACATGCGGCGGGCGCGCCGGAGATGCGCCGGCGTCTCATCCGTCAGAAGCGGCGCCGGCGTCTCCCGGTGCGACCGCGGTGCCGGCGTGACGGTCGAAGGGGTCGGCGCGACGGTCGAAGATGCCGGCGACGCCCCCGCGGCGGGCGCCTCGATCGACGCCCCCCCCGCGAGCGCCCGCAGGGCGGCGATCATCTCCCGACCGGTCGCGTAGCGATCGGCGGGATCCTTGCTGAGCGCCTTCTCCAGGATCGGATCGAGGTCGGACGACACGTCGGGGTGGATGTCGCTCGGCGGCTCGGCCGGCTGGGTCGAGATCTTGTACAGAACCTCCGAGACGCTCTCCCCCTCGAAGGGCGATCGCCCGGTCAGCAGCTGGTACAGGATGACGCCGAGGGCGAACAGGTCGGCGCGGCCGTCGACCGCTGCGCCCCGCAGCTGTTCGGGCGACATGAAGCCGGGCGAGCCGACCATCTGATCGGTCTGGGTCAGATCCGAGCCGGGCAGGCGCGCCACTCCGAAGTCGGTGATCTTCACCTGGCCGCGCTCGCTGATCAGGACGTTGGCGGGCTTGATGTCGCGGTGGATGATGCCGCGGCTGTGCGCGAAGTCGAGAGCCGAAGCGATCTGCAGCGCGATCCGGATCGACTCATCCTGCGACAGCGGGGCGCGCGCCTTGATCACCTTCTTGAGATCCTGCCCTTCGACATGCTCCATCACGATGTAGGGCCGGCCCGTCTCCGGGTCCTGGCCGATGTCGTGGACCGCGACGATGTTCGGGTGGATCAGGGCGCCGGCCGCCTGCGCCTCGCGGAGGAACCGCTCGCGGTACTGCCGGGCCTCGTCCTCGGTCTCGGGTCTGGCGGTGATGACCTTGATGGCGACGTGCCGGTCGATCGCAGGATCGTGCGCCAGGTAGACCAGGCCCATCCCGCCCTGGCCGAGGGTGCTCTTGACGGTATAGCGGCCGATGAGGGAGCCGGCGGCCTGGGGCGCGCCGCTGTCGGCCGCGCTGGCGGAATGCGCGGCTTGTTCCGCGCCGCCTGCCGCGCCCTGGCCGGCGGCTCCAGCCGGAGCCGCTTTGCGCTTCTTCTTCTTATTAGTACCAAACACGCCGATACTCCGCGAAGTCGCGCGACACCGGAAACCGCTCCGAATATAGGGACCGGATCGCACCAGGGTCAAGGCGGAAAGCCTTGGAGCACACGACTTTCGCGGCAACCGATTCGTGATCTGCATCCCACCATGCGAGCCCGCCGCGGCGTCAAGGCGCTGGCGAGCCCGCGGCGGTCCGCCACCGGGAGCCAGCCCATCCCTGAGCCCAGTCAGGCTTCTAGCGTTTTACCCCTCGGCGGGGTAGGATCGCGTCATGGCGGTCAACAAGAAGCCCGCAACAGCGCTGCCCGACGTCAAACCGGAAATCTATCTCGCCATGTACGAGAAGATGCTCCGGGCCTATTACGTCGAGGAGCAGTGCCGCATCTTCGTGCGGGCCGGGAAATGCTCCTTCTATGCCTCGGCGCGCGGGCACGAGAAGCTGCAGATCGCCACCGCCATGATCCTGCAGCCGGGGAAGGACTGGTTTTTCCCCTACTATCGAGAGAAGGCGCTCATGGTCGGGCTCGGGATGCCGCTCGACCAGATCTTCCAGGGCATGCTGTCACGCGCCGGAGACCCCAACTCGCTCGGACGGAACATGTCGGAGCACTTTTCGTCCCGCGAGCTGCGCGTGGTGTCGCCCACCGCCTGCACCGGCACCGAGTTCCTGATCGCCGTCGGCATGGCCAAGGCGATCATGCGTGACGGCCGGGACGAGGTGGTCTACGTCTCCGGCGGCGAGGGCTCGACCTCGGAAGGCGAGTTCTTCGAGGCGCTGAACAAGGCGCAGCGCGACCGGCTGCCGGTCCTGTTCGTGATCCAGAACAACGGCTACGCGATCAGCGTGCCGCAGGAACAGCAGACCCACTCGAAACTGTTCGAGGTGGCGCGCGGCTTCGGCATGCAGTCGGTGCGCGTCGACGGCACCCGCTTCACCGAGATGTACAACACCCTGACCCCTCTCGTCCGCGATCTGCGGCGCGGCGCCGGACCGCTGTTCGTCGAAGCGATGGTGGTCCGGATCGACTCGCACTCGTCGTCCGACGACCAGACCAAATATCGCGACACGAAGACCATGGACGAGGCCCGCCGCCGGGACCCGCTCAGCCACACCGAGCTGCGCATCCGCGAGATGGGCCTGTTGACCGATCAGGAGATCGAGACCTGGAGGAGCCGCACCCGCGACGAGGTCGAGGCGGCGGCGCGGGCGATCGACGAGCTGCCGTACCCCGACGTCTCGACGGCGACCGCCGACATCTTCAGCCCGAACCGGATGGTCACCGAGGAAGGGGCACCGCAGCTCCTCTCCGACAAGCCGATCACCATGGTCGAGGCGATCAATCGCGGCCTCAAGGAAGAGATGGCGCGGAATCCGAAGATCATCATGTGGGGCGAGGACATCCAGGACCCGAAAGGCGGCGTGTTCGGCGTCACCCGCGGGCTGACCGAGGCGTTCCCGGGGCGGGTGGAGAACTCGCCGCTCGCCGAGGCGACCATCGTGGGGCTGGCGCAGGGGCTGGCGATCGGCGGCTACAAGCCGGTGGTCGAGATCCAGTTCGGCGACTACTCCTTCCCCGGCTACATGCAGATGCGCAACGAGATCCCGACCCTGCGCTGGCGCAGCGCCGGCACCTGGACCTGCCCCATGGTCGTGCGGGTCGCCGTCGGCGGCTACATCCGCGGCGGCCCGTTCCACTCGCAGAGTCCCGAGACGCTCTACGCCCACACCCCCGGCTGGTACGTCGCCTACCCGAGCAACGCCGCCGACGCCAAGGGGTTGATCAAGACCGCCTGCCGGATGGAAGACCCGGTGCTGTTCTTCGAGCACAAGGGACTCTACCGGCAGGTCTACACCAAGAGCCCCGAGCCGGGCCCCGACTACCTGATCCCGTTCGGCAAGGCGCGGGTGGTGCGCCCCGGCGACGACCTGACGATCATCGCCTGGGGCCGGACGGTGCACATGGCGCTGCAGTCCCTGAGCCAGATCGCCGCCGCCAGCGGCCGCGAGCCGTCGGTCGAGGTGATCGATCTGCGCACCATCGTGCCGATGGACTTCGAGACGATCCTGGCTTCGGTGCGGCGCACCGGCCGGGCGCTGGTGGTCCACGAGGCGCCGATCTTCGCCGGCATGGGAGGCGAGGTGGCCGCGCGCATCGCCGACGCCGCGTTCGAAGCGCTCGACGCCCCGGTGCGGCGCGTCGGAGCGCTCGACTGCTTCGTGCCGTTCGCGCCCAACTTGGAGGCCGCGGTCCTGCCGAGCGTCGAGCAGATCACCGCCGCCGTCAAGGGGCTGCTCGAGTACTAGACGTTCCATCGCTCCATGGAGCCAGGCATGCGCACCGTCCGCACACTTGCCATCCCGTCTCCGTCGCTGGTGGTGATGATCGGCGTCGCCGGCTCGGGCAAGACCACCTTCTGCCGCCGTCACTTCAAGCCTCCCCAGATCGTCAGCAGCGACGATGCGCGGGCGCTGATCGCGCTCGACGCGTCGGACCAGAGCGTGACCCCGGCCGCCTTCGCCCTGGCGCATGCGCGGACCGAGGAGCGGCTGCGGCGCGGCCTTCTGACCGTGTTCGACGCGACCAGCATCACGCCCGCCGCGCGCCGGGCCCTTCTGAGTCTGGCCGGGAGACATCACCTGCCGGCGGTGGCCTGTCTGCTCGATCTGCCGATCGAGCGCTGCATCGCTCAGGACCGCGCCCGCCCCGACCGCCGGGTCGGCCGCGCCGTCATCGTCCGCCAGTCGCAGGCGCTCGCGGCGTCCCTTCCCGGCCTCGGGCGCGAGGGGTTTGCGCAGGTGCACCGCATCGGCAGTGAGGACGCGGCGGCCCGCGCCGGTGTTGCGATGGTGCCGCTGCCGTGCGACCTGCGCCACGAGCAGGGCCCGTTCGACTTCATCGGCGACGTGCACGGCTGCGCCCGCGAGCTGACCGAGCTTCTGCGCCGGCTCGGGTACGCTCGGCGCTCAGCGCGCACTCCCTTCCGGCACCCGGAGGGCCGGCGCGCCGTCCTGCTCGGCGACCTGGTCGATCGGGGCCCGCGGATCATCGAGGCGGTGCGCATCGCCATGCGGATGGTCGACGACGGAGCGGCCTTCTGCGTGCCGGGGAACCACGAGGAAACGCTGTTGCGCTGCCTCGACGGCGAGCCGGTCAAGCGCAGCCCCGGCATCCTGCGATCGCTGCAGCAGATCGAGGCGCTGCCGAAGGCGCGCCGGGCGCGTTTCGTCGAGGAGCTGCGGCAATTCGTGGCGGCGCTCCCGCCGCATCTCGTGCTCGACCGCGGCCGCCTCGCCGCCGCCCACGCCGGCCTCAAGGCCGAGCACGTCGGCCGCGACTCGGCCGAAGCGCGCCGCTTCGCCCTGCGCGGCGAGACCACCGGCGAGGTCGATCACTATGGCCTGCCGGTGCGGGTCCACTGGGCCGCCGCCTACCGCGGCCGCGCCCTGGTGGTCTACGGCCATACCCCGGTGACCGCCCCGGAGTGGATCCACAACACCGTCAACATCGACACCGGCTGCGTCTACGGCGGCCGCCTCACCGCGCTGCGCTACCCCGAACAGACGCTGGTCAGCGTCCGCGCCGCGCGGCCGTACTACCAGCCGCGCCGGGCGCTGCCGTCACGTGTGGGGCTGCGGGCCGAGACGCGGGTGTCGCCGCCGGGAAGGACGCCTTAGCCATGTCGCAGCTGATGGAGGGGCGAGGAGAGGAAAGCCGATGAAAGCGCTCCTGAAGACTCTGGCGATCGTGGCGTGCGTCTTTCTCCTTGTCCAGACGGTCCGGCATGCCTACGTGCTGTGGCTTGAGCCGCGGACCTCTGTGCTGGACAAGTACGACCAGCCCTTGAAGGACACGATTGCGGCTGCGGCGTCACTCGACGAGCTGGTGCGTCGTTACGACCCGGTTCGCAAGGAGGTCGACCGCGTCAAGGCGAAGCGCAGAGCGGCGGACCCCAAGGTCGCGTTCGACGACGACCAGGAGCCCTTCAAGTCGGAGAGCGCCTTGCGTGAGGCGATTTCGAGTTGGGAGGAGAGGGCGAAGGAGGTGCGCGAGCTTCGACTCTACTCGTTGGTCGGTTTCATCTTCGCCGCGGCAGGCGTAGCATTCTACCGAAAGGTGAATCGTTGGCTCGGCATCACCCTGTTGATCGCGGGATTCTCCGAGGCCGTCTACTGGACGAGTCCCACCTTCCTGGGAACCTCGACGCGGGAGTTCGATCGGCTGCTGGTGAACAAGCTGGTGATTTCGCTGGTCTTCCTCGCTGCATTAGGGCTCGCGATACACTGGCTCGATGTCTTCCGGGAAAAGAAGAAGTGACGCGCGAGAATCCGACCGGCGATCTGATCCCGAAACTACGGCAACTCACCGAAGCAGCATGAGGAGGCAGACATGCGACGAGTCTTGTCTTTGGTGGCCGCATCGGCTGTGAAGGCAGGCACGACCCAATGGGGCGCCGCCGGCAAGCACCTGCCCGAGAACGTGGGAGACAAGCCGTTCGAACTGATTCTGGTCGAGTTGAAAAGCAAGCCAACCGCGGCCAAGTGAGGCAGCAGAGCTCACCTCGACCCATGGAGAGGCCGACCGATCTGACGCGTGCGACGGCCACCCAGCTCGCGGATCTGATCCGACGGAAGAAGGCATCGTCGCTCGAAGCTGTCGACGCCTGCATGGTGCGGATAGAACAGGTCAATCCGAAGCTCAACGCCGTGGTCCAGCTGGCCGCGGAGCAGGCCCGAACCAGCGCGCGCGCCGCGGACAAGATGCTCGCGGGAGGCGGGGCGGCCGGTCCGTTGCACGGCGTTCCGATGACGATCAAGGATTCGCTCGACACGGCCGGCGTGGTCACGACCGGTGGAACGATGGGTCGGAAGGCCTTCGTTCCGACCGAGGACGCGACGGTCGTCACGCGGCTGAAGGCGGCGGGGGCCATCCTGCTCGGGAAGACGAACACACCCGAGCTCACCTGGTCCTTCGAGACGAACAATCAGGTCTATGGCCGCACGAACAACCCGTGGAGTCTCGATCTCTCGCCGGGCGGCTCGAGCGGCGGGGCGGCCGCGATCGTCGCCGCCCGCGGGGCGCCGTTCGACATCGGCAGCGACAGCGGCGGCAGCATCAGGGTCCCGGCGCATTTTTGCGGGGTCGCGGGGATCAAGCCGACGTCGGGGCGGGTGCCCCGCACCGGTCACATCGTCGGCGCGGAGGGTCATCTTCAGTCGCTCACCCAGTTGGGCCCGCTGGCGCGGTCGGTCGACGATCTGGCGCTGATCCTCGGAGTGATCGCGGGCCCCGATGGGCGGGATGCCTCGATCGTCCCTGCGTCCCTCGGCAGCGTCGGGGATCTGGAGGTGCGTGGGCTGCGCGTCGCGATGCACGTGGATAATGGGCTCCGTGCCCCGTCGGCCGAGGTCGCCCGTGTGGTCACGAAGACGGCGGAGGCTCTTCAAGCTCGCGGCGTCCGCATCGAACAACGGCGACCCGAGGCGCTCTCCGAGGTGTTGCAGCTGGACGACGACCTCAACCGCTCCGACGGCGGAGCGTGGCTGCGGCGGCTGCTCGACAAGGCGGGCACGAAGGAGCCGGGCCCGGACGTGGCCCGGTCGCTCGTGGAGGCATCGATGACGACCGCCCAGTTCACCGCCTTCACGGAACGATGGGACGCGTGGAAAGGCAGGATGCTCCGCTTCCTCGAAGGGTTCGACGCGATCCTCTGCCCGCCGTGCGCTCTGGATTCGCTGCCGCACCAGTGCACCGATACGCCCGCGACCTACCCTGCTTTCAGCTACAGCTTCGCGTACAACATGACGGGCTGGCCCGCCGCCGTGATCCCGGCAGGAACGTCGACGAAGGGCCTCCCCCTGGGCGTGCAGATCGTCGGCCGACCGTGGAGAGAGGACGTCGTGCTCGCGCTCGCGCGGACAGTCGAGCAAGAACTGGGTGGATACCAGGCCCCGTCGATCTAGTCGGCGGTTTACAGAAATCGACCCTCGACGTATGCTTGAGCCCAGCTATCGAATCCGCCGGGACTCGGCATCGAGATCACGGCGCCCAGCAGGCTGACACCCTCGTTCGCCCGCCGCACGTGGATCGGGGCGTTTGGAGGCATAGGGTCAAGATCATGCCGATCTCATACCGCATCGATGTGGAACGTAATCTCGTGCTGACGACCGCCTCAGGCAGGTTGACGGACGATGACATCCTCCAGCTCAAGGCTCGTCTTGTCCGGGATCCGGCCTTCACACCGGGGATGAAAGAGCTCGCCGACATTCGGAACATCGATGGCCTCGACGTCACGCCTGCCGGCATCCAGGCGATGGTGCAGCAGGATCGGAATGATTCCGCACACCTCGCATCCCACAAGCTCGCCATTGTGCTTTCCGACGACGTGGCCTTCGGGATGGCGCGCATGTATCAGACGCGAACCGAGTCGAGCATGGGGAACGTGGGCGTCTTCCGCGACATCGAAGAAGCGCGGACCTGGCTGCAATTGAAATAGGCCGGGCGCCTGCCTGTGGCGAACGCGGTACAGTTCGTGGCCCGAGAGCTTCTCGCACTCCTTCGCGGCCGTTGGCTTCTCGAGCAGACGAGCCGAGTGATTGCCGCCGCAGCAAGGCGGCCTGGTACGACATTGTCGACGCGAGTCCTCAGTATCGGACCTACATGGAGAATGCGATTTCTCTCCGGCGGTGTCGCAGCCGCAGCGGCGGGCCTCGCGACCGCCGCTCTGAACTTCACGGCCGTGCCGGTGGTGCTGGACCTGACCTCCGAATCGCTCGCTATCGCCGCTCTGGCCGTCCTGTTGCTGCTCCCCGGGCTTTGGTGGGAGGTCAAGCGACCGGAGCCCGGGAAATTCCGGATTGGCCTGGGCACAGCCGCGCTGCTCGCCTCTTTCGGAACTGTGACGCTTCTATCCGACCGGACCGTCCTGGCGTATGGCGCCAAAGAGATCCGCTTCGTCAACGATCGCGTCGAGCTGGCGGGAACTCTGTACACGCCTCGCGCGCGCGGACCTCATCCGGCCGTCGTCGTGGTCCATGGCTCGGGGCCGGAGACCCGGACGGAGTATGCCTACTACGCGAGGCTGTTCGCGCGACAGAACGTCGTCGGATTGGCCTATGACAAGCGCGGGAGCGGCCGCTCGACAGGCAAGCTCTACGAGTCCGACTATGGCGACTACGCTCGGGACGCCTTGGCGGCGGTGCAATACCTGAAGCAGGACCCGGACGTCATTCCCGGATGCATCGGCATCATGGGGGTCAGCGAAGGCGAGTGGGTGGGCGCCCTGGCTGCGACACGATCGAGCGACGTCGCTTTCTTGATCATCATCGCCCCCAGTGGCGTCTCTCCTGCGCAGCAGGTCGATCAGGAGATCGCCATAAGGCTGCGTGCGCGCGGGTATGCGGAACGGATCGTCGCGCGCGCCCTGGCCCTCAACGATCGGGTCTTCGATTACCAGCGAACCGGCCAGGGGGCCGAGACGCTCAAGCAGGATCTTCGCGAAGCGCGGGGCGAGCCATGGTTCCGGGACGCCCAAAAGATTCCGGAGGAGGTCTATCCCAAAGAAGATTACGCCTGGTGGCGTTCGGTGATGGACTTCGCCCCGGCGCCGGTCTGGGAGCAGGTGAAGGTGCCGGTGCTCCTGCTCAAGGGAGGTCGCGACCCGAAATCGGACCCCGCCATCGCCAAGAGCGCCATCGAAGCGGCGCTTGCCAAGGGCGGGAACCACAACGTGCAGTTCATCGTCTTCCCCGAAGGCAATCATGGGCTCGTCAAATGGCCACTGGGCGAGCAGATACCGCCGCCGGTTTTCGTGGACGGTTATCTCGACGGGTTGAAACGATGGGTGGGCAGGCAGGCCTGTGGAGGAGCGTGACCGATGCCGATGACCGGAGATGCGGTGTTCGGCGCAACGGCGGCCGCATGCCGTTCGAGCAAGCATCCGCGCCTCCGTCAATCATCTTCGACACGGGTGTGAAATTCTCGAGCAATTGATCCAGAATAACGGGCTCCTCGATGAAGAGTCCATGGCGAACTGAATCAGGAAGAAGGAGGTGTCGGATGCGAAGGTTTCTTTTCTGCGGGGCCCTGGCGCTGGTGGCGATTGTCGGAGTTGCTACGAGCCAGGAGACGACGGCTCCGGCGCACGTCTTGACGACCGCTGCAGAGCTCAAGTGGGGCGCACCACCTCCCGTCTTCGAGAAGGAAGCCTCCTTCGCCGTCGTGTCCGGGGACCCGAGCAAGGCAGGCCTCTTCGTCGTGCGCCTGAAAATGCCGGCCGGCTACAAGATCGCGCCGCACTGGCATCCCACGGATGAACATGTGACGGTGCTCTCGGGCACGTTCGCGCTGGGCATGGGCGACAATTTCAATAAGGCGACGATGAAGGATCTCCCTGCCGGGGGGTACGCGTTCCTGCCTGCCGAGATGCGGCATTTCGCGCTGGCGAAAACGGCGGCGACCGTGCAGGTCCACGGCATGGGTCCCTTTGCCCTCATTTACGTCAACCCCGCTGACGACCCGAGCAAGCGGGCTCCGGCAAAGTAGAACCGACGTACCGATGTCCTGTGCCCGATGACGCGAAGAAGGGGATTCGGGCTTGTCGACCGGTCAATCATTTACGTGCGTCGGGGGCGACAGCGGCACCTGGCGCGTGGTGAAACTCGACGCCGTCGTTGGCGATCCACTCGAGCGGGTTCCACGCGTGAGCAGCTTCGACCGGCACCTGGAGTCGTTGCCCACGGGAGCCCGGTGGCTTCTCCGGGGGGTCACCAGCCATGAAAGGTATGTAACCCGGCACGAGCACGATCTCCTGACGGCGAAGCAGCCGGCGCTCGCCCGGCCCGGGGCGACCTGTGCCGCCCTCATCCCGATCAAGAAATCGGCACGGTGGTGGAGTCTGGCCCAGGATGCCGAGGCGTTCGAGGAGCTCGTCGGCATCCTGCGCCGGTCGGACGAGTGGTCATACGTCGAACGGGAGATCGACATCCGGCTCGTCCTGGCATGATCTCCCTCTTCAACATCAGCAAGCAGTACGGCAGGCAGGCCGTCTTCGTCGAGGCGTCCTTTCAGCTGAACCCCGGCGAGAAGGTCGGCCTGGTCGGCCCGAACGGCGCGGGCAAGACCACCATTTTTCGAATGATCGTGGGCGACGAGACACCCGACGACGGCGAGGTGTCGGTGCCGAAGAAGCTGACCATCGGCTACTTCCGCCAGGACGTGGAAGAGATGTCGGGCCGCTCGGTGCTGGACGAGGCGATCGCCGGCAGCGGCCGGGTCGGCGATCTGCACCACGAGCTCGAGTCGCTCCAGCACGCCATGGCCGACCCGGATCGAGCCGGCGAGATGGACGCCATCCTGGCGCGCTTCGGCGAGGTGCAGGAGAAGTACGACCACCTGGGCGGCTACGCGCTCGAAAGCCGGGCGCGCGAGGTGCTGCACGGACTGGGGTTCGACGACGAGCGGATCGACGGCGACGTCGGTGCTTTGTCGGGCGGCTGGAAGATGCGCGTGGCGATGGCCCGAGTGCTGCTCGGCCGGCCGGACGTCCTGCTTATGGACGAACCCACCAACCACCTCGACATCGACGGGCGCCTGTGGCTGGAGTCGTTCCTCAAAGACACGTTCCGCGGCGCGGTGGCGATGGTCAGCCACGAC
>JBGPLZ010000098.1:0-12758 GCA_041486695.1 Acidobacteriota bacterium | reverse complement strand
TGGCGCAGCACGTCGTCCGCTGGGGCCCTCAAAATCCAGTCGAGGCCGAGGTCATTCGGCTCGGAGGGGGCCGGCAGGTCGCCGGCGAAGGCCCGGACCACCCCCTGCAGCCGGATCTCCAGTCTGCTGCGCACCAGCGTGCTCACCTCCGCAACCGCGATGCCGTAGCCCGACTTGAGCGCCGCGACGCGATAGTGCCCTGGCGGCAGCTTCGCCTCCGCGGTGCCCTCGGCATCGGTCGTCGCAGTCTCGAGCGCCGGGGACATGATCGGGGTCCGGGCATCCCAGGTGGGGGCCTCCGGGACAGGGCGCATCGCCACGGGGCTGGCGAGTAACAAGAAGATGGTTGCTCCGGCCAGGCCATGCCCCAACCCGTCGGTGACATGAACCTTGAGGAGAGGAGGCCCGGCGACAGCGGCGCGAACGGTGGCGACGAGAACCAACAGAAGCGCGAGACTGCGAAGCCATCGATCTCCGGCACGTCTGCTCATCGGCGATCCTCCCTATCCATTTTTCGGGACGAAGGAGCCTGAGAACGGTCGGAAAGCGGCCTTAATCTATTTGATACATCAGTTTGAAGTCAACCCGGCGATTTGGATCGATCAGAAGCGGCCGCTGAGGTCGAAATGATAACGGACCACGGTCCACCCCTCCTCCGTCCCGGTTGAGCGGATCGTCAGGTCGATCGCGCGGGCCTCGCCCGAGGCCAGAACGGCGGTCTCCCGGTGATCGACGGGATGGCTCATCGAGGGTGCGGCCGCGGAGACCGTGGCGAGCTCTCCCTGCACACGAATATCGACCTGGACCCTCCCGCCCGACATCAGGGTCGGCGAAATCACCACCTCGAGGTGCTCCCGGCGGTAACGCCTGGCTCCCCCGTCCCCTTCGGGCAGGGGAACATTGAAGGAGACCAGGTCGGTGGCCTCGCGTCCGAGCATCGCCTGCAGGCTGTCGGTCTTCAGCGCCTGCAGCGGCTGCTCGTCGACGGCGCGGGCGATCGCCAGCGAGAAATCGACCAGACGCAGATCTGCAGGATCGGCCGCCCCCTCCGCAGGGCCGCAGCGGACTTTCAGGGCCAGCCGTCCCTCCGTGAGCGACGATGAGTAAATCTCGATCAGTCGATCTTCTCCCTCCTGAAGCGTCACCGTCACCGTCTTCCGATCGGGGCGGGCCCCCGCCGCCGGCTCGCGCGCCCCGGAGACGACCCGCTTCGTCTCCGCTTCGACCCGGATCCGGCAGGCCGCTCCGGGCGCCAGGCTCGGGGTGATCCGGGCCCGCATCTTCAGCATCTCGCGCGGCGGGTTCTTCTCCTGGCGACCGATGAGCGTCAACGATTTCTCCAGGACTCCCGTGCTCCCGGGGAAGACGTCCGCGACGTCGCTCCCGGCGCTCCAGGTCCCCCGCCGATCGACGGCGATCGTCTCGAGCGCGATGCGCACCGCCGGAGCAGTCCCGGGGGTCGGGGCCGGGTCCTCTGGCCGGGATGCGGAATGCGGCAGGGGGGCGGCGGCGCCGTTCAGGGCGGCGAGCAGGATCACCATCTCGACGACGGCCGGATGCAGCGCAAGGCGAGGTCCGTTCATGGGGCGTCAGGCTACCACAGGGCACCGTCAAGTATAATTACCGGGGTTGAAGGGATCGTGGGTGGTCGTGCTGCGGCGCTGCAGCTGACGGCTGAAGAGCGCCGCAGCTGAGCGCCGGGTCGCTCCGATCGCGATGGCCGGTGAGCGCTGAAGCGGCTTTCGATCTTCAAGGCTGCGGTTGAGTGCCCGTTCAACACGGTCCCGGCAGGCCCGATGGGGAGGGTTTCGGTGTCGATCACGCTGGAGCAGGTGAGGCATATCGCCAAGCTCGCCAAGCTCGAGTTCAGCGAGCCGGAGTACGAGCGCTTCACACGGCAGCTCAACGCCATCCTCGGTTATGTCGCCCAGCTGGATCGGCTCGATACGTCGGCCATCGAGGCGACGTCCCACCTCGAGCCCGCGGCGCAGGCGCTGCGCGACGACAGGCTTCAGGGCTCGGTGTCCCAGGAGGAGGCGCTTCGCAACGCACCCGAGGAAGAGCAGGGCCTGTTCAAGGTGCCCCGGGTGATCGGGTGAGCGGGCTCACCGGCAGAACCATTGCGGAGATCCTCGATCTCCAGGCGACGGGACAGGCGAGCGCCGTCGAGGTCTGCCGGGCCCACTTCGACCGGACCCGCGTGGTCGATCCGCAGGTCCGGGCGTACCGATCGCTGCGCGAGACCGAGGCGCTCGAAGAGGCGGCGCAGATCGATCGCGATCGCCGGGCCGGCAGGAAGCTCGGCCCGCTGGCCGGCGTGCCGGTGGCGATCAAAGACGTGCTCTGCCTGAGGGGCGCCCCGACCACATGCGGCTCGCGGCTGCTGGAGAGCTTCGTGCCGGGATTCGACGCCACCTGCGTCGAGCGGCTGCGGAGCGCCGGGGCGATCCTGACCGGCAAGACCAACATGGACGAGTTCGCGATGGGCTCCTCCACCGAAAACTCGGCCTTCGAAACGACCCGCAATCCCTGGAGTCTCGACCGCGTGCCGGGAGGCTCGAGCGGCGGCTCGGCCGCCGCGGTCGCTGCCGCGGAGGTCCCCGTCTCTCTCGGCACCGATACCGGCGGCTCGATTCGCCAGCCGGCCGCTCTGTGCGGCGTCCCGGGCATGAAGCCGACCTACGGGCGGGTCTCCCGCTACGGCCTGGTCGCCTTCGCCTCCTCCCTCGACCAGGTCGGCCCGTTCGGCGCCTCGGTCGAGGATGTCGCTCGGGTCCTGCAGGTGATCGCCGGCCATGATCCCCGCGACGCGACGTCGTCGAGTCTTCCGGTGCCCGACTTTCTCGCCGGCCTGCGGCGCGGCGCGACCGGACTCCGGATCGGCTTCCCCAAGGAGTATTTCCCCCGCGGGCTCGACTCCGAGGTCGAGGGGTCGGTGCGCTCCGCGTTGCGACGGGCCGAGGGACTTGGGGCGAAACTGAGGGAGATCTCCCTGCCGCACACCGAGTATGCCATTCCAACCTATTACATCGTCGCGACGGCCGAGGCCAGCAGCAATCTGGCCCGCTATGACGGGGTGCGCTACGGGCGGCGCGCCGCCGGCGCCATGGATCTCGCCTCCCTTTATCTCAAGAGCCGCGGCGAGGGGTTCGGCGCGGAGGTGAAGCGGCGGATCATGCTCGGCACCTACGTCCTGTCGGCCGGGTACTACGACGCCTACTACCTGAAGGCCCAGAAAGTCCGGACCTTGATCCGGGCCGACTTCGAGGCCGCCTTCCGCGACGTCGACGTCGTCGTGACCCCGACCAGCCCGACGCCGGCGTTCCGGATCGGCGAAAAGGCGGATGACCCTCTGTCGATGTATCTCTCCGACATCTTCACCGTCACCATGAACCTCGCCGGCCTGCCCGGCATCTCGATCCCCTGCGGCCTCACCAAGGACCGCCTGCCGATCGGACTGCAGATCGTCGGCCGCCGCTTCGACGAGGAGACGATCCTCCGTCTCGCCTTCACCCTGGAGGCCGATCTCAAGTTCAGCGATAGCCGGCCGCCGCTGCCTATCCTGAGCGCCGGGCCCTCTTGAGCGCCGATACGACCCGCCATGGCCTGAGAGTCTCGGGAGCGCTCCTCGCCGCTCTCCTGCTGACCGGCGCCATGGTCTCGGCAGGGCGGGCCGCTCCCGAGGGAAGCGCGCCGCGCCCGAAGCCGGCGCAGCGGCTCGATGCTCCTCCCGCATCCTCGCCGACCCCGGCGACGGCCGGTGCGGCTCCCTCCGCCGCCGACGGCCCGCCCGTCGTGCGCCGCGGCGCGCCGCCGCTTCGCCCGGATGAATCGCCGGTCCTGAAGCCGGGCGGCGATCTCTTCCTCGAGGTCCACCTCGGCGCCGGAACGAGCTATACGACCATCGGCCAGAAATACCTCGCCGACCTGCGGGGCCTCCAATCGATCAAGGCCGAGAATGGCGCAACACTCCCGAAGGCCGGGGGGACGATCCGGATCCCTTACACCTCGCTGAACGACGACTACAAGGCGCGCGTCATTCAGCAGCTCTTCCCGCGCGACACGACCCGGGGAGGCGACTGGATTCACCGGGTCGGACCCAAAAGACCGGAAGCGGGCAGCGAGACGATCTGGCATCTGTCGCTCTGGCTGACCGGCCGGGGCGAAAACTATCAAACCCTCGCCGAGCACAACGCCCTCGACGACCTGACCCTCCGTCCCGACCAGGAGCTGATCGTCCCGGGGGCGCTCCTCAGTCCTCCCTTCACCCGGATGGCGGGGCGATCCTCCGGCGGCTTCCGCGCCGGCGGCGCCACGGCGCCCGTCAAGGACGGCGATCAGGAGTCTTCCGGCTCGATCGACGCGGATGGCGGCGACGACGAGGGGACCGACGAGTTCACCGAGGCGCCGTCGGGCGCGGAGACCGAGGAGCCCGGCCCCACCGGCCCCGCTCCCATGGCCCTGCCGCCGGCCGAAGGGGCCGACGAGCTCCGCTACGGCCACGACGCCGACGGTGGCTTCGCCGTGTATCGATTGAAGCGCGGCGAGGCGCTCTACTCGACCGTGGTGGTCCGGTTCACCGGGCGGATCGACGCCTCGGACGTGAACGACCTGGCGCAGCAGATCGCGCGCCGGAGCGGCATCCGCAATGTCACCGACATTCCGATCGGCTTCAAGATCCGCATCCCGCTCGACCTCCTGCTGAGCGAGTACCTCCCTCCCGATGATCCGCGCCGGCTGGCCTGGGAGCGCAGCCAGGCCGAGGTCGCCCGCTACACCAATGAGGCGAGCAGCCGGAATCTCCAGGGCGTGGCGGTCATCCTCGACGCCGGGCACGGAGGCCGGGACCAGGGGGCGGCGCACAATGGCGTGTGGGAGCATGAGTACGTCTACGACATCCTCTGCCGGATCAAGGCCCGCCTCGAGCAGCAGACCGGAGCGAAGGTGCTGCCGACGATCAAGGACCGCCATGAGGGTTATGCGATCCACGACAGCACGCGGCTCACGCGCAACCAGGCCGAGGTGCTCCTGACCGATCCTCCCTCCCCGCTCGGCGAGCACGCCCCGAGCGTCAACCTGCGCTGGTACCTCGCCAACGCCTATTACCGGCGGCTCGTGGCGGGCGGGCAGGATCCGCGCAAGGTCGTCTTCGTGAGCCTGCACGCCGATGCCCGCCACCCGTCGCTCGGGGGGGCGATGGTTTACGTCCCGGGGGAGGAATTCCGCCGGGGCCGCTACGGCCACGACGGCGCCGCCTACGTGAAGCACCGCGAAGTGCGCGAGCAGCCGTACGTCTCGTTCACGCGCGCCGAGCGGGAGCGCTCCGAAGGGCTGTCGCGCCAGTTCGCGGGGAGGCTGGTCGAGGCTTTCCGCCGGCGCGGCGTCGCGGTTCATCCCTACGGCCCGGTGCGGGAGCGGATCATCCGGCGCGGCCGCGCCTGGGTGCCCGCGGTGCTGCGCTGCAACGTCGTGCCGGTGGAGGTCTTGATCGAAGTGAGCAATCTGAGCAACCCCGCCGACAGCAGGCTGCTGGCCGACCCCGCCTACCGGCAGAAGGTGGCGGAGGCCTATGTCGATGCCCTGCAGGCGTATTACTCCGGGCCCGTCCGTCCCCCTCCCCGGCCGACGGCCGCCCGCGGCGGGGTCTGAAGTCCCGAGGGATGCGCCCCGGATTTGACTTCGGCCCGTGAATAGTGCATATTCGGCGGCCTTTTGCTGGCCCGCCGGCGCAGCGCCCCAGTCCCAGGTTCCGGCGCGACGCCCGGGGATCACAGGCAGGTTTCGATGTCGCAGAGTTACGGCGAGCCTCACCGGCCCGCCCAGTCGAGCACGCAGTCAGCCCCGCGTGACTTCCCCCTGGGCCTCCCGGGCTATTCCTACGCGGATCTCTACCGGACGGAGCGGCTGGCCGACCTGGCCGGCGCTTTTGACGCCCTGCTCAGGGCTTCCGACCCGGCCCTCTTCGAGGCCTTCGAGACCCATCGCCGCGACCCGGCCGCCTTGGGGGCGGTGGAGAGCTCGAATCTCCTGATCCGCGTTTCCAGAGTCCTGAGCCGGTTCATCGGCCGCCTGTTCGGGATCGAGCCGGAGCTGCGGCGCTCCGCCGAGACAGTGCTCGCGCAGGACCCGATCTTCGTTTTCAAGCGCGACTTCCTGCAGAGACGGGCGTTCAAGAAATATCCCGCCGGACAGGCGCCGGCGGAGCCGTTCGCCGCCCTGGACCGCCGCGTCCTCGCGCTGCGCGCGGCCCTCTTCCCCGAAATCGACTTTGGGCGCGATCCCGAGCTCGGCACGGCGCGGATGACGACCGCGCTGCTGCGGCTCGAGGCCGAGCTCGCGGGAGTCGTCCGGCTGCGGCGCGCCCCGGCGGTCGCGGCCGACTCGGCACGGCGCCTCGCCGAGCTTCGCGCCCGCCTCGATTCAATCGCCATTGCGATCGCGCCCGTGAGCGGCGACTCTCCGGAATCCGACCTCGAGAGGATGGAGCGGACCCTGGGACTCCTGGAGGACTGGTCGGCGGCCCGGAGATCCGACCCCGCCGGGAGCGCCGAGGTGCGATCCTGGGTGTCCTACCACGAGCCGGAGGATCTCGACTATCAGCACCTGGTGGCCGTGGAGCGCCCCGATCCGGCGATCCCCGAGAAAATGGTCGGCCCGGAGGAGCGGCACCGCCGGCGCGACGGCTTCAAGCTGACCGACCGGCGCATGTCGGCGCGCGCGGTGCTGGACGAGGCGCACTACTGCGTCCTGTGCCACGACCGCGAGAAGGATTCCTGCTCGACGGGCCTGAAGGCGAAGGACGGGACGGTCCGGAAGAACCCCCTGGGGATCCCGCTCAACGGATGTCCACTCGGCGAAAAGATCTCCGAGGCCCACACCCTCAAGCGCCAGGGCGACTCGCTGGCGGCGCTGGCGATGGTCTGCATCGACAACCCGATGTGCCCGGGGACCGGCCACCGCATCTGCAACGACTGCATGAAGGCCTGCATCTATCAGAAGCAGGAGCCGGTCAACATCCCGCAGATCGAGACCGGCATACTGACCGACGTGCTGGCGCTCCCCTACGGGTTCGAGATCTGGAGCCTTCTGACCCGCTGGAATCCGGTGAACGTGGGGCGTCCGTACGCCCTTCCCTACAACGGCAAGAACGTCCTGGTCGTCGGCCTCGGCCCCGCGGGGTACACCCTCACCCACTACCTCATCAACGAGGGCTTCGGCGTGGTCGGCATCGATGGGCTGAAGATCGAGCCGCTGCCGGCCGACCTGACGGGAGCGGACGGGCTCCCGCCGCGGCCGATCCGCGACGTGCGTGAGCTGACCTGCGAGCTGGACGAGCGGCCGCTGCGGGGCTTCGGCGGCGTCTCCGAGTACGGCATCACGGTCCGCTGGGACAAGAACTTCCTGACCATGATCTACCTCGCCCTGGCCCGCCGCGCGGCGGCGCGCTTCTATGGCGGGGTCCGTTTCGGCGGCACCCTGCAGCTCGAGCAGGCGTGGGAGCTCGGCTTCGATCACGTCGCCATCGCCGCCGGGGCAGGCCGGCCGACGATCATCGACATGAAGAACAACGTCATCCGCGGGGTGCGCAAAGCCTCCGACTTCCTGATGGCCCTGCAGCTCACCGGGGCGTTCAAGCCGGGGGCTATCGCCAACCTGGAGGCCAGGCTGCCGGCGATCATCGTGGGCGGCGGTCTGACCGCCATCGACTCGGCGACCGAGCTGCTCGCCTACTACCCGATCCAGGTCGAGCGGATCCTCGATCGTTTCGAGACCCTGGCGCGCGCGGCCGATGAAGATTCGATCTGGGCTCCGTGCACGCCCGAGGAGCGCGCCACGCTCCGCACCTACCTCGAGCATGGCCGAGCGATTCGGGCCGAGCGGGAGCGGGCCCGGAAGGCGGGCGAGGGGCCCGACTTCGCGCCTCTCATCGAAGCGTGGGGGGGCGTGTCGATCGCGTACAGAAAAGCGCTCGCCGACGCTCCCGCCTACCGGCTCAACCACGAGGAAGTGATCAAGGCCCTCGAAGAGGGGATCCGCTTCATCGATCACCTCGATCCGATCGAGGCGGTCCCGGGCCCCGATGGAGCGCTCGCGGAGGTGATCTTCAAGAGGATGCGCGCGGAGGGCGAGCGGCTCGTCGACAGCGGCGAGCGCGTCCGGCTGCCGGCCCGCACCCTTCTGGTGGCGGCCGGGACGAGTCCCAACATCACTTTCGAGAAGGAGAGCCCGGGCCGCTTCGTTCTCGACGAGCGCCGGCAATTCTTCCTGTCGCATCGCGCCCTGAAGGAGTCGCCGGGAGTCATCCGGCTGGTACCGGCGCGGCCCGGCGAAGGGGTCGGCTTCTTCACGTCCTATAACCGGGAGGGCCGGCTGGTCTCCTATTTCGGCGACAACCATCCTGTGTACGCCGGGAATGTCGTCAAGGCGATGGCCTCCGCGAAACACGGCTACCCGCACATCGTGGCCCTGTTCGAGGCGGCGATCCGCGCCCTCGACCCCCGCGAGCAGGCGGCGCGCGATGCGCGGCTGAAAGCGCTCCATGACCGGCTCGACGATCGCCTCCGCGCCCGGGTCGTCGAGGTTCGCCAGCTCACCCCGACGATCGTCGAGGTGATCGTCCGGGCTCCGCAGCAGGCGCAGAACTTCCAGCCCGGCCAGTTCTTCCGTTTGCAGAACTTCGAGTCCACGGCGCCCCGGAGGCAGGGCACGGTGCTGCTGATGGAGCCCCTGGCGCTGACCGGCGCCTGGGTCGACAAGGAGCGCGGCCTGTTGAGCATGATCGCGCTCGAGCTCGGCGTCTCATCGCGCCTCTGCGCCCTGCTCAAGAAGGACGAGGAGGTCCTGGTGATGGGTCCGACCGGGGCGCCCACCGAGGTGCCGGCCGGCAGCACCGTCATTCTGGCCGGGGGCGGCCTCGGCAACGCGGTGCTTTTCTCGATCGCCAAGGAGGCGAAGGAGCGCGGCTGCCGCGTCGTCTATTTCGCCGGCTACAAGAAGAGCGAGGACCTGTTCAAGCGGGAGGAGATCGAGGCGGCCACCGACATCGTCATCTGGAGCGTCGACGGAGGTGCCGCGATCCCGGCCGTTCGTCCCCAGGACAAGAGCTTCGTCGGCAACATCGTCCAGGCGATGGTCGCGTATGCGCAGGGCGATCTGGGGCCGGTGCCGGTCCGCCTGCAGGAGGCCGGCCGGATCATCGCCATCGGCTCGGACCGGATGATGGCGGCCGTGGCGCGGGCCCGTCACGAGATCCTGAAGCCGTTCCTCCACCCCGACCACGTCGGCATCGGGTCGATCAACTCACCGATGCAGTGCATGATGAAGGAAGTCTGCGCCCAGTGCCTGCAGAAGCACGTCGATCCGAAGACCGGCCGCGAGTTCTTCGTCTTCTCCTGCTTCAACCAGGATCAGCTGCTCGACGAGGTGGACTGGAATCACCTCCGGCAGCGCCTGTCCCAGAACACCGTGCAGGAGAAGCTCTCCAACCTCTGGTTCAACTACCTGCTCGCCGCGGCTCCGGTCACCGTTCGCTGATCCTCAGCGCTCCGCTCGCAGGCGGCGGCTCGGCTCCTCCACGGCGCTTCGGGTGCCGGGCGGCCCACGATTGCGCGAACCGGATGCGGTTGGCCGGGCTCGGATGGTCGTACAGGAGCGTCTCGATCCACGGATCGACCTCGTACTCCGACAGGTCATAGGTTCCGAACTTGATGAAACTCGACGCGGCGGCTTCCGGGTCGCCCGTGACCTCCAGCCCGAAGCGGTCGGCCTGATGCTCCTCGTGGCGGCTGAAGGTCGCGAGGGCAGGCGTGGCCAGCACGCTCCAGCCATTGAGCAGAAGGAGCAGGAGCGGCAGGGAGGCCGGCTCGTGCAGGGCGATGATGCCCAGGCGCGGAGCGCGCTGCAGGATCGCGCGCACCACCCGATCGACCAGCGCGAACCCGATGACGATCACGACCGACAGCAGGGCCACGAACTTCCAGATGTGCCGCAAGACATAGTGCCCCATCTCGTGCCCCATGACGAAGCGGATCTCACGCGGCGTGAAGTGCTTCAGGAGGGTGTCGTAGATGACCACCCGCTGCGTCCCCAGCAGGCCGGCGACGTACGCATTGTTGTGCTCCGACTGGCGGCTGGCATCGACTTGATAGACCTCGTGAGCCGGGATCCCCTGGGCCCGGGCCATCGCCAGGATCTCGTCCCGCAGGGCCGCATCGTGGAGCGGCTCGAAGGTATTGAACAGCGGGGCGATGAACACCGGCGCGATCGCCAGCACCAGGATCACGAACAGGATCGCGAGCGCTGCACCCGCAACCCACCAGAACCGCGGCAGCCGGCGGAGGACGGCGTAGAGCGCCGTGAAGAACAGCGCCTCAAGAAGGATCGCGATCAGCAGGCCCTTCCCCTGGTCGCCCATCCAGGCGCCGAAGGTCTGGTTGGCGAAGCCGTAGCGCTTCTCACGCACGTAGCTCGCGTAGACGGTCAAAGGGAACGAGCCGAGAAAGGTCACCGCGGCGAACAGGGCCGCATAGACGGCGACCTTCAGGTTGGCGCGCCGTGTCACATGCTCGGCCAGCCGTTGCATGAAGGCGCCGAAACCGGTGGCGACGATCAACGCGAGCAGCACGAGTCCCCAGACCGTGCCGACCACGTAGAGGAAGTATCCGCCGTGCGAGTAAGCCTCCATGCGCGGGTCGTCGGGCGGGATCGGGCCGAGCGGATTCTCCGACATCGCCGGCGGGGTCGGCTCGATCGCCCCCGCCCCCGCGGCGGCGGCGCCTCCGGGTGCCGCTGCCGGAGCGGGAGAAGCCGCCGCCTCGACGACCGACGGGACGCTGTCCCCCACCGCCCGGGCTTCCGACGGGGACAGGGCGCCGGACAGCAGGATCGCGATCACGACCGCCCGCGGCACGGCGCCGTCTCGCATCAGATTGCCCCCCAGAATGCGCTCGCGGATCATCGAGATCGGGATGGAACCGAGCGACAGGAACCGATCATGAAACTCCTGCAGGTTGAAGGAGGGGCCGCGCCTCCGGCGGTACTCATCACGGAGCATGAGGATTTCGTGCTTGCCGACGGCATAGGACATCGGCTGCGTCGGCATGCGGCTGTAACGACGCACCTCCCCCTGGGCGCTCGGGACCCCGAGCCTCACCTGCTCGTGCAGCATGCCGATCGCCTCGTCGAGGCTCAAGCCGCGGGTCTGGATGCCGACATCGATGACCACGCGGCAGGAGCGCCACAGCTCGTCCTTGAGCTGCAGAACCCGGCTCCTGGGATCGGCGTAATAGCCTTCCTCCGCCATCATCTGCTCGCAGTAAAAGCCCCATCCCTCGACCATCACCGGCGCGATCAGGCCGCGTCTCACGCGTGAAGCGATCCGGGATGCGACCGACAGCTGCAGGTGGTGCCCGGGATAGGCTTCATGGACCGTGGTGTTGGGAATGCCCGCCAATAGATGATCCTCGAGGTGCTTGCGCCGAACCTCTTCGGACGCACCTTCCGAAGGCGGGGTCACCCAAAGGGTGCCGAGCTGGTTGGACTCGAACGCGCCCGGGGCGAGATACGCCGCGAAGGGGCAGATGCCCCTCAGGAAGGGCGGCGTTTCGGCGACCTGAAGCCGCTCCCACGCAGGCAGGGTGACGAGGCGCTTGCGCACCACGAACTCGCGGGCGCGTTCCACCTCCCGTCGATAGGTGCTTACGAACTCCTCCTGTTGCGGGTGCTCCGACTTCCAGAGCGCCACGAGATCCTGCCAACTCCGACCTGGATCGATGCCCCGCGCCTCCTGCTCGAGGCGGGCCCGGGCCTGCTCCACCCGATCGAGTCCGAAACGGTACAGCTCCTCGGCGCCGAGATCGAGACCATGCTGACGGTGCAGGAGGAACTCGAAAAGGGGACGCCCGACGGCGAAGTCGCCGCGGGCCGTGGGAAGTCGGTCGGAGCGGAGCCACGCGGCGAAGCTCTCGATGTCCGCGGCCGTCTGTTGCAGGGCGGCGCCCAGATCGGGGCCTCCGGAGCCGGCGGCTGGAACGACCTCCCGCTCGATCTGACGGAAGAAATCGACGCTGCCCGCGGCCTGATCGAGGGCCGCCTCGACCCAGACTTGAGGGATCTCTTCCGGTCGTGCCAGGTTTGCCCGGCCCTCCCGGAGGACCCGCGCGCCGTCGCGCAGTCGGTGCGCGGCCAGCCACGCGCGCTCCGGCAGTGAGGTGAAATCTCTCTGGATCAGGTAATAGAGCCCGTAAAGGATCTCGTCCAGGTAAACGCCGGGATCGCGGCAGGGAGCCCGCATCTCCTCGAGAAGCCGCGCTTCGACCTCGACCGTATTGCGCAACACCCGGGCGTCGAGGAGCTCATCCGGCGACAGCGCGACCGGCCCATCCTGGAGGCGGGCCAGATCGCGCCCCATCGCCCTAAGCCTGCGGATGCGCTCGGTGATCGCCGCGGCGTCGAATTCGGCGAGGCGGTCGTCATGGTCGTGGATGCCGACCGCGGTGGCCTGCGCCGGCGACGAACGCCATAAGAACCTGAGGATTTCCTCGAACAGCTGCTCTGGAGTGTCCGTCTTCCGCTCCTGCCGTGGGGAGGGGCCGGCAAATCGCCCGATTATAGCCTCTGGCGCGTCTCGATCGGCGCCCGCCCTGCGATCCGGGGGGCGGCGCATGCGGTTCGCGGGGCACGCCGTCGCCGCGCGCGGGTACGGCCAGTGGCTGGAAGCCCACTCTCGCCACCACGGGGCCTACGCGCACGGCGCGGCT
>JBGPLZ010000097.1:0-12825 GCA_041486695.1 Acidobacteriota bacterium | reverse complement strand
GTGAGGGTACAACCGACGCCACAGTAAGGGCAGATTGTATCCGAGGTCGTCTGCAAGGATTCGTCCCACGTTCCACTCTGCCTCATTTCGTACTCGCTGCGGAACATAAGAGCTCCGGTGGGACAGACGCCGATGCAGTTGCCGCAGTATACGCAGGCGGAGTCGCGGAGGGGCACCGCGAACTCGGTTGAGATGCGAGCGTCGAAGCCGCGCCCAGCCACCGCGATGGCGAAGGTGTTCTGGGCGTCGACTCCGCACGCCTCGACGCACTTGTAGCACAGGATGCACTTGGAATAGTCGCGGACGTACAGGTCGTTGTCGACCTTCACCGGCTGACGCACCGTCTCGGCAGCGGCGCCGTCGGGGGCGTGATGGTGGCCCGGGTGCCGGGCGTCCCGCGCGCCGGCGGGGGAAGGCGCGCCGGCCGGCCCGAAGCGCGCCGGGCGGGCCTCGTACCGTTTGAGATAACCCTGCGCCTGCGGTGCGGTCGAGAGATCGACCGACGAGGCGAGGAGCTCGAGCACCATCCGCCGGCTGAGGCGGACCCGCTCCGAGTCGGTCTTCACCACCATCCCCGGCTCGGCCGGCCGCGAGCAGGCCGGGACGAGGGTGCGCGATCCTTCGACTTCGACGACGCAGACCCGACAGACGTTCACGGGACGCAGCGTCTCGAGATAACAGAGCGTCGGCGTGTCGATGTCGAGGCTGCGGCAGGCCTGGAGGAGTGTCGTCCCCTCCGGCACCTGCAGCGCGCGTCCGTCGATGGTGATCGAGACCGGGCGCTTCGGAAGCGCGTCGCCCAAGGCAGGGCCTGCTTCATGGCCGGCCTTCTTCATGCTCGCCCCTGCTGCAACAGACCGAGCTTGGTGAGCGCCGACTGCGCCGCGGTCGCGGCGGTGTGACCGAGACCGCAGATCGAGGCGTCGCGCATCGCTTGGGCAATCTCGTCGAGCAGGCGCTTCTCGTCTTCGATCGTGCCGAGAGTCCGGCCGCGCGCCAGGCGTCGCAGGGCTTCCTCCTGACGCACCGTGCCGACGCGGCAGGGGACGCATTGGCCGCACGACTCATCGCGGAAAAAGGCGGCGATGCGCAGCACGATATCCCACATGTCGACCGAGTCGTCCAGGACGAGAACGACACCCGATCCGAGGCTCGCCCCGATCGCCCTGGTCCCCTCGAAGGTGAGCGGGACGTCGAGATCGTTCGGCGTGACGAACGAGCCGGCGGCCCCGCCCAACAGGATCGTCTTGAGCGCGCGCCCCCCCGCGACTCCGCCGGCCAGGTCGAGAAGCGCCCGCAGCGTCATGCCGAACGGGACTTCGTACAACCCCGGCCGGGCGACGTGGCCCGAGAGGCAGAAGAGCTTCGTGCCGGTCGAGCCAGGGGTCCCGACCGCGGCGTAGCTTGGGCCGCCGGAGGCGATGATCTCCAGCACGTTCGCCAGCGTCTCGACGTTGTTCACCACCGTCGGCTTGCCGAACAGGCCGACCTGGGTGGGGAAGGGGGGTTTGTTGCGCGGCTCGCCGCGAAAACCCTCGATCGAGTTGAAGAGCGCCGTCTCCTCGCCGCAGATGTAAGCCCCGGCGCCGCGGCGCAGCTCGATGTCGAAGCGCAGGCCATGCCCCATGATGTCGTCGCCGAGAAAGCCGCGGGCCCGCATCTCGGCGATGGCGAGCGCGCTGCGCTGCGCGGCGAGGGGATACTCGCCCCGGACGTAGAGGTACCCCTGCTCACTGCCGCAGGCGTAGGCGGCGATCACCATCCCTTCGAGGACGCTGAAAGGATCTTCTTCGAGGAGCACGCGGTCTTTGAAGGTGCCGGTCTCCGACTCGTCGGCGTTGCAGACCAGATAATGAGGTCGGACCGGCGCCTTCGACACGGCGTCCCACTTGCGGCCGGTCGGGAAGGCGGCCCCGCCCCGCCCCACCAGCTTGGCATCGGTCACCTCGCGGATCACTCCATCGGGTCCGAGATCGAAGACGCGGCGCAGGGCGGCGAAGCCACCGTGCGCCCGATAGTCGTCGAGGCTCGTCGGGTCGACATGTCCGACCCGGCGCAGCAGCCGCAGCCCCGGGTCGCCGAACTGCGGCAGCCTCGCCGGCGCCGCGGCGCCGCCGACGATCGTCTGCGGGTTCTTGAGCGCCTCGATCACCTTGGCCGCCGTCACGGGCCCGAACCCCGCTTCGATCGGACGCTCGCCGGCGCAAGTGAGAAGCGCCGCCGGGGCGCGCTCGCACAAACCGAGACAGGGGGAGCGCAGCCAGGTGGCGGCGGCGCCGCGAGGCGGGGAGCCCGCCGGCCCGAGGGTCTTCTCGAGATCGGCGCAGAGTCGTTCGGAGCCGCGGACGCGGCAGGCGACGTCGTCGCAGACGTGCGCCACCGCCTTCGGCCGCGGCTCGAGCGTGAACATGGAATAGAACGTCGCGACGCCGTAGGCCTCGGCGGGCGGAATGGTCAGGCGCTGGCAGATGTGATTGAGCGCCCCTTCGCTGATGGTGCCGGCGCTCGCCTGGGCGGCGTGCAGCGCCGGCAGGAGCATATGCCGGCGCTCGCGTGATGCATGGCCTCCAACGGCGGCATGAGCCTCGGCGCCGGAGGACGGCCGCGTGCCGCCGTCCCAGCTCGATGAGGGGGGCCCGAGCACCGCGTCGATCGCCTGCCGCTCGGCCGGCGATGGGCGCGCCCGGCTCAGGCGGAGGTCCATTTCCCCTCCCGCCCGGCGGCGGTCTTCGCGGCGGCGGCCTTGCCGGCGGCGACCGCACCGACCGGCTGCGGCAGCTTGTCGATCCGGATGGCGGTCGCCTTGAACTCGGCGGTGCCCGATTTCGGATCGGTGGCGTCGATGGTGAGCAGGTTCGTGGCGACGTCGTCCGGGAAATGCAGCGTCATGAAGGCCAGACCGGGCCGCAGCGTCGGGTCGATCCGGACGGCCACCTCGACCGACCCTCGCCGCGAGCTGACCTTCACCACCTCGGAGTCGGTCATTGCCAGGCGCTCGGCATCTTCGGGGGCCAGATCGATCGATTCGCCGCGCCGCAGCGGCGAGGTGTAGCCGCCCGTCTGCACGCCGGTGTTGTACGAATCGAGGCGGCGGCCGGTGGTCAGCCGGATCGGGTAGTCGTTGGTCAGCTCGTCCACCGGCGGCTCGAACTCGGTCACCGAGATCGGCGCCCTGGGGCCCTCGCAGGGTTCCTTCCAGAGGCGCGCATGCAGGAACCGCTCTCCCGGGTGGCTCTCATCCCAGCAGGGCCAGGGGATGCCTCCCAGCTCTTCGAGCCGGCGGTACGACATTCCCGCATGCATCGGCGACAGCGACCGCAGCTCGGTCCAGACCTCCTCGGAGGTCGGCTGTCCCCAGTCGTGTCCGAGACGGCGCGCCAGGTCGCAGACGATTCGGATGTCATCGCGCGCCTCGCCGGGCGGGTCGATCGCCTTGCGCACCCGCTGCACGCGCCGTTCGCTGCTGGTGACGGTTCCTTCCGACTCGCACCAGGCGGCCGCGGCCGGAAGCACGACGTGCGCCATCTCCGCCGTCCTGGTCAGGAAGATCTCCTGCACGACGATATGCTCGAGACTTTCCAGAAGTTTCTTGGCGCGCGTCAGGTCGGCCTCGGACTGCGCCGGGTTCTCGCCCACGATGTAAGCGGTCTTGAGGGTGCCGTGCTCCATCGCCTCGAACATCTGGGTCAGCGTCATGCCGTAGTCCGGCGGAATCCGGACGCCCCAGGCCGTCTCGAACTTGGCGCGCGCCTGGGGATCCCGGATGTCCTGGAACCCCGGCAGCTTGTTCGGAATCGCGCCCATATCGCCGCCGCCCTGCACGTTGTTCTGCCCGCGCAGCGGGTTCAGGCCCGAGCCGTACCGGCCGACGTGGCCCGTCAGAAGCGCCAGGTTGATCAGGGCGAGCACGTTATCGACCGCGTTGTGATGCTCGGTGATCCCGAGGGTCCAGCAGATCTGCGCCCGGTCGGCGCGGGCGTACTCGTGCGCCGCCTTCTGAATCAGGGCCGCCGGCACGCCGGTCAATTTCTCTCCTTCGGCGAGCGTATAGCGCTGCACCGCCGCCTGGTAAGCCTCGAAGCCGGTCGTGGCCCGCTCGACGAAGGCGCGGTTCGCCAGACCGGCGGCGATGATCTCCCGACCCATGGCGTTCGCGAGGGCGATATCCGATCCGACGTCGAGCCCCATCCAGACGTCCGCCCACTGCGCCGTGCTGGTGCGGCGCGGATCGACGGCGTACAGCCGCGCACCGCGCCGCATCCCCTTCAACACGTGGTGGAAGAAGATCGGATGCGTCTCGCGCGCGTTCGAGCCCCACAGGAAGATGAGGTCGGTCTCCTCAATCTCCCGGTAGGAGCTGGTGCCGCCGCCCGCCCCGAAGACCGTCGCCAGACCGACGACGGATGGGGCGTGTCACGTCCGGTTGCAGCTGTCGATGTTGTTGCTGCCGATCGCCACGCGGGTGAACTTCTGGGTCATGAAGTTCACTTCGTTGGTGGCCTTCGAGCAGCTGAACAGGCCGAATACCTTCGGCCCGTGCCGCTCCACCACCCGCTTGAACCCGGACGCGGCGCGATCGAGCGCCTCGTCCCAGGTGGCGCGACGCAGAACGCCGCCATCGCGCACCAGAGGGTGGGTGAGCCGCGGATACTTCATGCTCATGGTGACTCCTCAAAATGTCGAGCCGCCATAGACTACCCCCGGACGTGCGACGGCGCAAGGATCAGTCCATGGGTCGAAACGGCGCGGGCGGCGGGTTTCTAGTTGGCAGCGGGGCCGGCGTAGAGCATGACGGCGGTGACGTTGTCCTCGCCGCCCTTTTCGTTGGCCAGGGCGATGAGCGCGCGGCAGGCGGACTCGGGGTCGTCCGGGCAGGAGCGGATGGCCGCCAGGATCTGGTCGTCCTCCGCCATCGTCGTCAGGCCGTCGGAGCAGAGCAGGAGCCGGTCGCCCGGCTTCAGATCCTGCTCGACGATGTCGGCCTCGACCTCTTCCTGGCTGCCGACGGCGCGGGTGAGGATGTTGCGCGCCGGGTGGCGCCGCGCTTCCTCGGCGGTCAAGGCGCCGGTGCGGACCTGCTCGTTGACGAAGGTGTGGTCGGAGGTGAGCTGCTTGATGCTCGCGCCGCGCACCAGGTAGGCCCGGCTGTCCCCGACCGAGCCGATGTAGGCGCGGGTCCCGTGAACCTGGGCGATGACCACGGTCGTGCCCATGCCGCGCTGGCTCTTGTTCTTGCGGACGGCCCGGACGATCTCCTGGTTGGCGAGCCGGATGGCGTTCAGGAGCCGCCGCGCCGGGACCGGCAGCGAGGCCTCCTCGTCCCTGGGATAGCGGAACGACGCCGGGTAGGTCGGTTCGCGCCGCGGGTCGCTGCCGGAGATGTGCCTTTCGATCGACTCGACGGCGAGGCGGGAGGCGACCTCGCCGGCGGCGTGTCCGCCCATGCCGTCCGCCACCACCAGCAGGTTGTGCTCCGTCGCGATCGCGAACGTATCCTCGTTCGAGGTGCGCTTCCGCCCGACGTCGGTGAGCCCGGCGGTGCGCAGCTTCAGGCGGGCGGCTTCAGGCACGGGTCTCCTCCTTGACGCGGTTCTTGTCGCGCTTCGGCGCGGCCAGCTCCTCGAGCTTGGTGATCGCCGGCTGGTTGCCCGGCTCCCGCGCCAAAACCGCGCGCAGCTCGTCGGCCGCCTCCTTCTCGTGTCCGCCGTTGGCCAGAGCGAAGGCGAGGTTGAGTCGGGCGATCTGGTAGTCGCCGTTGGCCTCGAGCGCCTGGCGGAATGCCGCGGTCGCCTCATCCCACCGCTCCAGCTCTCCGAGCGTCACGCCCAGGTAGTTGTGCACGTCGGCGAAGTTCGGATTGAACTGCACCGCCTGGCGGAAGTCCTCCACCGCCGTCTCGAACTGCCCCTCCTTGAGGAGCTTCAGGCCGCGCCGGTAATGGAAGGAGAAGTTCTCGGGACGCTGCAGGAACGCCTCGCGCAACAGCGCCTCGGCATCGTGGGTCTCGCCCCGCTCGAGGGCGGCGCGCGCCTTGGCGTACGGCTCTTCGATGGCGCGGATCGACAGGTCGCGCGCCGCGGCGAACTCGAGGGCGGCCTCTTGCTTCTGGCCGTTTTCGAGCATCAGGAAGGCGAGCCGGATGCGCGCCTCGAGATAGTTGGAATGGAGAGCGATGGCGCGGCGGTACGATTCCATCGCCTCGAGCCGCAGATCGAAGCTGGCGTACAGCGCCCCCAGCCGGAAATGAATGTCGGGGTAGTCGGGGGTCAGCTCGAGGGCCTGGCGGTACTCCTCGACCGCGTTCGTCATCTCGCGCGCATCCTCATGCTTCTCCGCCGCGGCGATGTGGGTCTGGGTCAGGTAGTAGAGCGCCATGCGCCGGTCGGGCTCGGTCGAGTCGGGGGCCTGCAGGGCCCGCGTCAGGTACTCGATCGCCTGCTTCGCCTCGCCGCGATAATGATGATAGATGCCCGACTTGAGCTGGTAGTTGCCGAGCAGGTTGCGAATCGACTTGAGCAGCCGCATCAGTGCGCCTTATTTCCTCTCTTCTTGGGCGGCTGGGTGCGGACCAGGAAGAGGTTGCGGGCCTGCCGGCGGAGCACCTCGGGGATGTTCTTGTCGCCGGCGACGAACTTGAGATCGCGACTGCCGAGGCGGGGCAGAAACTGAATCGACAGGCCCGACGGGGTCTTTGGGTTGCGGATCAGGGCATACGCCACGCTGTAGGTCTTGGTCCAGTCGCGGTGGCCGGCGATGACCCGGAGGACGTCCTCCGTGACGTTGCGCATGTTGGCGAAATGGGCGATCTCGTTCTCGGAGAGCTTCGGGCTCTTGAGGACCTGAAGCGAGACCATCTTCGCGGTGTCGCGGATGAGGATGGCGCGCTCCTCGGCGGTTCCCTTCATGGCCAGCTGAACCCTCTCGGCGACATTGAGCTGCATGATCCGCTGGAAGGCCGGCGTGCGGCGCAGCGCCTCTTCGAACTGCCGCTCCTCCTCCGCGGACATCGGCTGGGGGGGCGCCTCTCCCTCCTCGATCGCCCCGGCCGCGGCGTCCTCCGGCAGCGCCTCCGGCGGCGTCGTCTCCGGCACCGCGGCCGGCGCGGGAGCGTTCACGTGCAGGGCCGCCTTGCCGACGAAGTCACGCTCGAGCTCCCCGAGACGCCGCCGGTGGTCGCCCGACAGCTGCGGGTTGCCGCGCAGCATCACGAGGAGGTTCGGGTTGCGGATGATCCGCACCTCGTTGGTCACGATGAGGTTGAGCGTTTCATCGTTGCCGGCGGCCGCCAGCGCTTCGAGCGTCGCATCCGGGATCGACGGGTGGGCGATCGCCGCCTCGAGAGCCTCTCCGGTCAATTCCCCCGGACGCGCAAAATGATCGATCAGCAGGCCGTCAGAGGTTCCGTCCTTGAGGATCGCCAGGATCGTCTCCGGAGCGAGCTTCGCGAGGCTGTTGCGCGCCGCCTCGGCCGCCTCCGGCAGCGTATCCTCGAGCAGTCGGACCTGGACGTAGGTGAGATCCTGGATCGGCAGCGGCAGGACGCCGCGGGCGGCGCCCAGGCGGATCGCATCGGGCGCGTTTCCGCCCAGGATCCGATCGACCAGCGGATGTCGCGACGGGCCGGCCGGCGCCGGAAGCGGCTCAGGGGTTCCCATCAACACCTCGCCCCGAGGGGGGACAGATGGCGCGGAAGTCGTCGATGCGAATCGTGTAGCCGTGCACCCTGCTTCCCGAGTCGCCGAGAGCTGCGCAGGACGCGCCGTTCACGCGCAGCAGGACGGCGGCGGCATCGGCCGCGCTGACCTGGATGGCGCGCTGGCACTGCATCGATTCCGACTCGCCCTCCCTCATGACCCAGTTGATCGCCTCGCGCCCGTCGCAGAAGAGCTGGACCCAGGTCTTCGAGGTGGCTTCGACTTGAAGCTCCATCATTCGGGCCGCGGGAGACCCGGAGGCCTCATCCGCCTTCGTCAGCGTCGCGGGCGGCGGATCCAGAGCGCGCGGGTGTTCCGGCTTGACGGGGGCCTGATGCGCCGTCCCGCGGGGGTCTCCGGCAGCCGGGGCCGGGCCTCCCGCGGCTCCGGAGGCCGCGGGGGAAGAAGGCAATGAAGAGGCGTGATCGGGCGGCTCGCCCTGGGAGCCGACCAGGAGATTCGAAGTGGTCGCCTCCTCCGGGCCGGTCATGGGAACGCCTCCCGCCGCGTCCGAGAGGCCGGTCTGCCGCGCGCGCTCGGGCGCGGGGTGTTTGAGGACCAGGCTCAGGATCAGGAACAGGGCGCCGACGCCGCCGGCGAGCATCAGGATGACCGACAAGGTCCGCGAGGGCGAGGCGGCCGGGGCGGCTGCCTCGATATGGGTCACCGCGGCGGAGATCTCCGAGACGCCGCCCGGTCTTCGCGGCGGCTCCGGCGTGGGGCCGCGCTTCGCCGGCACGGTGGACGGTGCGACCATAGCCGCATGGGTTGATGCGCCCGGGCTCGTAGTCTCGGGGGCGGGGCCGGATGCGAGGGTGATCGCGATTGGCCGGCCATTGCTGCCTGCATCTTTTCCATCGACGCGCCGGCGCGGCGTCGAGACCGGGCGGTGCAAGCCCGGGGGCGCCGGAGCCGTCCCATCCGCGGTGCCGCTGGCGCGCGCCGCCAGCTCCTCCAGGTAGGAGTTCACCGTCTCCTCGCAATCGACGCCGATGTAGGTGGCGTAGGCCCGGATGAATCCCTTGTTGAACAGTCCGCCGGGCAGCACATCGAACCGATTCTGCTCGAGCGCCTCGAGGTAGCGGATGTTGATCTTGGTGGCGTCGGAGATTTCGCGCAGAGAGATCTCTCTGAGCTCCCGCTGTCGCTTCAGGCTGTCTCCGAAATTGGCCATGGAAACGTGTCCGATCCGCCTCAAACTATTGCCAGAGCGAGATTTCGCCCGCTGTCAAATGATAAGGACGGGGTGAGGCTTTGTCAAACAAGCGCAAGTTGATGATTCATAGCCACTTCTTCTCTGGTCCCGCCGACCTCACTGCTTATTTTCGGCGGTGGGACTTCGCCGGACCTCCAGAAGCCGTTGCGCCGCGACCTTGACGAGTCCCGGCACGCGCGGTGACCGGGAGAGCTCCTTGAGATCGCGGGACGAGAGATTCTGCACGATGTGCAATGCCACGCTCGCCGGCGTCTCGGGGTGTCGCGCGATCGCCTTGCGCACGGCGGGACGCAAGGCGAAGCGTGGATCGTCGGCGAGCGCGCGGAGAACCGGTCCCGTCGTCCGCACGCCATTGGCGATCGCCAGCGCATCCTCCTCCATGAGGCGGGGGTTTTGCAGCAGGGAGCGAATCACCATCGGCTCGGCCTGGGCGCGCAGCGCGCCGATCAGGCCGCGGCTCGCGATCCGGGCCAGTGCGATCTTTTCGCCCAGCGCCAACTCCTGAAGCCGCAGCGCGAGAAGACGCTCGGCGCTGCGGCGCAGCACCGGCGACAGCTTCGCCTGGTCGGTCACCCGGACGAGATCCCGCCACCAGAGGAAGGTCACCAGGTTCATGGCCACGGCCCGCGGAGTTTTCGGATGGAGGACGATGGCGGCCTTCACTTTATAGGTCTTGATCCAGGAGGGGTTCCGGCCGATGCGTTGGATGAGGAGAGGGACGATCGCAGGGTTGCTCAGGGCGAGGACCGCATGCCCGGGATCGAGCCCCGGGTTCGCCAGCGCTCCTTCGATATAGGAAAGGGGAGCGGTCGCCAGCGCCCTGCGCAGCGCCTCGGACGCGGCGGTACGGCCTTCCTCGAACGGCTGCGCCATGGGGCGGAATGTAGCCCGTAGAGTCCGATCCGGCCACCCGGCAGGCCCATTTCAGCGGGCTTCGGGTGTCTCGCGGTCTTCGGGCGCGAAATCGAAGCCGACGGCCTGCAGGACTTCGACGGCGGTGCGGACCCGCCCGAACTGCGGCATCAGATAGGCGCCGACGACGGCATCCTTCACCTGCTCCAGCATCTCCCGGGCGATCAACATCCCCTGGCGACGCCCTTCCTCCGGCGTGGTGGCCGCTGCCATCCGGCGCCGGATCGGCTCCGGGATCTGCATGCCGGGGACCTCGTTGTGAAGGAACTCGGCATTGCGGGCCGAGGCGAGCGGGCAGAGACCGACCAGGATCGGCAGGCCGAGCGAGCGGGTGTCGGCGAGGAACCGCTCGAGGAGCGCCGGGTCGTAGACCGGCTGGGTCATCACGAACTCGGCCCCGGCCTGCTGCTTCGCTAGGAGACGCTTGAGCTCGCGGTCGTAATCGTGCGCCGCCGGTTCGGCTCCGCAGGCGCAGAGAAATCCGGTCCGGCTGGTGATCGGCTTGCCCGCCGGATCGAGGCCCTGGTTCAGCCCGTCGATCAGGCGCAGGAGTCCGATGCTGTCGAGATCGAAGACGGCGGTGGCGGCCGGGTAGTCGCCCATCTTCGGCGGATCGCCGGTGATGACGACGAGGTTCTTGATTCCGAGCGCCCAGTTGCCGAGCAGATCGGCATGCAGGGCGAGCAGATTGCGATCGCGGCAGCAGACGTGCAGGAGAACATCCAGGCCGACCCGCTCGCGGATCAGGAGCGCCAGCGCCAGATTGCTCATGCGCGCCGCCGCACGCGGGCCATCGGCGGTGTTGACCACATCGCAGCCGGCCCGGCGGAGCATGGCGGCGGCGGCGAGGGCGCGCGTGGGATCGAGGCCGGGATCGGGATTCACCTCGACGCTCACGACGAAGTCCCCGGGGCCCGCGACGGTCCGCCGCGGGCCCTGCGGTTCGATCCGCTCTTGATAGACCCGCGCCAGCTTGGCGCCGAGCGCCGATTTCTCGGACATCGGCAGGCGCGGCAGGCGCGGCACCCCGGTGGCGGGACCGGCGCCCTCGAGAGCTTCGATCCGCACCCGGCCGCCGCCGACCATCGAGGCGGCGTCGACCACGCGTCGGATATGTTCCGGAGAGGTTCCGCAGCAGCCGCCGACGATCGCCACGCCGCTCTGGAACAACCGGCGCGCGTAGACTCCGAAGTATTCCGGCGTCGTCATGTAGAGAGTCCGCTCGTCGAGGCGGCGGGGCCGCCCGGCGTTCGGCTGCGCGCTCACCGGCACACCGCAGCCGAGCATGGCGCGGGCCGCCTCGAAGATGAACGCCGGCCCCTCGGAGCAGTTGACCCCGACGACGTCGGCGCCCCAGTCCCGAAGCCTCTCGGCGAGGGCCCCCGGCGGCAGACCGTCGATCGTCGGACGCTCCTCGCTGAACGACACCTGGACCACCAGCGCTCCGCGATAGAGGGCGCGCGCCGCGTCGATCGCCGCCTTGACCTCGACGGCGCTGTAGAAGGTCTCGAGGACCAAGAGGTCGATCCCTTCCTCGAGCAGCGCTTCGATCTGCTCCTTGAAGATCGCTTGCAGCTCGTCGTGGCGGTCGTCCAGGAGGAGGCCGGCCATCCGTCCCGTCGGCCCGATCGCGCCGGCGACGTAGGCGGAGCCGGCGGCCGCCTCGCGCGCCAGGCGGACGCCGGCGCGGTTGATCGCACGCAGGCGATCCTGCGCCCCGTAGCGGGTCAGGAGATCGCGGTTGGCGCCGAAGGTGTTCGTTTCGAGGACCCGGGCCCCCGCCGCGACGTAATCGCGGTGGATCTCCTGCACCAGATCGGACCGGGAGAGGTTGGCCTCGTCGAAGGAGCGGGTGATGAAATAGCCGCGCTCGTAAAGCTGCGTTCCCATCGCGCCGTCGAAGACCATCGGGCCTTTCTTCAACGCCTCGAGGAACGGCACAGTCTTCTGAGGCATGCTAGGAGCCGGTCCGAGTATTCGCATGGGTCGTATTCACCGCGGCACCGGGGCGGGGGGAACGGCTGGAGCCGACGGCCGGGGTTGAACCGGCGACCTACTGATTACGAATCAGTTGCTCTACCACTGAGCTACGTCGGCCCTCGAGATTTTCAAACGCGTATCATAGCAGCCTTTCCGGCGAGCGGGGGATTGACAACGAGTGTCAGCGGGTGCCTCAGGGCGACAGGCGGTTCCCGGGGTTCGCGCCCGCGGCTCCGGGTTGCGCAGCGGAAACAGAGGACATAACTTGTCGCCAGGGTCGCCGGGCCTGCGTGCGGCATCACTCGGCCCCTGGCATCGGCCTTGCTAGTTAAGAAGTCGTGGAGGCGTGAATCATCATGACGACTCGTTCAACGATGCCCCGGCGTCATGCGCGCGGCTTCACCTTGATCGAGCTTCTGGTCGTGGTGGCCGTGATCGGCATCATCGCCAGCATTGCCCTGCCGAACCTGCTCAACGCGCTCGACAAGGCCAAGCAAAAAAAGACGGTTGCCGATTTGAAGACGATTGGCACAGCGGTCGAGGCGTACGCGACCGACACGGCGTCCTATCCGCACAGCATCAGCAGCTGGACCGGAATGCGAGCGATCATCTCGCCTTATTTCATCAAGAGCGCCCCCGATACTGACGGTTGGAACAGCACCTGGGACTGCGTCACGACATCGAACGGATCCGACTACACGATCAGCAGCGTTGGTCGGGACTTCGTCCCCGGTCCGAGAACGGGCGGCCGGACGACCGCCATGGACTGCGATATCGTCTTCTCCGACGGCCAATTCTTCCAGTGGCCCGAGGGCACCCAGTCCTGATCGCCCCGCACGCCTGAATCATTCCAGTCCGGGACCTTTCTTCCACTGAGGCATCCCCAGTGTGAGGCGCCGGGGGCTGCGATCGGCGGACACTGGTCCGGGTCGCTGCGCGACCCTCCCCTCGGCTCGCCTCGCTCCCACCCACCGCGCTGTGAAGCGCGCGGTGGGACCCTGGTCGCTCGGTCTCGCACGGTCC
>JBGPLZ010000096.1:0-12952 GCA_041486695.1 Acidobacteriota bacterium | reverse complement strand
CGAGCGACCGGGGCCCCACCGCGCGGTCCTCAGCGCGGTGGGTGGGAGCGAGGCGAGCCGAGGGGAGGGTCGCGCAGCGACCCGGACCCGTGCCCGGCGACTGCAGGCCGCGGCGCTTCACACCGGGGATACCTCAGGCCCCCCCGCTTGACGCCCGCCCGGGCGCCCTCTATATTCCAGCGTCGGGGTCGGTGATGCTGGAAGATTGCCACGAGACGGGCCGCCGCGGTGAAGCGGGCGAGGGGCGTTCCGGAACCCTCTTCGCCCTCATCGTTCTAGGCGTGGCAATCTACCTGGGAGTCAAGTTCGTCCCGGTCCTGATCAACGTCTACTCCTTCCGTGACGCCATCGACGAGCAGGCCCGGTTCGCCGGCATGCCGCACCATGATGACGATTTGATCAAGAAGACCCTGCTCGCCAAGGCCCGGGAGCTCGATCTGCCGATCGGCGCCAAGGAAATCCAAATCGAGCGCGGCGGCAACCAGATCCGGATCCGGGTGATCTACACCGTGCCGGTCGAGACGCCCGTCCACACCTTCAACATGAAGTTCGACGAGAATCTCTCCGTGCCGATCTTCTGAGGCCCCGTTCTAAAACGCGCCGGCCAAAAAATCGGGGGTCCCACTCGGGACCCCCGTTTCTTTTCACTGCGCTCTCGCCCGCGTCACGAGCGCGGGCAGGCTCGGAGCTACGGGCAGATCGGGCCCAACGGCCGGATCGTGCCGTCACCGCGCCGCCCGAGGGCCGGCTGGCCGGTCGCGGCCACCGGGTGGTGCCCGGCGAGGTAGAAGACCGCCTTGCCGGCAGCCGGCGTGACCCCGACTTCGGTCTTGGTCACGAGCGGTCCGGGCGCGCCAGCCGGCTGCGGAATGGTGCCGCCGGAGCAGACGATGCCCGAGAGCGTGTTCAGTGTCGCGTCACCGCTGCTGTTGATCGGGCCGGTGTAGAAATTGTACCCGCTGACCAGCGGCGGCTGTGGCCGTGACGGCCAGGTGATCGTCGTGGTGTTGGTCGACCCGACGTGCGAGACCGACAGGGCGATGTCGGTGCCATCACCCGGATAGGCGCTCGCGGTCTTGATCGAGGCGGCGTTGGCAGCGCTCGAGGTGCAGGTCGCGTCGGTGCTGCAGCGCACCTGGACGCTGTAGCGCGTGTCCCTGGTCGGGTTATCGACGAAGCCCGCGTTCGATGACCAGTCCTGCGCCATGACGCCGTCCCTGAAGATGCGGAACTGGGCGCCGCCGTTGACGCAGCCGCCGGGGTTGGTGGTGCCGCCGGCCGAGAACGTGATCTTCTCGCCCGCGACGATGATCCCGTCGCCGCTTTCGTCGGTCAGTGTCGTGGCCACGGTGAAGCCATTGTCGCCCTTGGTGGTGTCGCACCCCTTGACGGGGCAGGCACCGGCCTGCGGCGGCTTGCTGTCGACCGAGGGCGTGAACTGGGCCTGGATCGCGCCGGTGAGGTTGATCGAGTCGATCCACCACCCTTCGTCGCCGGGTAAATCGGTCCACGACACACCGCCGACCTCCACGTACGAGGAAGCGACGTTATCGAACTCCCAGACCTGGGCGATCCAGCGGATCCGGACCCTCTGGCCGAGGAAGTTCGCCAGGTTGAACTTGGTCTCGACCCAGAGACTATTGCCGATGCTGCCCGTCACCCCCGGACCATCGCACTGGTAGATCGTGCTCTGGTCCACCTGGTTGCCGCAGTGCGACCAGACACCCAGCGGGAAGCAGAGTGTCTCGTGCACGCCGCGCGGCGCGTAGGGCGCCGAGCCGGTGTCGGTCGGCGTCAGGGTGCAGTAGGTCGGGGAGGTGGCGAACGATGACCAGATGTAGGCGATGTGGTCGTAAACGTTCTGGAATGGCACCAGCTTATCCCAGGGACCCCAGTTGTCGACATCGGCACGGGTGTCCTGGTCGGCCTGGATCTGGACGTCGCCGAAGTCGTTCGCCTGGCCCGGCCTGAGGTTGTAGACGTTGTTGTCCACCATCGCTGCGATTTGGAAGAAGCGCAGTTCAAGGTCGCCCGGCCTCGGGAACGGCGTCAAGTTGATCGGGTTGGTCATGAACGCCGCCAGCTCGCGGAAATGGACCGTGTCCTGAAGATAATCGGTCGGACTGAAGTGGATGCCAAAGTGCAGGGAGGCGATCCCATCCTTCGCCACCGGGCCGCCCACGCCGATCGGCGTCGAGTGCAGCGCGTCGTTCTGGCACGTGAGAGTCCCGGTCCCCGGAGTGCAGTGGATGTGCCAGTCCATGTCGTTGTCCGGGTCGATGCGGCAGCCCGGATCCAGCGGCGGCACGATGAAGCCGGCGCAGCCGACCGCCGCCAGGACGTTGAGTCCGCCCGGCGCCGTGCCGACCGTCACTCCGATGGTGTCGTTGTGGACGCCCGGCGTGCCGAACGGCAGGGAGCTGACCGAGATGATCCCGTCGCCGTCCAGGTCCGTGTCGAATTTCTCCTGGATCAGACCATCGTCACTGGTGTTTGGCGAGCCGTCCGGTCCGAGCACGAAGGGCGGCAGCGTGCCGATCGGCGCGTCGAGATCGAGCAGGGCCTTGATGCCGACCTTGCTGCTCGTTCCCAGCGTCTCGTTGCTGGTCACCCCCAGGACGAAGTCGCCCGTGGCCGGGTTGGCCGCGTTGGTCGTCTGCGTGGCGGCCGAGACGATGAACTCGAACTGACCCGTCCCGGCAGGCAGGGTGGGATCGAAATTGCCGCCGGGGAGGGTCGCCGTGTCGAAGGTCGCCCCCGCCTCGATCGGCGGCAGCGGCACCGTCCCCTTGGTGACGCAGCCGATATCAGGATCGGTCGAGGCCAGGATCAGCGTCCCTCCGGTGAGCCGGAAGGGGCTGGCGTTTCGGAACGCGACCGTCATGCGGGCCGTCTCGCCGGCATCTGCGAAGATGTCGTGGTCCCCATTGGTGTCGCCGATCGAGGTCGAGAGGACAACGATGGTGGCGAGCGGCAGCCTGCGGCAGCTCAGGGCGACGTTGAAGGTGATCGCGTCGTCCGGGATGCCGTTGTTGTCGTCATCCACCGTCTGCGGCGGGTCGCAGGCGTCGCCGAGACCATCGGAGTCGCTGTCGGCCTGATGCGTCGTCCCGACCACCACGGCCGGGTTGTAGACCGTCGGGCAGTCATCCACCGCGTCCGGTACGCCGTCGAGGTCGAGATCGTCGCCCCCGAAGAGCGTCGAGCACGAGCCATCGTTGACCACGCCGCGCTGCTCGCAGGTCTCCGGCGCGATGCCGATGCAGGTCCCCTCGGTGTGTGTCCCGGTGTTTACGCAGTCTGTGTTGCTCAGGCAAAGCTTGGTCGGCAGGCCACTGCACGTGCCGGTCGACGGGCAGGCGGCCGCCGGGCAGACGATGTCGCTGCTGCGGCTGCACGAACCGGAAGATGGCCCAGAGAGAACCGTGGGCCGTGCATTGAGACAGTCGCCGTCGCACGCATCGCCAATCTTGTCCCCGTCGCTGTCGCGCTGGTCCGAGTTGGGGGTCCGAACGCAGTTGTCGACGGAGTCTTTGATTCCGTCCAGGTCACGGTCGACGTTCGTCCCTGAGCAGGCGGCGCCCCGGACGCTCGAGGTGCCACCGAGCGCCTGTCCCGGGTTGTAGACGTCAGGGCAGTTGTCGTTCCCGTTGACGATTCCGTCGAAGTCGATGTCGTCAAGGTCGCATGCATCCCCGACCCCGTCGGCGTCGGAGTCGAGCTGGTTGGCATTCGGGACCGTCGGGCAGTTGTCGCACAGAGTCCCGAACCCATCCCCGTCCGTGTCCTCCTGCAGCGGGTTGTAGAGGTGCGGACAATTGTCGGAAGCGTCCGGGACGTTGTCGTTATCGAGGTTGGTGAAGCTGTTCTCGCCGGGCGTCCCGTCCTTGTCACCGTCGCATTCGGGGTCGAGGTAGTAGAAGGTCAAGGTGTTGTCATTCGACGGCACGGTGAACATCAGGTTCGGGTTGTCGAAGTTCGACCCGATCGTCACCTGGCCCCGGAACAGCCCGGGGCTCCCCGGCACGGCCGGGATGCTGAACGACTTGCGCGGCTGCTTGGCGGTCACGATGCCGGTCGAGTAGGTATTGGAGTCGGAGTCGGTCACCCCGAAGATGGTCACGCTCGGAAGGGCCGAGCGCCGGGGATCGTCGACCGTGACCTCGACCGTCTCGTTGCACTCGTACAAGCTGGTGCGATCGACCACGAGCGTGGCGCACTGCTGCCCCGCCGGCTGGCCCGCCCCCCCGAACCGGGTGCAGGCGGTGTTCGTCGTCCCTTCGTCCACGGGGTGGGTCTCGTCCCACTCGAGCACGACGTCGTCAACGCCGAAGCCATAGTCGGTGGTAGTACTGGTCTGCTCCTGAACGAAGAAGCCGATGCCGATCTGCCAGCGGTTCTTCGCCGGGCCGGTGGGGAAGCCCCCCGGCTCGGTTTGGCCCGGTCCGAGACTCAGGTAGACGAAGCCGTCCTCGGATTCGAGCATGACGAGGTCGAAGTTGCGCTCCGGCCCCTCCGCGGTGTTCTTCTCGCAGCAGACCGCCGGGTTGGTGCAGCCAGGAGCGCAGACCTGCGGCGCCCCGGGGTCGGGGAACGGCCGGAAGTCGGGAGGCGCCGTCGGGATCGGATTCGACGAATCCGGGTTGTTGACCGAATTGAAGCCGGTGAAGCCGGTCTCGTCGCCGTCGATCTTGTGCGTAGCGAAGGATAGATTCGGGTCGGTGAGCGGTCCGAAGGTCCTCTGGCGTTGCAGACCGCTCGGGTTGATCGGATAGCGGTACCGGTCGAAGCTCGCCAGGGCGTAGATGTCCGGGAAGCGTTTGTAGAAGTAGGTGCAGAGCAGGCAGTTGTTCGCGTCGCTGTCGATGTCGTTGTCGAGATCGAGGCTCCCTCCCGCGTAGCCGTTGGTCTGGTCCTGCAGGTTGAAGCCGAGCCGCTGGAACTCGACGCCGTAGTTGAAGCCTCGCGCATCGGGAGCCTGGTGGACCTTGGCGATGATCGGCGACTCCAGCACGTCGTAGATCAGCTCGTTCTGTGTCGGCGTCTGGAGATCCGACGGATAGGAGTAGGCGTCACACGCCGTCGAGTTCAGCGTCGGGGTCGAGACGTCGCCATCACCCGTGTGCCAGATGCCCGCGCCGTTGTTCTGGAACCACGCGGACGTATCGGTCTCGGGGATGGCGCTCTGGAAGCCGCAGATTCCGAATCGCGTCCACTCCCAGATATTGTTCAGTGACCCGGTCGTCCCCGGCTTGCTCGACGGGTGGCGCAGTGGCACCCAACCGCCGTCGTTGGCGTCGAAATTCCAGGGAACTTTGTCGCCCGCCGACGGGCCCGACGCCAAAGCCAGAATCCCCTTGTCGAGAGAGCCGTTGGGGATGGTGTCCTCGCCGGGGTTCAGGATCCCGTCGTTGTTCAGATCCTCGCCAAGGGTGTTGGTGACCAGACCGCCCGCGGTCGTGGTTCCGCCGACGAACATCGACGAGAAGGTCACGTCCTCGTCCGGCCAGTAGACGGTCTTGAACGGGTCGAGGACGTCGGGAGTGTCGATCTGGAGGTTGCGGTTGTAGTCGCGCACCTCCCGGCCACCGCCCGGGTGGTCGGTCGAGTAGTGCAGCGACTCCTTGTCGGCGTTGATGACGTTGGCGAAGGTGAACGAGGCGCGTGACACGCGCACGCCGCGCGCCATCCCGTCGAGGGTCAGGGCGAGATTGACCGTGCGGTTCGCCAGGGTCAACCCGTTGGCCGCCGTTGGGTCGACGAAGATCGAAAAGGTGATGGTGGTCCCCTGGCCGCCCGGCAGCCGGCCGATGTTCTTCGGCGAGTCGAGCACCCGGATCGCCGCGGCGCCCGGGCCGCTCGGCGTCAGGGTCGCCGTGAGATCGTTGAGGTCATCGACACGCTCATAATTGGACAGCGCGATCGAGTAGGTCACTCGCTCGCCCGCGTCCAGGTACTGGTCGCGGTCGCAGCCGCCCGTGATATAGGCGGTCTGGTTCGTCAGGCCGGGGATGTCGTTCAGCGCCTGGATGATATTGGGCGTGCACTGGAAGCGCGCCCTGCCCTCGGCGGAGCGCCCGGGCCCGGCGTAGGTGACGATCAGGGTCAGGCCATTGTCGCCATCCAGGATGCCGTTGTTCTTGATGGCGGGCGACGCGAGGCGGGCCGGAAGCGCGGCCGAAGTGAAGGAGCCGCCGCCCGAACCGGCGGTGAAGGCCACCGTGCTCTCTTCGTCGACGATCGCCCCGGCGGCATTGACCACGCGGAATGTGGTCGCCCCGGAAACGGTCGCCGCCGTCCCGGTGGGATCGAGCACCAGCGCCCGGACCGAATCGGAGCAGTTGTACTGATACTTGTCGAGCCGGAGGACCGTCGACGGCAGCGCGTGCGAGGTGTTGTTCCAGGTCTGGCTGCCGCTGCCGAGGACCGGCCCCGCCACGACCAGAGCGAAAGGCTGGCCGCCCGCGTCGAGCAGGCCGTCCAGATCGGTGTCCGCCTCACCCGCATCGCGGCGTCCGTTGTTATTGAGATCCTCGTTGGACCCGTTGATGGCCGAGATCAGGCCCGGCAGTGCGCCACCCGCCCCCCTCTTGACGCGCACCTTCCAGGTGCCGGTCACCAGCTGGTTCGGGTCGGTCGCGGAGACGAACGAAGAGAGATGCACCGCCTCGATGTTGTTCCGGCTGTCATGGACGGCCGGATCGATCGTCCTGCGCGCTCTGGCCCATTGCCCTTCGGTCGGTGCGAGGCGGCCGACGAGGTAGATGTTGCCGTCGTACACCACGTTGTCGGTGGCGGTGCTGATGTCGTTATCGGCGCCCGGCGACTCGACCTCGAGGTCGAGGTCATTGACCAGCGTCCCGCCGCTGCTCAACGAACTCGGCGGATCGGGCCACGACAGGGCGATCCGCAACTGACCGGCCGCGATCACCCGGGTGGTGCCGCCGCCGGCCTTCGCGATCAGAATCACGTTCGATCCATCGACCGTGAAGGTCTTTTCGGTTGAGGTCGTGGTGTTGCTGATCGGCGGCTCGCCGGTGCCGAGCATGTCGTAGATCAGCAGGCCGGGGGCGGCGTACTCGAGCGTGTCCGGGGCGCCGATCCCCAGCGTCGGCGGCCAGTTCGACAGCGGCAGCACCTGATCGATGACGATCCGGCCGTATCCCTGCTGGTTGTTTCCCATCACGCCGACGGCAACCCCGGCGACCGTTCCGACGGAACCACCCCGCGAGTTCTCGAGGGTGACGTCGACCGGACGCTTGCTTCCGTCGGTCGTGGTGCTGAACTGTTCCAGGAAGTTGGCGCTCGCCACCAGGGCGGCGCGGACCAGGGCACCGGAGACGTTCCCCATCCGGTCGCTCGACTGCCGCGTCGCCGTCGGGTAGAAGCCCTGGGCGAAATAGTCGCGGATGATGGCGCCGGCGGCCGTGGCGTAGCCGGATGCGAAGGAGGTCCCGAAGTTCTGATCGTCGATCTCCTGCTCGACGGTGCCGATGTTGTCGTTGTCGCGGCTGCGGGTCGTCGCGGCCTCATCGAACAGCGGATAGCCGAAGAGCGCTCCGCCGTCAAAACCCATCGCCATGACCAGCGGCGCGGTGCGCAGCGAGGCGGCGGTCGCCGGGCCGTGGGATGAGAAATTGGCGTCGTTCTCTTCTTCATTCGCGCTTTGGACGGTCCAGGAATCCGCCAAGTGGGCGCCGACGGTCACGCCGTTCTTCGCAGTCGCGGGCGGAGCGATCTGCAGCGGGATCGGAAGGTTGGGGTCGTTGTCCAGCGCCGTCCCGTCGAAGAGGTCCGGCAGGTAGACGTTGTTGGTGGCCGGCAACGTGCCCTGGTTGCCAACCGGCAGGAAGACCATGTAGTCGCGGTTGTTGACCAGGAACGTGTCGATGTCGGCCGCTTCAGTGGTGTAGGTGCCGTTGAGCGGGTTGTTGACGAGGTTGTCGAAGTTCGGAACGCCGAACGGCATGACATGCAGATGAACCTCGCTGCCGCCGCCGACCACGCCGCTGCACGCACCGGTGCCGCCGCCGTCCGTGGGGCAGATCGCCAGGTTGAGGCGATCGGCGAGCGAGAGCGGGTTGATGTTGCCGCCCTGCTCGATGAGCTCCGTGAAGAGACAGCGATTCGGAGCGCCGGCGTCCTGAACCAGGATCCGCGATCCGCGAGCCAGCGCGTCGAGGGTGATGCCGCACACCCCCAACTTGCAGAACCGCAGGCCGAAGTCACCCGGAGCGCCCGCGATGATGCCGGCCACGACGTTGCCGTGGGTATCGCTCCCGGAGAGAAGCGCGTCGCAGGAGGTACCGTCGTCTTCGACGTTCTGGATCGCGTGAATCTTGCGGTGTGTCCGGCCGATCGGCGCCGCAGCGGTCGTCGTCTGCGTCAAGGTCTGCGAGAAGCTGACCGAGTCCACGGTGATGCCGTTATCGGTCACCACGACGATCTGGGGCGGCACGGCGTCGGTGCCGTCGTTGACGCGCCGGCCGTCGGCGTTGGTGTCGATGCCACCACCGTCGACGCCCAGCTCGTGGAACGGGCGCGCGCCGTCAAAGCTCTCCTCGTAGTTCCCGATCATGGTCAGGGTCGGGACCTCGGAGTTCGTCAGAACCTGCTCGCTTTCTTCCTCGATGTTGCTGACGCCCGCGTCAGCCGCGATCTTCACGATCTGGTCACGGCTGGCCACGACCCTCAGGACCGAGCCGTCCAGGGTGTAGTTGTTGACGTTTTCGGCCCCCGCGATCTGCGCGACCCGCCCGCGCACCGCCTGCCGGTCGGCGTCGATCCAGGTTGACACCAGCACCTGCGCGGTCGGCTTGGCGGCCCGGCTCTTCTGCGCCAGACCGATCCGGCCGACGTTCGTGTCGATGACATACGCTTTGTGGAAGGCGCCGATCGCCTCGACCGCCGGGCTGGCCGCCAGGTCGTCGAGGTGTCCCGGCTTGACCCGCATGACGAAGGCCCGCGTGGGGCGGATCTCGAGGATCCGGCCGTGCGCGCTCAGATCCCTTTCAATCGACTCGAGGCCCTGGCGGCTGAGGGCGGCCGCATCGATCTGGACGAGGTTGATCTCACCGTCACGACCGAGGCCTTTCCCGCCTGCCTGACGCTGGGCGGTCTCGGCGAACTTGAGCTCGGCCGGGACGCCCCGCAGCTCTTTCGGGTCTTTATCTTTGAGGTTCATCCAGCCGATGGTCGTCTCGACGCGGCCCTTGCGTGCGCCGGGATCCTCGGGGAGGCTGGCGACGAAATCGGGCCCGAAGGGGGAGATATTCGCTGGCCGTGGCTGGGCCATCGGCCGCGGCAAGCGCGTGAGCTGGCTTTTCTTGTACTCGGCGATTTGTTGCTTCAAGGTGGACGCGGCGTGGGGGTCTCGGCCCGCCCAGATGATCGCGGTCGGCAGGGCCAGAATCAGGCAGGCCGCCGCAGCGGCAAAGAAGACACCCCTAAACGATTTGAGGTAAGCACGACCGTTCATCTAGAACCTCCCGAAAGGGATGGGGCAGCCGGCAGAGCCTGCTGACACCAATCGAATCGCTTTGTGTGCCGCGTCAAATCAGGAGAACCGTTCAATTGATCTCTTCACCTTAGACCGGGCCGACCATACGCCAGCGTCCGCCCGTGGTACAGGTCACGACCAAAGTGTCCGTATCTGTACGGTGTCCGAACACCGTTGTCAAGCTGATTTAAATGAGGGGGGACAATTTTGTGATGGGACTATAGCATCAATTATTTCATAATACGGAATACTGGGCTTGTCTGGAACAACTGGCTCATGCAGCGGTCGCGCGAACCGGCCTGGGACAACTGTCTAGCGGCTGTTCATCCGGGAGAAGACCACCGCCAGGGCTTCTTCGCGAAGCCTTTCGGCATCGATCTCGAGCCGGCGAGCGCGGTCGCGCGCCTTCGCCGCCCGCTCCTGGTCGTCGAGGCCGCCGAGATTGACCCGGACGTTCATCACGCCGGCACGCAGTCCCGCGTAGGCGAGCAGGGCCGCCGAACCGACATCGCTGATGGCGTTGACGTTCCCTTTGTGGGCCAGCTCGATCGCCACGACCATCAGTGCGGCGCAAGCCTCGGCAATGGCGATCGGCGTCTCGGTGGCGAACAGGTTGGCGCGCGCCAGCGCCAGGCGACGGGCCTCCTGCTCGCCGGGCGTCTGCTTCGGCAGCCGGCGCGCCTCGACGACGCTGTCGTAGGCCTCCGCATCACGATCGACCAGGGCCAGGAGATCCTTGCGCAACCCCAGGGCCCGCTTCCGGATCGCCGCCACGGCCTCCTCGTGGGCCTGATAGCGCTCACGCCCGAGGGTCAGGTCGGAAACCATCTGGATGAGGGATGCCGACAGGCTCCCGGCCAGCGCCGCGGCGCTGCCCCCGCCGGGGGTCGGCGTGGCCGCCGCGAGCTTGTCCGTGAACTCTCCGAGACTCAGCGTCAAAAGCATCACACGATCCTTTCCGGTCGCCGCATCGATCGCGGCGCTCCCGAGGCACGCCGGGCGCGCCCGGGGCCGAAACAGGCGCAGAAGCGCACGCCACATGGCTTTCAAGAGAATCTACCCCTGGTCTGCCGACGCGTCAAGGCTTGTTCCGGCGAGCGCCGCGTTTTCGACCACCACCCGCCCCTGTTTCACGACCATGGTGCAATGGTTGACCCCGAAGTGATAGGCGACGTGCCGATGGTTCGGGATGTCGAGAACTTGCAGATCCGCCATCTTGCCGACTTCGAGGCTCCCGCGGCTTGCCGCGAGCCCGAGGGCATGCGCGGCGTTGAGCGTGGCCGCCGCGATCACTTCCGCCGGCTCGAGCCCGAGCCGCAGGCTGGCCAGCGGCAGGATGGCGCTGAGCGCCTCGGTGGGGCAGGTCCCCGGGTTGAAATCGGTCGCCAGCGCGACCGGGACACCGGCCTGGATGAGTCGCCGGGCCGGGGCATCTCCGGGATCGCGCAGGAAGAACGATGCCCCGGGAAGGAGCACGGCGGTCGTCCCGGCCGCGCGCAGCGCCTGAATGCCGGCGTCGTCGACATGATCCAGATGGTCGGCCGAGGCGGCCCGGACCCGCGCGGCCAAAGGCGCCCCGCCCGAGGCGCTGCGCTGGTCGGCATGCACCCGCGCGCCCAGGCCATGCGCCGCGGCCGCGCGCAGGATCCTCTCCCCCTCCTCGGGCGTGAACGCCCCCGCCTCGATGAAGACGTCGCAGTAGCGGGCCAGGCTCTCGCGGGCCACCTCCGGGATCATCTCCTCCGCCACCTCGCGCACGTAGCCGGCGCGATCGCCCCGGCGCTCCCGCGGCACGACGTGGGCCCCGAGAAAGGTCGGGACGATGTCGATCGGATGAATGGCGTCCAGCCGGTGCAGCGCCCGGAGCTGTTTGATCTCCTGATCGAGGCTGAGGCCGTAGCCGCTCTTGGCCTCGATCGTGGTCGTGCCGTGGAGCATCATCCGGTTCAAGCGGCTCTTTCCGAGGGCGACCAGATCGTCGAGGCTCGCCAGGCGGGTCGCCTCGACCGTCGCCATGATGCCGCCCCCGGCGGCCGCGATCGATTCATAGGTCTCGCCGCGCAGGCGCGCCACAAACTCGCCGTCGCGCCAGCCGGCGAACGGCAGGTGCGTATGCGGGTCAACGTAGCCGGGGAGGACCGTCTTCCCTGAGGCGTCGATCTCGATGCCGTGGCGGGCCAGCCGCACCTGGCGGCGATACTCCCGCTCGTCGCCGACGAAGACGATGACGCCATCGCGCGCCGCGACGCAGCCATGCCCGATCACCCCGAGCTCGCGCAGCTGCGATCCCACCTTGGGAGCGGGACCGCGGACGGTGAGGAGCTCGGCCGCGTCAACGACCGACAGATCGGCCTCGATCATGCAGCGATTATAGACGAGCCCGGGCGGCTCTCAGGCGCTCTCCCCGGACGGGGCCTGGGGCTTCTTCATGAAGCGCAGTCGATCCTCGACGTCCTCTTCCTTCAGATGCATGTCGAGCAGGCGGAGATGGGCCTCGACCGCGTTTCTCACCCGTTGCTCGAAGCCATCCCGCTCGATGCGCAGGTTTTGAATCACCCCCTCGAGCTGGCTGGCCTTGCGGGCCGCCTGGTCGAGAAGCTGCCCCCCCTTGAACTCGGCCTCCTTGATGATCAGGCGCGCCTCCTTGCGGGCCTCTTCCTTGATGTCCTCCGCCAGCTTCTGGGCCGTCAGGAGAGTGTCCTTCAGGATCCGCTCCCGTTCCTTATAGTCCGAGATGCTGGCCTTGATCTGCGCCAGATCCTCTTTCAGCGCGTTCGAGTCGATGACGATCCGCTCGAACTCCGAGGAGACGAGATTCAGGAACGAGCGAACCTCCTCCGGGTCGTAGCCCCGCATCCTCTTGGCGAAACGGTGGCCACTGATGTCGATCGGGGTGATCTTCATGGTCTTCCTCCGGATCCATCGTCCATGCGGCCCGGGAGATCAACCGCCGCCCGGGCCCTCTCTCCGAAGAGGGCGCGCCCGATACGGACCATCGTCGCCCCCTCTTCGATCGCCACTTCGAAATCTTCGCTCATCCCCATCGACAGCTGGTCGAGCCGCAAGCGCGCCTGGCGCGCCCGGGCCCGCTCGCCGATCTCCCGCAGCCGCCGGAACCAGGGGCGCGACCTCTCCGGGTCGGGGTGAAACGGCGGGAGGATCATCAGCCCCCGCACTGCGACCCGCTCGCACGCGGCGGCCGCCTCGAGCACCTCGTCCAGCTTCTCCTCCTCGACGCCATGCTTGGTCGGCTCCCCGGCCAGATCGACCTGGATGAGCGCGTCGATCGATCGCCCCTCGCGCCCGGCCGCCTGATCGACCCGGCGCAACAGCTCTGCCGAATCGATCGAGTGGATCACCTGAAACAGCCGCGCCGCATGGATCGCCTTGTTGGTCTGCAGATGACCCACCAGGTGCCAGCGGACCGAACCGGGCAGGTGCGGCGCCTTGTCG
>JBGPLZ010000095.1:0-13010 GCA_041486695.1 Acidobacteriota bacterium | reverse complement strand
CGGGTCCGGGTCGCTGCGCGACCCTCCCCTCGGCTCGCCTCGCTCCCACCCACCGCGCTGTGAAGCGCGTGGCGGGGCCCCGGTCGCTCGGTCTCGCACGGCCCGCCGATCGGAACACAGCGCGCCGCGCCCCCGGGTTGCTGCCACCCCCGCACGCCTGCGCTCCCTGATCCCTCCCTCCACCCAAAAGCCCCATGCGTGCTCCGAGCCGAGCGTGATGGGAGAGAAATCCGGAGCCAGGGGAGGCCTCCCCGACCGAGGCGCCGCGCTCTGCCTGCCAGCGGTGGACCGTGCGAGACCGAGCGACCGGGGCCCCGCCGCGCGGTCTTCAGCGCGGTGGGTGGGAGCGAGGCGAGCCGAGGGGAGGGTCGCGCAGCGACCCGGAGCCGTGTCCGCCGCTGGCAGGCAGGGCGCGGCACCTCGTGCCGAGGAGATCCCGACGCGTGCGGCGATTGACACCTCACGACCCGTGCGCTACATTGCCATCCGTCATGCCGTCCTTCCTCCGCTCGCCGTGGCTCCGCCATCTCCCGTTGATCTTCCTTGTGTTGTTCGTCGCCGCCTGCCCGAAGGCCGCCGGCGACGGTGATGCGGTCCGCGCGCTCGTCGGCCGCGAGGTTGAGGCGTTCAACCAGGAGGATCTCAAGGCGCTCTCCGGGATCTGGTCGCAGGACAAGGATATCGTGCTGTTCGACGTGGAGCCTCCCGGGCGGTTCCAGGGATGGGACGCCATCGGACGCCTCTACAAGAACTTCTTCGAGCGGGTCACCGAGATCCACCTCACGGCGGGCGAGCTGCGCGTCACGGTCGACGGATCGATGGCGTGGGCGAGCTACGACTGGGCGATGACCGGAAGGATGGGCGACTACGCGCTCGACGATCGGGGACAAACGACGTCGATCTATCGCAACGGGAAGGAAGGCTGGCGCCTGGTCCACGAACATGCCTCGAGCCTGCCGGCGATGACCCCCGCTCCCGCCGCCTCTCCCACGCCGGGCGCTTCGAAGTGAGCGCGGCGGCGCGAGGAGTGGTCAAGGAGGTTCTGCCAAACGGCTTGACCGTGCTGGTCGACAGCGACTCCACCTCGCCCGTCGTCGCCATCAATCTCTGGGTCCGCGCCGGTTACTTCGACGAGACCGACGACGAGATCGGGATCTCGCACGTCATCGAGCACATGTTCTTCAAGGGGACGCCCGACCGTCCCCGCCCGGACCAGATCGCCACGGAGATCAAGGCGCTCGGCGGTGAGCTGAACGCCGGGACGTACTACGACTCGACCCATTACTACGTCGTCCTGCCGCGGGAGAATTTTCGCCAAGGGCTGGAGATCCAGGGCGACGCCCTGATGCACCCGCAGTTCGACGCCGAGGAGCTCACCCGTGAGCTCGAGGCGGTGATTCAGGAAGGGCGGCGGAAGCTCGACACGCCCGACGCCTACGCCGTCGAGATGATGTACCGCGAGGCCTTCGACGTTCACCGGATGAGGCGCTGGCGGATCGGCACCGAGGAGGGACTGCGCGCTCTGGGCCGCGACCGTCTCCTGTCGTACTACCGCGCGCACTATGTCCCCGGGCGCGTCATCCTGTCGATCGCGGGAGACGTCGAGCCGGCCGAGGCGATCGAGGCGGCCCACATCTATCTGGGTGGGATGCCGGCGGCGGAGGGAGCCCCGCTCGGCTCTCCGCCGGAGCCTCCCCAGGCCCGCTTCAAGCGCCGGCGCCTCAAGGGCGATATCAAGCGCGCCCAGACGATCCTTGGGTATCACACGGCACCGGTTCTCTCCGACGACGACGTGGCCCTGCGCGTTCTCGGCAACGTCCTGGGAGCCGGCCGCGCCTCGCGACTCTTCCAGGGGGTCAAGGAACGCGCCGGCTTGGTCGACGGGATCGGCGTCTCCATCGAATCATTCCGCGATATCGGCATCCTGACGGTGATGGCGGAGAACGAGGCCAGGCACGGGGCGGCGGCGGTTTTGGCCATCCAGGCCGAGATCGAGCGCCTCCGGCGCGAGCCGCCGTCGAGCACGGAGATCGAGCGGGCCCGCGCGGCCATCGAGTACCGCTATCACCAGAGCCGCGCCGACGTGCTGGGACGCTCGTCGATCCATGCCTACTACGAGGCGCTCGGCGGCCACGCCCTGGCCGAGGCGATGGTGCAGCGCCTGTCGCAGGTCGAGCCGGCCGACGTGCGACGGGTCGCGGAGACCTACCTTGCGCTCGACAATGCGACTCTCGTCGAGTACCTGCCGGAGGACGCCCCGGAGGGGCTTCCGGACCTCGATGGCTTCATCCAGTCCCTGCGGCAGACCGGCCCGGCCGCTGCCCCGCCAACGCCTGCGGGGCCGAGGCCGTCCGCAGCGCCGGCCCAGCCGCCGGCCGCGCCGCGCGTCGCCCGGATCGGCGGGCGTGAATCCGTCTCCCGGCACCGCTTCGACTCGGGCCCGGTGCTTCTGCACGAAGAGCGTCGCGACCTTCCTCTCGTCACCCTCTGCGTCGGGTTCCGCGGCGGCCGATCGGGAGAGGGGCGGGAGAACTCCGGCATCACCCGCCTGATGCAGGCGGTGATGGCCAAGGGGAGCCCGGGCCGCGACGCGCACAGGGTGGCGCTCGAGATCGAAGCGCTCGGTTCGTCGATCGATCGTTTCCTCGACGAGGATTACTTCGGAGTCGCGATCAGCATCCTGTCGCGCTACACCGCCAAAGGTCTGGACATCCTGATGGATGTCGTCCGCCATCCCGCTTTCCGCCGCGAGGAGATCGAGCGGGAGCGGGCTCCGCAGTTGTCGGCACAGGAGACCATCAAGGATCAGTCGATGCCATACACCTTCCAGCTCTTCCGGCAGGCGGCCTTCGGCAGCCATCCGTATGCCCTGCCTTCCTTCGGCCTGCAGGCGCCGGTCAAATCGCTCAAGCGGGAGGATCTGGTCAAGTGGCACCGCCTGACGGTGCGGCCCGCCTCGATGGTTTTCACCGTCGTCGGGGCGCTCGGCGAGCAGGAGGCGATCGATCTCGTCGGGGCGTCGCTCGCCGACTGGATCCAGGAGGGGCACGGCGGCAAGGATCCCGGGCAGCTTATCGCCTGGGGAGCGTCGGAGGTGGTCGAGACGCGCCGGCGCAAACAAACGGCCCAGGTGATCGGGTTCCCGACTCCCGGGCTGCAGACGCCGGAGCGCTTCCCGCTCGACCTCGTCCAGGCGATCACCTCCGGGCTCGGAGGACGCTTCTTCGAAGAGGTGCGCGGCAAACGAGGCCTGGCGTATGCGGTACACGCCTTCAACTACAACCGGGTCGGCGGGGGGGCCTTCGCGATTTACATGGCGACCTCCCCGCGTCACGAATCGGAGGCGCGCAAGGTGCTGTTCCAGGAGATCGGCCGCCTCCGCAGGGAAGGGCCGCGGCAGGACGAGGCGGAGCGGGCCGGCCGCTTCATCCGCGGCGGGCACGCCATCGCCATGCAGGGGAATGGCCAGCGCGCCTACCGCTACCTCGACGCCGAGGTCCGGGGGCTCGGCTTCGAAGCGATCCAGGACTATCCGGAGCGGATCGCCACGGTCGGTCTCGAGGAGATCCAGGACGCCATCTGGCGCTACCTGGATCCCGACCACTGTGCCATGGGAATCTTGCGCGGCGACGAACCGACGCCTTAGGGCGCCGGGGTCGGAGCAGGGTTCGCGGGCGGCGCCGGGGTGGGAGCGGGGTTCTCGGGCGCCGCCGGGGCTTCCTGGGGAGCGGGGGCCGCTTCCGGAGCGGCGGGCTGGGCTTCCTCGGGCACCGGCTTCGGATGCTTGCGCAGGTCGCCCGAGAGCCGTTTGAGCTCGACCCGGTTGTTCTTGTCCCGCTCCTCTTCGCTGCCGTTGTCGGCGATGAAATTGACCGGGCCGTACGCCTTCACGAACAGGCGCCTCGCCTCGATGCCATGGGCCGCGAGCCAGGCCTTCACGACTTCCGCGCGCCGGGCGGCGATCGCCTTGTTGCCGCCCTTATCGGTGTAGACCCCGATCTCGACCGAGACGTCGCTCCAGTAGGTCAGCGCATCCAGCCCCAGGGCCAGCCAGGAGTCGGCGCCGGGATAGAACTCCGTGCCCTTCAGGAACTTGACGTTCATCAACACTTGGGGTTCGGGCTTGTCGAGGCGGACTCGCGGGCAACCTTCCCGGTCGACCTTCTGCCCCTTCGGAGTGTCGGGGCATTGATCGATGCCATCGAGGGCCCGGTCGCCGTCGCTGTCGGTCGGGCAGCCCTTCTCATTGACGGTGGCGCCGGCCGGAGTGAGAGCGCACTCGTCGATGCCGTCGGGGACTCCATCATTGTCGCTGTCGTGGGGGCATCCCGCGGTCGGGCTATCTGGAGGATCGACCACCGCGCCGTGCGGGGTGTCGGGGCACTTGTCGATGCCGTCGAGGATCGTGTCGCGATCGGAATCGAGCGGGCAGCCTTCGGCGTTGACGATGGCCCCCTTGGGCGTGTCGGCGCACTTGTCGATGCCGTCGGGAACGGCGTCCCCGTCGGAATCGAGCGGGCAGCCATCCTGATCGACCGGCCAGCCGCGGGGCGTGTCGGCGCACTTGTCGAGCCCCTCCATCACGCCGTCGCCGTCGAGATCCCAGGGGCAGCCGTCATGCTTGTCGACCAGCGCGCCCTTGGGCGTGTCGGGACAGCGATCGCTGATGTCGAGGATGCCGTCGCCGTCCGAATCGTTCGGCGCGCCGCCGCCGAAGACCCAGGTCAGGCCGGCGTTCAGATGTTCGTTGTGAAAGCTCTGCTGCCGCGAGACCTCAGTGTTGAACTCGACCCGAAGCGCCATGTGGCCGGTCAGCCGCTGGCGAAATCCTCCCCCGAGCGTGAGGACCGTCGAGCTGTGGTAGCCGAGGTCGGCATCCGGCAGCTTCGGGTCGGAGGTGTAGATGACATCGCCGAGGCCGAACAGCAGGAACGGTTTGAGCCGGCGCCGTTCATTGCGCGGGTTGATCAGCAGGCGGAGGCTGTAGGAGCCCGAAGTGAACGCCGGTTTCTTGAAGAAAACCCCCGGGTTGGCGATGAGGGTGCTGTCGCTGGCGCTGATGGTGCTCGAGGCGGTCTTCATGTACTGGAGTTCCAGCTCATAGGCCGGCCGGAGGTTCCAGCCGATCCGCAGTCCGGTGTCGGTCGCGTTCGGGAGCTTCTGCTCCTTGGCGTAGAAATTGTTGCCGAAAAGGAAGCCGAACTCCCAGGAGCCTTTGCGCTCCTCGGCGGACGCGGGAGTGGACTGGAGACCGGCCAGCGCGACGCCGATCATCGCCACGGCCGCGAAGCAGACGACCCGGTCTCTCGTCATGTTCACGGAATCCTTTGAGCGTCGCGGTCTTCGACGCTGCCTGTTTGGAAAGGCGGCGAATGCTAACACACGATTTTTCGTGCTGTCAACGCCGGGCGCCCCGCAAGGCTCGTCCGCTGCGGCGTCCGCGCAGCAGCCGGAAGCTCCGGCGAAGATATGCTATCCTTTTTGCAGCGCCCCGTTTGAGGGAAAGTGCGCGCAGGAGGCGCCATGCGGGAAGTCTGCAGATCCGAGCCCACCTTCCGCAGGCGGCTGCTGTTCGCCTCGGCCCTGTTCACCGGGCTGTTCCTGGCCGACCTCTTCCTGATCGGCGATCTCGCCTTCCGCGATCTCAGCCACCGGGTGATCGACCAGGCCTTCAGGGCGTCGTTTACGTCTCTCGAGAGCCCGACTCCGCCCCAGGCCGGGATGGAGGAGGCCGAGCCGGCCTCGCCGGCGCCGACCGAGCTTTGCCCGCCGGGGGAGCTGCTCACGCCGGCCCGGATCCGCTCCTGCACCACGGCGCGCCCCGCCGAGACTCCGGCCGGCCCGCGGGTCTTCTCGACGCGGGTGATGCGCGTGCAGATCGCGACCGACATGCAGGGGCGGGTCCTCTGGCGCGGGTTCAGCAACACGGCGGCAGGATCGGGGCAGACCATCGCCTCGCTGCGGCCGGAGCATGGCGAGGTGCCGGAGCAATGGGACGTGGGCGATCGGCCGCGGGACGTCATCGCCCTGCGTCAGGCGCCGGGCGCGCCGGACGGTCAGGTGCACGAGGTGGGGATCCCCACGGACCTGATCGAAGGGGAGCTGAAGGAGCTGCAGCGCGACCTGCAGATGAAGCTCTGGGCGGGGGCGGGCGTGGCGGTCCTGGTCCTTCTGATCGCCTTCCTGTACGTCCTTCGGCTTCTGAACCGGACCCGCCTGCTCGAGGCCCAGGCGCAGATGGACGACCGGCTCGCCTTCGTCGGCGGCCTAGCCGCCGGCCTGGCCCACGAAATCCGCAATCCGCTCAATGTGCTGAGCATGAATCTTCAGATGCTCGAGGAGGAGATCGCCGGCGGCAAGGCAACGGGGCCGGCGAGCCCGGCAAGCGAAGACGCGCGCGCCTACCTCGCCACCCTGCAGGGGGAGATTCGCAGGTTGAGCAATCTCGTGAACAACTTCCTGTCCTACGCGCGCCCCAATCAGATGCGCTTCGAGAGCCGGGACTTGAACCAGATCCTGCGGGACTTGGCGCTGCTCGTTCGGCCCGAGTTCGAGAGCCGCGGGCTGGCGCTGCGCCAGGACCTCGCCGCCTACCTGCCGCCCGTCGATTTGGACGAGGGGCACTTCCGCCAGGCGGTGATGAACATCCTGATCAACGCCACCCAGATCCTCAAACCGGGCGGCCAGGTGACGGTGGCGAGCCGCGTCGGCCCGGAAGGCGCGGCACTCATCACCATCGAGGACGATGGTCCGGGCATCAAGCCGGAGGACCGGGCGCGGATCTTCGAGGTCTTCTATTCCACCCGGGGCGGGGGAACCGGGCTCGGCCTGCCGATTGCGGCCCGCATCATGGAGGCCCATGGCGGCTCGATCTCCGTCCTCTGCGAGCCGGGCCGTGGAGCGCGGTTCGTCCTCAAGCTGCCGCGGCGCCATCCGGCCGGGGGGGCGGAGGCGGGCCGGGCGGCGCCGCTGCCGGCCCCGGGACGGTCGTGAGCCCGAAGGCCGCTTCGGACCCGCACGAGGCAGCGACGCAGCGCGCCGCCCGGCTGCGGCGCGAGATCTGGCGGCATCGCAAGCGCTACTACGTCGACGACGACCCCCTCATCGCGGATGCCGAGTACGATCGTCTCGAAAACGACCTGCAGGAGGTGGAGGCCCGCTACCCCGACCTCATCACGCCCGATTCGCCGACTCAAAGGGTTGGAGTCGAGCTGCAGGGCGAGCTGCCGACCGTGCGGCACGCGATCCCGATGCTCAGCCTCGACAACGTCAACGCCTTCGAGGAGCTGGAGGAGTGGCACGGACGGCTCCGGCGCGCCCTGGGACGAGAGGAGCCTGGAGCGGAGACGGAGGTGCCGCTCGTGGCCGAGCTGAAGATCGACGGTGTCTCGGTTTCGCTGATCTATGAAGCGGGCGCCCTGACGCGCGCCGTCACACGAGGAGACGGGGTCACGGGCGAGGATGTGACTTGGAGCGTCCGGACCATTCCCGCCGTGCCGCTCCGGCTGCTCGAGCCGCTCCCGTTCCTGGAGGCGCGCGGCGAGGTCTACTATCCCCTCAAGGATTTCGGGGAGATGAACCGCAGGCGTGAAGAAGAGGGAGAGGCGCCGTTCGCCAACCCGCGCAATGCCGCTGCCGGCAGCATCCGGCTCCTCGATCCGAAGCTCGCCGCGGAGAGACCCCTGAATCTGTTCCTCTGGGGACTGGTCCGCCTCGAGGGGAGGCCGATGCCGGCGAGCCATTCCGAGGGCCTGCGGCTGCTCGCCGACCTCGGACTGCGCACCAACCCGGCCACGCGTTCCTGCCGGAGCCTGTCCGAGGTCGAGACCTTCTGCCGCGCCTGGAGCGAGGAGCGGGACAGGCTCGATTACGAAGTCGACGGCTGCGTCATCAAGGTCGATCCGATCGACCTGCAGGAGGTCGCCGGCAGCACCGCGCGGGCGCCCCGATGGGCCTGCGCCTACAAGTTCCCTCCGCGCCAGGCCACGACGACGGTCCTGCGCATCGATGTCCAGGTCGGCCGCACCGGCGCCCTGACCCCGGTCGCGATCCTGGAGCCGGTGCGGCTCGCCGGCTCGACCATCGCCCGCTGCACCCTCCACAACGAGGATGAGGTGGCCCGCAAGGATGTGCGGGTCGGCGATCGGGTGCTGATCGAAAAGGGCGGGGACGTGATTCCGAAAATCGTCAAGGTGATCGCCGACGAGCGTCCGGCCGGCGCCGTGCCGTTCAGGATGCCGTCGCATTGCCCCGCCTGCGGCGCCGCCGTGGTCCGCCCGGAGGGGGAGGCGATCACGCGCTGCGTCAACGCCTCCTGCCCGGCCCGCCTGAAGGAGTCGATCCTGCACTTCGCCCGCCGCGAGGCGATGGACATCGAGGGGCTGGGCGAGGCGCTCGTCGAGCAGCTGATCGCCGGCGGGAAGGTGACGTCGGTCGCCGATCTTTATGCTTTCGAGGCCCGCCCGCTCGCGGATCTCGAGAGGATGGGGCGCAAGTCGGCCGACAACCTCCTGGCGCAGATCGAACGGAGCAAGACGGTCGATCTCTCGCGGGTCATCTTCGGGCTCGGCATCCGGCTGATCGGCGAGCGGACGGCTCAGCTCCTCGCGCAGACCTTCCCCGCCATGGATGATCTCCTGGCGGCCTCGGCGGAGGATCTGATGCGGGTGCACGAGATCGGCGAGCGGGCGGCCGCGTCGATCCGGCAGTTCCTCCTGCAGGAGGAGAATCGCCGTCTGATCGAAACCCTGCGCCGGGCGGGCGTCCGGATGACGGGAGGAGTGGCGGAGGCGACCGGCCGTGGCCCGTTCACCGACAAGAGCTGCGTCATCACCGGGACGATCGAAGACCACCCGCGGGAGGAGATCCGTCGATGGCTGCGGCGGCAGGGGGCCCGGGTCACCGACACGATCTCGAAGAAAACCGACGTCCTGATCGCCGGAAGCGATCCGGGATCGAAGCTCGAGCGGGCGCGGGCCCTCGGGGTGCGTGTGGTCGACGCCGCGGAGCTCCGGCGCCTGATCGACGCTGGCCCGGGGGCGGCAGGCGGGCATGCCGGGAACCCCGGAGAAGAAGGAGGGGCTCGTGGCTGAGCCGCGGGGTCAGATCATCGTCATCGACGACGACGACGGCAACCGCCGCAGCACCGAGATGGCGCTGCGCAAGGACGGCTACGCCGTCGTCTCCTTCGCCACCGGAGCGGAGGGGCTGGCGCACCTGCGCGATCAGGGGACCGATCTGCTGATCACCGATCTGCGGATGCCGGGGATGGACGGCCTGACCGTCCTCCGGGAGGTCAAGGCGATCGATCCCGGCGTCGCCGTCTTGATGATCACCGGCTTCGGGTCGGTCGAGTCGGCGGTCGACGCCATGAAGCAGGGGGCCGACGATTATCTTCAAAAGCCGGTCAATCTCGTGGAGCTCCGGAAGCGGGTCGCGGCCGGGGTCGAGAAGCGGCGCCTGGCGCAGGAAGTGGTCCGCCTCAAGGCCCGCCTGGAGGAGAAGTTCAGCTTCGGGCAGATCATCGGCGCTTCGAAGGGCATGCAGAACGTGCTGCACCAGCTGACCCTGGTCGCGCCGACCCGCAGCAGCGTGCTGATCGTCGGCGAGAGCGGCACCGGCAAGGAGTTGATCGCCAATGCCCTGCACCAGAACTCGCCCCGGAAGGACGCCCGCTTCCTGCCGATCAACTGCGCGGCCATACCGGCCGACATCCTGGAGAGCGAGCTGTTTGGTCATGAGCGCGGTTCCTTCACCGGCGCGGTGCAGCGCAAGCCGGGCAAGTTCGAGCTGGCCGACCGCGGCACCCTCTTCCTGGACGAGATCGGTGAGATGCCGCTGCCGCTGCAGGCCAAGATCCTCAGGGTGCTCGAGGAGCGCTCGTTCATGCGCGTCGGCGGCAGCGAGACGATCCAGGTCGACGTGCGGATCCTGACCGCGACCAACTCCGATCTCGAGGCGAAAGTGGCGGCCGGCACGTTCCGCGCCGACCTGTACTACCGCCTCAAGGTGGTGACCATCACCATACCGCCGCTGCGCGAGCGGCCGGAGGACATCCCCCTCCTCACGTGGCGCTTCTTCGACATGTTCAAGGCCGAGAACATCCGGCCCGAGCTCAGCCTCGCGCCGGAGGTGCTCGAGGCGTTCGGCCGGGCGCGCTGGGAGGGGAACGTGAGAGAGCTGCGCAACGCGATCGAAAGCCTGGTGGTCCTGGCCGCACCCGGCACGACCGTGATCGGCCTCCACGATCTTCCCGAATCGTACCGCTCGCCTCAGCCGGGCGCCCCACCGTCCGCCGCCGCCACTCCGGCGCGGACCATGGAGGAGATCGAAAGGGAAGCGATCCTGAGGACCCTCGAGGAAACGGGCGGCAACCGTACCCGGGCCGCAGAGATCCTCGGCATCGGTCTGCGCACCTTGCAGCGCAAGCTCCGGGACTACGGCCAGGGAGCGGGCGCGGGAGAGGAGTAACCTCCCGAAGGGCGGGGTCCAGGGCGACGGCGGCGACCAATCCCGGGCGTCATTTTGACGCGGGCCGCGACGCGAAGTCACCCCTCGGACAGGCTCCTAGCCCCGGGACGGCCCCTGGAAACCCGCTTCCGAAGCGCTCCGGCGGGCGGCGGCTCGTGGCACGTGTCTTGCTGTAAAGCTGGAGCGTGAGGAAGACGATTCTGATCATCGACGACGATCCGGCGGTCTTGAAATCGTACGGCCGCCTTCTGGGACGGCTCGGTCATCCGATCCGGCTCCTGGGCGACGTCGACGAAGCCAGACGGGATGAGGGAGTGCTGGAGGATGTCGATCTCCTGATCCTCGATCAGAAGATGCCCGTTCTCAGCGGACTTGATCTACTAACGGTGCTGCGCCGGCGCGCGGTGCAGGGCGCGTCCGCGCCAAAGGTGCTGCTGATCAGCGCCTTCCTGAGCGACGACCTGAGGGCGCGCGCGGCGCAGCTCGGCGTGTCCGAGGTGCTCGAGAAGCCGGTCGATCCCGATCGGCTGCTGCGGGCGGTCCGCTCGTCCTTGACGGCCTGATCAGGGCGAACCTATACTGAGAGATTCCTGAAGGAGCGCGATTCAATGGAAGCGAAGAAGAAACACGGTCAGCTGTTCACGCTGGCTCTGATCGCCATGGCGTCGGTCATCTTCGGCATGGCGCTGGCAGGCGGTCTCAACCTGACGATCCCGGGACGCGCCGCGCAGGCGGGGGTCTCCGATGATCGACCGCTGCACGCAGCGGCCCGGGCGCAGATGGCGGCGGCGCCCGCGGCGCCGGCCACCATTCCGGCCACCTTTGCCGACATCGCGGAGCGCGTCAATCCGGCGGTGGTCAGTATCACCTCGACCGAGACGGTCAAACCGAAGGATCCCCGCCGCACGCCGCGCTTCCATGGCAATGGGGGCGGGGGCGGCGACCCGTTCGAATTTTTCTTCGGCCCCGACCGTCGGCGCGGGCGTGAGCAGCCGGAGGAGCCCCACTTCGAGCAGAGCGGCGGGTCGGGCTTCCTGATCAGCGATGACGGCTTCATCCTCACCAACTACCATGTCGTCGAGGGGGCCACGAAGATCAAGGTCAACCTGAGCGGCGACAAGCGCGACTACATTGCCGAGGTGGTCGGCAGCGACCAGGGGACCGATCTGGCGCTGATCCGGATCAAGGTCGACACCAAGCTCCCGTCGTTGCCGTTGGGCGATTCCGACGTGCTTCGGGTGGGCGACTGGGTGGTGGCCGTCGGCAATCCCCTGAGCTACGAGCACACCGTGACCGTCGGGGTGGTGAGCGCCAAGGGGCGATCGCTTCCGAACCTGTCCCGGGATTTCTCGCTCGACAGTTTCATCCAGACCGACGCCGCCATCAATTTCGGCAACTCGGGCGGTCCGCTGGTGAATCTCGCCGGAGAAGTGATCGGCGTCAACACGGCGATCAGCTCGGTCGGCCAGGGGATCGGCTTCGCCGTGCCGATCAATACCGCCAGGGACATCATCCAGCAGCTCCGCACCAAGGGGAAGGTGTCGCGCGGCTACCTCGGCATCTCGCTGGGCGAGATTCCGCCGGACCTCCAGGAGGCCTGGGGGCTGAAGAGCGACAAAGGAGCCCTGGTGCAGGAGGTGAAGTCCGGCCTTCCGGCCGAACAGGCCGGGGTCAAGAAAGGCGACATCATCGTGGCGGTGAACGGCAAGCCGGTTGACAGCCAGAAAGAGGTCGTGAAGCTGATCTCCTCCATGGATCCCGGCGTGACCGTCAAGCTGACGCTGCTGCGAAGCGGCAAGGAGATGGCCCTCAGTGCCAAGCTCGCCGACCGTACCGCCAACCTCCCGGCCTACCGTGACCAGGAGGACGGCGACCAGCATGGAGAGCCGGGCGTGGAGCCGAATGAGAAGAAGCTAGGCCTCGCGATCGACGATTTGTCGCCCCAGGTGCTGCAACAGCTCGGCCTTCCCCGCGACACGGCCGGGGTCGTGGTGACGGAAGTCTCCAAGATCTCCGAGGCGTACGAGAAGGGGATCGACGAGGGGGACGTGATCGTCGAGGTCAACCGCGCTTCGATCAAGGGCGTGGCCGATTATCGCCGCGAGATCCGCAAGGTCAAGGAGGGCGGCCTCGTCGTCTTCTACGTTCTGTCTCCCTCGAACCGGACCGGGGGCGAGCCTCTGTCGCGCTACGTCACCGTCCGCCTGCAGTCGGGGGACTAGGAGCCTGTCCGAGTAATAGCATGGGTCGCGTTCGTGGCACCGCGGGGTCGGCCGCGAGGCGCCGCGACGACCGCGATGCGAGTCATCGCGGAGGAGCGGCAACGACGCGGACGGCCCCGCGCCGCCACGAACCCTTTGGGCACGTGGGGATTGCGACCCCATGCTTCGTTGATCGTCGTCAACGATGCGACCAACATCGTTTCCTCCTCGCGCCTCGCCTGGGACTCGCAAGCCCCATATGCGCGGCCCATGCTATGACTCGGACAGGCTCCTAGTGTTTCGGACGGCTCCCGCCCTTGGATTGCTTCCTGCAGTCGG
>JBGPLZ010000094.1:0-14036 GCA_041486695.1 Acidobacteriota bacterium | reverse complement strand
GTCGACGACGCCATCGTCATGCTGGAGAACATCGTCCGGCACATGGAGATGGGCGAGCCGCCCTTCCAGGCGTCGCTGCGCGGCGCCCGCGAGATCGGCTTCACGATCATCTCGATGACCATCTCCCTCGCCGCTGTTTTCCTCCCGATCCTTTTCATGGGCGGTCTGTACGGACGGCTGCTGCACGAGTTCGCGGTGACCATCGGCACGGCGATCCTGGTCTCCGGGTTCGTGTCGTTGACGCTGACGCCGATGCTCTGCAGCCGCTTCCTGCGTCCGGCCGTTTCCGAGAGCCACGGCCGGCTCTATCTCGCCTCCGAGTCGGTGTTCCAGGGGTCGCTCGGGATCTATGAACGGAGCCTGAGGTGGTCGCTGCGCAACACCTGGGCCACGGCGATCCTGTCGGTCGTCGTGATAGCCGCAACCATCGTTCTAGCGTTCTTCATCCCGAAGGGATTCATGCCGACCGAGGATACCGGGCAGATCTTCGCCCTGACCGAGGCGGCGCAGGGGATTTCGTTCGACGCTTTGGTCGAGCGCCAGCGGGCTCTCATGAAGGTGGTGCAGCAGGAGCCGGACGTCGACCACTTCATCGCCAGCGCCGGCGCCCGGCCCGGCCTGGCCGGCAGCAACGGTGGCTTCATGTTCCTGCGTCTTGCCCCCCGGAACGAGCGGAAGCGCAGCGCACAGGAGATCCTCGATGCCCTGCGGCCGAAGCTCGCGACCGTCCAGGGAATCCGGGCCTTCATGCAGATCCCGCAGCTGGTCCAGATCGGCGGACAACTGACCAAGAGCCAGTATCAGGTGACCCTGCAGGGGCCCGACACCGACGAGCTGTTCAAGGCGGCGCCGCTGCTCGAGGCGAAGATGCGGACCCTGCCGGGATTTCTCGACGTCACGACCGATCTGCAGCTGACAAATCCGCAGCTCACCGTGGAGATCCTGCGCGATCGGGCTGCGGCGCTCGGCGTCACCGCGGCCCAGATCGAGGATGCGCTGTACGACGCGTATGGGTCCCGTCAGGTCTCGACGATCTACGCTCCCAACAACGAGTACCAGGTGATCATGCAGGTTCTGCCCGAGCACCAGAGCGACCCGTCCGACTTGTCGCTGCTCTACGTTCGCTCGAAATCGGGCGATCTCGTTCCGTTGAACGCGGTCGCCGAGCTGAAGAAGTCGGTCGGCCCGCTTACCGTCAACCACACCGGCCAGATCACTTCAGTGACTGTGTCGTTCAATCTGAGGCCGGGAGCGGCGCTCGGGGATGCGGTCAAGGCGATCGAGAAGGTCGCGCCGACGGTCCTGCCGGCGACCATCACCGCGACCTTCCAGGGGGCCGCCCAGGCGTTCCAGGCCTCGGAGAAGGGCCTCGGCCTTTTGCTGATCATGGCGGTCCTGGTCATCTACATGGTGCTCGGTATCCTGTACGAGAGCTTCATCCACCCGATCACCATCCTCTCGGCTTTGCCATTCGCCGGGGTCGGGGCGCTTCTGACGCTGGTCTGCACCAGGCACGAGCTGTCGCTCTACGCCTATGTCGGCATCATCATGCTGGTGGGGATCGTCAAGAAGAACGGCATCATGATGATCGACTTCGCCGTCGAAGCGCAGCGCAAGGAGAAAAAGCCGGCCAAGGAGGCCATTTTCGAGGCCTGCATCGTCCGGTTCCGTCCGATCATGATGACCACGATGGCGGCCCTGATGGGGACGCTGCCGATCGCGGTGGGCTTCGGCGCCGGCGCCGAGTCGCGCCAGCCGCTCGGTCTGGCGGTGGTCGGCGGACTGCTCTTCTCGCAGATGCTGACCCTCTACGTGACCCCGGTCTTCTACGTCTGGATGGAGCAGTTCCAGGAGTGGCTCGGGCGGAGGTTCCCGCGCGGCCAGAGCGACGCGGCGGAGGCCGAGGCGGCGGAGCGCGACGAGGCCCGGACGCTCACGGCGCCCACGGAGAGCTAACCCGAAGTCCCGGTCCGCCTCTTCCCGTCCGCCTGGTCGCGCAGCATCGTCTCGAATTGATCGGCCGGCACCGGGCGGCTGAAGTAGTACCCCTGGACCAGGTGGCAGCCGCGCTCGCGCAGGTAGGCGATCTGGGCCTCGGTCTCGACTCCCTCGCCGATCACCGACAGCTTCAGGCTCGCGGCCATGGCGATGACCGCGGCGGTGATCGCGGCGTCGGTCGGGTCGGTGGTGATGTCGCGCACGAAGGATTGATCGATCTTGAGGGTGTCGATCGGGAAGCGCGTCAGGTACGACAGCGACGAGTACCCGGTGCCGAAGTCGTCGATCGAGATCCGCAGTCCCATCGCCTTGAGCTCCTTGAGGGCGGCGATGTTGCTCTCGACGTTGTGCATCAGGAGGCTCTCGGTGATCTCGAGCTCCAGACAGCTCGGTTCGATCCCCGAGCTCTTGATCGCCTCCTCGACCGTTCGCACCAAGTTTTGGTGCTGCCGGAACTGGCGCGCCGACAGGTTGACCGCCATCAGCAGCGAGCCGAGACCGGCGTCCCGCCAGGCGCGGCCCTGGGCACAGGCCCGGCGCAGAACCCAGTCGCCCATCGGCACGATCAAGCCGGTCTCCTCCGCCAGCGGGATGAACTCGAGGGGCGGCACCAGCGCCTGGCCGGGCCGCTGCCAGCGGATGAGCGCCTCGGCGCCCAGGATGGTGTTGGTCGTCACGTCGACCAGCGGCTGGTAGTAGAGGAGGAACTCGTCGCGCTCGAGCGCCTTGCGAAGGTTGGTCTCGAGGGTCAGGCGCTGCAGCGCGGCGGCGTTCATCGATTTGTTGTAGAACTGGTACCCGCCCCGGCCGGCCTCCTTGACGTGGTACATGGCGGAATCGGCGTTCTTCAGCAGCGCCTCCACATCGGTCCCGTCGTGCGGGTAGAGGCTGATGCCGATGCTGCCGCTGACGACGACCTCATGATCGTCGAAGCGGAACGGTTCATTGAGCGCCTCCAGGATGCGGCGCGCCACCACGGCGGCGTCCTCACCGCGGCCGATCTCATTGAGCGAGACGATGAACTCGTCGCCCCCCAGCCGCGCGACCGTGTCGCTCGACTCGGTCGGGTCGCTGTCGCGGGCGATCGCGTCGCTGCTGCGCAGGCAACGGCGCAGCCGGCCCGCCACCGCCTGCAGCAGGCGATCGCCCACGCCGTGTCCGAACGTGTCATTGACCCGCTTGAAGCGGTCGAGATCGATGAACAGCATCGCCATGGTGTAACCCTGGCGCTGGGCATTGGCGAGGGCGAGCTGCAGCCGCTCCATGAACAGCAGCCGGTTCGGCAGCTCGGTCAGGCCGTCGTAGTACGCGAGGAAGCGGATCTGATCCTCGGCCTGCTTGCGCTCGGTGATGTCCTGGGTCGTTCCTTCCAGCCGTTCGGGCCGGCCGTCCTGATCATCGATGACGACCGCCTCCTCGTGCACGAAACGGACGGTGCCGTCCGGGACCTGGATCCGCAGATCGAGGCTGTAGGGCTTCACCCGGGCCACCGCCTCGGCCGTGGCGCGATCGACCGCGTCGCGGTCGTCGGGGTGAATCCGCTCGAGGAATCGAGCCTGGGTCGGCTCGAACTCCTCCCGCGTCACTCCGAACAGGCGGTAGATCTCGTCCGACCAGCGCAACTGCCCCGTGACCAGATGCCGCTGCCAGTTCCCGATGCGGGCGATCCGCTGCGCGCTCGCCAGACGGCTTTCGCTTTCCTTCAGCTCCTCCAGGGTGCGCCGGGCCCGCAGCATGTAGCGGATGCGGTGGGTCAGCACGAGGAGGTTGACCGGTTTGGTGGCGAAATCGGTGGCGCCCGCCTCGTAGGCCTTCTTGATCGACTCGAGGTCGTCGAGACCGGTGAGGATCAGGACGGGCGTGATCTCTCCGCCCGGCAGCCGGCGCAGGACGGAGCAGACTTCGTAACCGTTCATCCCCGGCATCATGACGTCGAGCAGGACGAGATGCGGCTTCTGCTCGGCGAACAGGGTCACGGCCTCCTTGCCATCCTTGGCCTCCACCACCCGGAAGTCGGCGAGCTCCAGCATCTGCCTCAGGAGAAAGCGGCTGTTCGGATCATCGTCCGCCACCAGGATCGGCGGTCCCAAAGGACCCTGGCCGGTCTCGGTCATGCTGCGCCCCCCGCGCTCTTCGCCGTGAGGGCCTGCTCGACCCTGGCGTATTCATCCCGGAGATCGGCCACGCGCGCCGCCGCCGCCTCGAGGCGGCCCGCGCGCCCGATCTGCTCCAGCTCTTTGCAGAGCGCCGACAGCCGGGTCGCCCCGACGAAGGCGCTGCTCGATTTCAGGCCGTGCGCCAGGTCGCCGATGGTCGACGCGTCACCGCGCTCGAGCGCCTCGCCGATCTGACGGATGGCGTCCGGGCTCCCCTGCAGGAAGAGTCCGACCACCTTGTCGACGACGTTGGGCTGACCCTCGCGCTGCAGGGCCCGCAGCGACTCGAGAGCGGCCGGGTCGATCGAGGCGGCGCGCAGCGCCGCGCCATCGCCATGCCCGTTGCCCGACGCGGCGGCGGCCGCGGCGCGCCCGCTGGAGGCGCGGGGCAGCCAGCGGGCGAGGACCGCCACCAGCGCATCCTGGCGCAGGGGTTTGCTGAGGTAGTCGTCCATGCCGGCCTCGAGGCAGCGCTCGCGATCCCCTTCCATGGCGTTCGCGGTCAGGGCGACGACCGGAATCCGGGCGCCGCCCGGCGTCGCTTGCTCGCGACGACGCAGCTCGGCCGTTGCCTCGAAGCCATCTTTCTTCGGCATCTGGCAGTCCATCAAGACCAGGTCGTAGGTGTTGCGGGCGAGCGCCTCGAGGACCGCCTCTCCATCGGCCGTGATGGTCACCTGGCAGCCGATCGACTCGAGCATCGCCCGGACGACTTCCTGGTTCACGGCGTTGTCCTCGGCGAGAAGGATGTGCCCTTTGAGGCTCGGCCTGGCTTCCGACAGGCTGTGGCGGGTCACGAGCCCCTCCTTGTTCGGGGCGCGGCCCATGAGGGTCGCGAGACAGTTGTACAGCTCGGACTGACGCACCGGCTTGCTGAGATACGCCTCGATCTTCGCCCGCCGGGCCTCGGCGGCGTCCCCCCGCAGGCCCATCGAGGTGAGGATCACCAGCCGCAGGGAGGCGATCGTCCGATCGGCTTTGATCGTCCTGGCGAGCTGCATGCCGTCCATGCCGGGCATCATCATGTCGAGGATCGCCAGGTCATACGGCCGGCCCTCCCCGGCGGCGGAACGCAGCATGGTGAGCGCCTGGGCGCCGCTCTCGGCGCAGCCGTTCGTCATCCCCCAGGAGGTCACCTGGTGTTGCAGCAGCTCGCGGTTCGTGGCGTTGTCGTCGACGATCATCACCCTGAGCCCCTGCAGGCCCTTCGACCGGCCCGGCGGGCCCGGCGGGGTGGCCTCCGCCCGGCCGAGTCTGGCGGTAAACCAGAAGGTCGACCCGCGCCCCGGCTCGCTCTCCACACCGACGGCGCCGCCCATCATCTCGGCGAGCTGTTTGCAGATCGCCAGACCGAGACCGGTCCCGCCGTAGCGCCTCGTCGTCGAGCCGTCGGCCTGGGTGAAGGCGTGGAAGATCCGGGCCCGGGCCTCCGGATCGATGCCGATGCCGGTATCTTTGACCTCGAAGCGCAGCCGGCCGCCCTGGGGGTCCGGGGTCTCCGCCGTGATCCGCGCCACCACCTCGCCACGTTCGGTGAACTTGATGGCGTTGCCGATCAGGTTGATCAGGATCTGGCGCAGCCGCCCCGGATCGCCGTGCACCTGCGTGACCACCGCATCATCGATGACGCAGGCGAGCTCGAGACCCTTGCTCTGGGCCTTTTCGGCGAGGAGCTCGCAGACATCCTCCGCGGTCTGGCGCAGATCGAAATCCATCGACTCGAGCTCCAGCCGGCCCGCCTCGATCTTCGAGAAGTCGAGGATGTCGTTGATGACGTTCAGCAGCGACTCCGCGGAGGTGTGCACGGTGTCGGCGAAGCGACGCTGCTTGGGGGCCAGCTCGGTGTCCTTGAGAAGCTCGATCATGCCGATGACGCCATTCATCGGAGTGCGGATCTCGTGGCTCATGTTGGCCAGGAACTGGGACTTGGCGCGGTTCGCCTGCTCCGCCTGGCGGGCCAGGTCGATCGCCCGCGTGGTGGCCTTCTCGAGGTCGCGGGTCCGTTCCTCGACCTTCTCCTCGAGGCCCCGCTGATAGCTCTGCACCTCCTCGCGGTATTCCCGCAAACGACGCAGCATGGCGTCGAACGAGGTCGCCAGGTCCTGGATCTCGTCCCGGGTGCGCACCGTGATGCTGTGGTCGAGCTTGCCGGCCGCCACCGCCCTGGTCACCTCGACCAGCGCGTGGATCGGCGCGGTGATCTTCCGGGTGAGAAGGAGCGTGGCGCCCACGCCCAGGAGCGCGCAGACCAGGGCAGAGAGGCTGGCGTGCATCAGGAAGCTCTTCAGCCGGGCCCGGAGACCTTCCTGGCTGAGCCCGATCTGCACGTAGCCGATGGTCTCCCGGCGCGGCGGCGCCGCGGTGCCGAGGAGCATCGACTCCGCCGCGCCCGGCCCGCCGCGGACCGGCACCAGGAGGTCGATATACTGCCGGCCGTCACCGGCGGCGGTGTTCTCGTCATAGGTCGCCACCGTGCCGACGACCTGCCGCTCGTGACGCACCATCGCCGGGACGGTCAGGCCGTCCAGGAAAGCGCGCTCCAGGAGGCTCTTGCCGGCGTGGTCGACGAAGCGCACATAGGCGACCGCCGGGTAGGCCCGCAGCACCTGGGCGATCTGCTGCAGCGCTTCCTGGTTTTCGGTGTAGAGGGCGTACTCGCTGCTCTGGGACATCATGTCGGCCAGCGCGGCCCCGTCACGCAGCAGCGTCTCGAAGTTCGCGGCGCTCTCGTTCTTCATCGTCAGGGCGCCGGTGCCGAGGGTGGTGATCAGGACCGCCCCGAGGATCAGGAGGTTGAACTTGGTCGACAGCCCGAACTTCTTGGGTGCCCGCATCGCGCCGCCCTATTCGATGACTGCCTGAGCGTCCCGCAGAACGCCCGAGGGGATGTCCAGCTTCATGTGCCGTGCCGTCCGGAGATTGATCGAATAGACCACTTTGCGCGGGGACACGGGCAGAAGCGCCGCCGCCGGTGTCCCCTGCAGAATCTTGACCGCCAGCTCGCCGCACTGCGCTCCGATGTCCTGGTAATCGCGGTCGAGGGCGTAGAGGGCGCCCGCCTTGACCCAGTTCTGGGACAGCCCGACGAACGGGATCCGGTTGCGCATCGAGAAGAGCAGGATCGGTTGCGCGGTCTGGGGGGTGAGAACCACCTGATCGGCGAGGCCCCAGAGGACGTCGGCATGGTTGGTCAGCGCCTCGAGAGCGTCCGGGAGCTCCTTGGGCGACTCCAGCTTGCGGGCGTTCAGCACCAGCCCCAGCCCCTTCGCCACCTTGCCGGCGGCATCGACCCGGCCCTGGTTCTCGGCCGGGTTATAGAGCACCGCGATGTTCTTCTCGCCGGGCAGCAGCCGCTGCAGCCAGCGAAACTCCGTCTCCACGGGGAACTCCAGGATCACGGCCGTGGCGTTCGGCGCCTTCCCGAGGTCGTCGGCATTCAGAATCAGCCCGGCCACGATCGGAATCTCCCGCACCTCGCGCACCGCCGCCTGGGTGGCGAGCGAGCCGAGCGTCAGGATGACCTGGGCCTTTCCCTGCCGCGCCTGCTGGACCGCCGTCGCCGCCTGCGCCGCTTCGCCGCGCAACTGGATCACCTCGATCTCCGGCTTCATCTCGGGCGTCTCCAGGGCGCGCTTGAGGCCCGCGATGGCCGACTGAAACGGCGGCGCGTCCTGGCTCACCAGGACGAAGACCCGCACCTCTCGCTTGGCCGGCGCGGCGCCGGCCACGCCGGCAGCGACCGTCAGGGCCGCCAACAGCGAGCCCCCGAGGAGAGCGCGGTTCAGGGCCGAAGGCATCGTTTGTCTCAGAACTGGAACTTGATCTGGAAGCGATAATTTCTCCCGTCCTGTGGGATGACCAGAACCCCCGCGGTCACATGTTCATCGCCACCCGGGTCCGCGTACTGTTTGTCGAACAGGTTGTAGGCGCCCGCCGTGATCGACAGGCCGCTCTTCCCGAACCGGCCAAGGAACACGAGGTTGGTCAGACCGACGGCGCCGGCGGCCGGGCCCTGCAGCGTCTGGCGGCGGCTCATGTACTGGGTTTCGAGGCTGGCCCAGAAGCGATCGCGCACCAGGGCAGCGCTCAGGTTGAGCTTCGCCAGGTGGCGGGGCGAGTTGGTCAGGAGCGCGCCGGTCGTCACATCGTACGCATCCTGGTAGGCATAGCTGATCCGCCCGTCGAGGCGCGCCGCGAGCCGCCCCTCGAGCTCGGCCTCAGCGCCCTCGGCACGCACCCGCTCCAGGTTATCGAAGAAGAAGAAACCGGTGTTTGGGTCGACCGCCTGGCTGATCAGACCGTTGATGTCATAGCGATAGACCGAGACGACAGAGCGCAGGCCATGTCCGAGGCTCTGCTCCCAGGTCAGCTCGTAAGTGTCGATCTTCTCCGCCTGCAGATTCGGGTTCGCCTCTTGAGTAAAGTTATCCTGGTAGAAGAGCTCGTAATAGTTCGGGGCGCGGAAGGCCCGGCCGTAGATCGCCTTCAAGGTGGCCCCGGCGCCGGGGTTTACGATGAACGCCACACGCGGGTTGGTCGTGCCGCCGAACGTTTCGTAGTGGTCGTAGCGGACGCCGCCATTGATCATGAACCGCTTGGAGACGCGGTATTCGTCCTGGGCGAAGAAGGCATAAATCGCCGAATGTCGATGGTCGTCGAGCGTCAGTAGATAAGGCGTGGTGTCGTAGGTTCCCTGATCCTGCTGCGCGTTATAACGATAGTCGACCCCGAGGATCGTCTTATGACGATCGCGGCTCGTGTGGATGTACTGCCCATTGGCGCTCCACCACCGTCCGTAGGCCCAGTCTTTGAGCACGTCGAGCCCGAGCACGGGATCCGTATAGGCATAGTTCCCATAGTAGTGGTAGTAGTCATACGCCACCTCACCGGCAACGCGGGACTGCGGGGAGACCTCGCCATCGTATCTGAGGCTGAGGTATCCCCGCGCATCGGTGGTGCGGGAGATGGGATTGTTGAAATCGATGCCGAACGCGCCGGTGGGAATCCTCTTGGTGCGCGTGTTGTAACCGCTCTCGAGCGCCCAGTTGCCGAAGGTGAGCTTCGCGAAGCCGGCCCTCGCGCCGTCGTTGTCGCTGTGCGTGCTGATGCCGTTGTTGGTGGAGGGGTCGTTGAAGCCGGGGAAGAAGAGCGTCTGGCCGGCGCTGTTGTAGTAGGAGCCGGTCGCGAACAGCTCCGCGCCGTTCGCGAACTTGTTGCCGTACGAGACCCGCCCCTTCCCGGTGCCGTAGCTGGCCGCGTCGGCGGCGATCTCCGTTCCCTTCAAGCTGCGCCCCGATCGGGTGATGATGTTGATCACCGCCAGCACGGCGCTGGTGCCGTAGAGCGACGAGCTCGGCCCGCGGATCACCTCCACCCGATCGATCATCCCGACGTCGACGAGCGACTCGGTGCCGAACAGAGCCGAGTCGTAGATGTCATCGTTCACGCGGTGACCGTCGATCAAGAGAAGCTCGCGCGAGTTGTAGTCACCGGGCCGGTCGTAGCCGCGCGCCCCGAGGTAGGTGTAGTTACGGTCGTTGGTGGCGTAGAAGCCGCGCACGCTGCGCAGGATGTCGGCCAGGGTGCGGTAGCCGTACTTCTCGATCTCGTCCGCGGTGATGATGCTCACCGAGGCGGGCGCCTCGCTCGGCTTCTGCTCGTACTTCGACGCGCCGAAGACGGACGGCAGCTCCTGAAAAAGGATCTCCTCGCCGCCCGGCGAGGATCCGGACGACCCGCTTGTCTGCGCCTGCACCGGCAGGCAGGCTCCCAACAGCGATACGACGGTCAGGAAGATTCTCGATCTCGTCATCGGCGGCCCCCCCAGGCAGCACTCCTCTCGCGGGCAGACCCACGCTCCGCGCTCCAAGGGCCCAAAGCTAAGTTCCGATTAGAGTTGGATCAAGCGGACAGGATGGAAAGGACCCGTGACGAAAGTGAAATACGCGGCCGGCGAGAGCAGAGAAAAGAGGTTATGTCACATGGGCCCCCAGCCGCACGCGGGCTGACTGCAGCCGGTGGCCGAGGAGTTGCGCGAAGCGCTTCAGCATCTGGTAGCCGAACTCGTGGTCCCGCTCGCACGCACGCCGCACGACCCGCCCGTCGATCTCGAGCGCGCGCACCGGCTCCAGGGCGCGGCCATCCAGATGCCAGCGGTAGGGCGGGAGGAGCCACGACCAGCCCAGGACCTCGCCGGGGTGGATCGTCTCGAGCCTCAGCCCCGGCTGCTGAGGGACGTGAACCTCGAGCGAGGCTCGCCCCTCGCGCACCAGAAAGAAGCTCTCGGCCGGCGTCCCGACGCGGCAGAGAAAATCGCCCGTGGCGAAGATCCGATCGGTCGCGCAGGAGGCGAGGAGCGCCAGGTGCCTCGCCTCCAGGCCGGCCAGGAATGGGTGGGCTTTCAAGGTCGACTCAACGCTCTCGGTCGCCACGGCACCCCTCCTAATTTTGCGCCCAGGACCAGCAAGTAAATTCCCAGTGCAATTTTTGCGCGTGCGGCTGGCATTCCTCTCAAGCGCGCGAACTCGCCTGCGGCCGGGCGCGCCTCTCCCACGACGTGAACGATAAGTAGCCGACCATCAGGAAGAGCAGCTCGGCCGAACCGACGATCGCCAGCCAGCGGACGACCCCGGAGCCTCCGAACCCGTAGGAGTGCAGTCCCGAGGCCAGGACGTAGTTGACGCCGATGTAGGTCATCAGGATCGTCCAGAAGGCGACGATGCTCAGGGCGGCGACGCCGAACGGGCCGATCAGACGATCGAATCGCCCGTGCAGGATCGCCAGATAGGCCAGGAAGGCGACCAGCGACCAGACCTCCTTCGGGTCCCAGCCCCAGTACCTCCCCCATGACGAGGCGGCCCAGATGGATCCGGTAAGGATGCCGGCGATCAGCAGAATCGAGCCGACGTGCAGGTACCAGTAGAGGAGATCGTTCATGCGGAAGGCGAGCTCCCGGCGGGCGGGGGCGAAGATCGTGAAGCCGATCTGCAGGTGCGCCACCAGCACACCCAGCGCCAGGACCGAATAGCTCAGCATGATGATCGGCACGTGGATCGCGAGCCACGGGGTGCCGGACAGGACCGGAGGCATCGGATGGATGAATGGATCGAGCGGCAGCAGGTCGGCGAGCGCCATGGTCAGCGCCGCCATCGCCGTCGCGTTGAGGATCACCAGCCGGTTGCGCAGAACGACGAGCGCGAGGAGGGCGAAGAGGCAGACGCCCCAGCCCAGGAACAGGAGCGACTCGTACATGTTCGAGGCGGGGATCCGCCCCGCGACCTGCCAGCGCATCGCCAGCCCCCAGGTCATCACTCCGAACCCCGCCGCGAGGCCCGCCACGGCGAGCCAATCGAGCCCCCGCCTCTTCACGGTCAGGGCCGGGATGGCGGCGGCCGTCGAGGCGAGGAGGATCCACCAGGCGAGGCGCGATGGGCGGACCCGGTTATAGAGAATCTCCCTGTCGATCGCAACCGGCGTGGTGAACGCCGCTGCCGGCGCCGCCTCGAGAACCGCCATGAGATCGCGGCGATCGTGCAGGCCGGGTGGCGCCGCCCAGGCGGCGACGGGGTCGGGGCCCTGCGGCAGGACCGTCAGGATCGTTCCCTGCAGGAAGCCGCGCATCATGTCGAGGCGCTCCCCCAGCTTCTGCGCCTCGCGCATGAGCCCCTGGACCGGCTGCTCCTGCTCGGCCGCCTCGTCGGCTTGCTGCAGCAGCCCCATCAGCCTTTCGTTACGTGACAGGTCGAGGAAAGCGACCCGGCCGGCCGCCGGGCGCAGCCCGATGGCCGCGGCGAGATCGGTGGCGATGGGCAGGATCGGCTGCGCGGCCCAGCCGTTCGGGTCGAAGGTCCAGCCGAGAACCAGGGCGGTCGGATCGATCCCCCGCCAGAGGGAGCGCCCGGTCACCTTCGAGGTCGCTTCGCGAGCCAGGGTGTCGAGAGGCATCACGCGGCCGTCGTGCTGCACGGGAAGCCGGCGCAGCGCCGCGACCGTCACCTCGTCGGGCAGGCTCGCGGCATGGGCGGGCACGGCGAGAACCCCCTGGAGCATCGCCAGGCCGGCGATGAGCGCCGCCGCGCGGCGCGCCTCGATCGGCTTTCCCGCCCGCGCATTCACTGCGCCGGCGCGCCGTTGGGCGATGCGGGTGCCGAGCACCGTCAACATCCCTCCCATCAGGAGGGCGTAGCCGGCGAAGACGATCCCCTGGCCGGGATCGCGCGCTACGAGGAGCACCGTCTGATCACGGCCCTTCCCCTGCTGATAGCCGCTCTGGAACAGGGTGTAGCCGCCGTACGACAGCTCCCGGTTCATCTCGATGACCGCCGGGAATGACGGGGTGGCGCCGCCGGCGCGGACCGTGACGCGGCTGCGAAACATCGCCGGCCGCATCGTGCCGGGGTACCTGTCGATCTCGAAGGCATCGAGACGGACCGAGAACGGCAGGGTGAAGCTGCGCGGCTGCGCGGGGCCGCCGGTGCGGGAGGATTCGGAGACGACGGCGCTCTCCTCGCCCTCCCAGAGCACCAGCTGCCCTTCCACCTTGAAGAGGAGCGTGACCAGGGCCCCGGTCAGAATGACGAGCATCGAGCCGTGGGTCAGGACGAATCCGATCCGCGGGCGACCCCACGGAAAGAGATCGATGAGGGAAAAGAATATGTTCAGGGCGAACAGGCCCAGGAGGAGGTGAAACCACGCAGCGTCGTAGACGATCCTTCCCGCGGCCTCCGAGCCGGAGCGCGACTCGACGATCGTCCCCGCCGCCATGGTCGTGAGGATGACGACGAGGAGCACGATGGCGATCTTCATCGAGCCCAAACGATGGATCCAGGTTTTCACGGCGGCCCCCTCGAGATCGGTTTCGGCACCGCCGCGAATTATTGCAAGAACCGTTCCGCCGGCCGGCGGAGGGTCACAGTCCCCCTTTCTGGCACAAGGGTTGCTATAATTGCCCGTTGAAACCGGCGCGGACTCGCGGTCCGCCCAGAGCATCGAAGGGGGTTGCATGCAGATTCCGCGGGTCGACTACAACAGCACCCCATTCCTGATCATCTGGGAGACCACGCAGGCGTGCGACCTCGCCTGCCACCATTGCCGGGCCTCGGCCCAGCCGCTGCGCGACCCGCGCGAGCTGACCACGGATGAGGCGGAAGGCGTCCTGAAGCAGGCGGCCGAGATGGGGACGCCGATCTTCATCCTGAGCGGCGGCGACCCGCTCATGCGGTCCGACCTGTATCACCTGATCCGTTTCGGCTCCGACCTCGGCATGCGGATGGCGACGATCCCGGCGGCGACCGGCCTGCTGACCGAGGATGTCGTCGTGAAGCTCAAGGAGGCCGGCCTGAGCCAGATGGCGCTCAGCCTCGACTTCCCGCGGGCCGACCTGCACGATGCGTTCCGCGGCGTGCCCGGCGCCTATGACAGGACGATGCAGGCGATCGCGTGGGCGCACCGGCACGGCCTGCCGCTGCAGATCAACACCACCCTCTGCGCCGAGTCGGCGCCCCACCTCGAAGAGATGGTCGGTCTGGTCAAGAGCCTCGACGTGGTTTTCTGGGAGGTCTTCTTCCTGGTTCCTATGGGACGCGGGACGGGGCTTCAAGGTCTCACGGCGGCACAGTGCGAGGAGCTATTCGGGGTCCTGTATCGCGCGCAGAAGGGAGCCCGCTTCCTGGTCAAGATCACCGAGGCGCCGCACTACCGGCGCTACGTCGCGCAGCGCGAGCAACGCGAGGGGCTGCGCCCGGCGCATCCAGGATCGCTGCCGTCGCAGCTGATGCGCACCGAGGGGCCGGGACACAGCATCGGGCTCGCGCCCCAGGGGGTGAACGCCGGCAACGGCTTCCTGTTCATCTCGCACGCCGGCGAGGTCTTCCCGAGCGGCTT
>JBGPLZ010000093.1:0-14174 GCA_041486695.1 Acidobacteriota bacterium | reverse complement strand
CGACCACCACGACCGGATACTTCCTCGAAGATCTCTGGCGGCCGGCCGGAAGGCTGGCCCTGCGGCTTGGTGCCCGGATGGATCGATTCTCGGGCACGGGGGGATCGGCCTTGAGCCCGCGTCTGGGTCTCGAGCTGCACCCGGGCGATCACCTCGTGCTTCGGGCCTCCGCGGGGCGCTTCGTCCAATTCCCCAGACCCCAGCAGAGCTTCCTGGCGGCCGGAGGCGAGGCCCTGACCCGCCAGCGAGCGGATCATTTCATCATCGGGCTCGAGCAGTCGTGGGAACACGGACCCCGGATCCTGATCGAGGCCTACCGGAAGGATGTTACGGATCCGATCGCCGAGCTGATCAATCTGTACTCCGATCTGCCGGAGGTCCTGGCCCGCTTCGACCGCGGCCGGATCAGCGGTCTCGATCTGAGTTTGGAAAACGCCGCCGGCAAAGCCTGGCGAATCCGCCTCGATGCATCCACCATGGTGGCCCGGCAGGAGAAGGAGGGTCACTGGTTCGCCTCCAACACCGACCAGCGGTACAGCCTCAGTCTCAATGCGGGGCATGACCTGGGGAGGGGTTGGGACCTGTCCGGAACGCTGCGCTACGCCAGCGGCCTGCCGTACACGGCGGAGGAGCCGTGGGTGAGTGGAGCGCAGGTCGGCGCGATTCTCGGGGAGCTGAACGGTGCCCGGCTGCCGAGTTACAGCCGGCTCGATCTACGGTTCACCCGCTCGGTCCCGGTCTCCTGGGGCCGCCTGCGCGTCGCGATCGACCTCTTGAACGTCACCAACCGTCGCAACGTTCGCAGCATAGAGCTCGCCTATGATGAGAACGTTCAGACCTTTTACCGAATCTCCCGCGCCCAGAGCCCCTTCCTGCCGGTTTTCAGTCTGACCACCGAATTCTGACGGCGGGAGCCTCTTTCTAGGCCGGCGCGCCGCCTGGGGAAACCCCGGGCGCCGGGGGCATTCCGCCGGCAGGGGACGCCGGCCTGCCGGCGACTGCGGCGCTGAAGCGCGGCGGCAGCTCCGATCCGAAGCGGGTGACGATGGTGAGGCCGACGGCCAGGATGTCGAGGGCGAGGCTGAAGAGAAACCCGAAGATCGGCACCAGGCAGATGATGGCGTAGGCCAAGAAGCCTCCCAGGACTGAGGGGACGTGGGGCAGATCGCGGCCGAAGAGGTTCCGGCCGGCCGTGTGGCCCATGAGCAGCAACACCGATGCCAAGCCGACCCACTTGACCACCAGGACGGCGGCGGCCAGGGCCACGGCGAGCGGGATGCCGATGATGGTGATCGCCAGCAGGATCGAGGCGATGACGGTGCCGACACAGGCCAGGAGCCCGGCCAGCAAGGCATGGCCCCAGCGCTGCGGCAGTGCGGCGGCGATGTTGGCCAGGCGACGGGGGATGAGGGCGGCGAGCAGGAGCATGATCAGGAACAAGGCCGCCAGCTTCATCAGCTTGATGATGACCCACAGCCTCAGAAGGCCCCAGAGGCCGCCGCCCTTGCCGGCGAACGGGATGAATCTGATAGCGCTTATGTCGACCCTGTCCCCTCCGACCTGGGCGGTGGTGACATGCCCATCGATTGGCCAACCGACATTCACCATCTCGCCTCTGATCCGGGCGCTTTCAGTGATCCGCGGATGAGTGAGGATCGACTCGACATCACCCTCGACGGTGCCGCTCAGGTCGAGATCGCCCAGGACCACGATCACATCCCCAGTGACGGTCCCCTCGATGCGTACGTCGCTGAAGACAGCGACGATGTCCCCATCGTGGGTCTCGCCAGGCCCGACATTGACCTGGTCCCAGATCGTGACGTCGCCTTCCTTGGTGTCGGTCTCGATCTTCAAGGTGGCATGGTGGGTCCCGGCCGCCGCCGGCGGGCTGGCGACCAGGCAGAACAGCGCCGCGGCGGCGAGCGCCCGGAACAGACGTGACCTCATCGCATTCCTCCGTAGGGAAGATAACCACCCCGGGCTCCGGCAGGTGGCGCGGTGCCGCGGGCGTGGGTGAAGACGTAAAGGCTTATCAGGATCGACAAGGCGCCGGTCAGCGCCGCGATCGCCCCGGCGCTCTTGAAGATCGGGGCGGCGGCATCGAGCAGAGTCACCATCGCCCGTAGCAGCGGCAGCGCCGCGGCGCGGGCCGCGTCGGCGAGCATCCGGAGCTGCCCTTCCAGAGGTCTGGCGAGATGACCCGAAGCATTGACGATGCCCCTGGCCTGCTGCATGCCGAGCCCGTCCTGACGCGCCAGGCCGACCAGCGGCAGCGCCAGGAAGGCGAGCGCCACGGCGGCGGCGACACCACAGGAGGCCCAGATCAGACGGGGCCGGCGGATGATCGATGGCGCCGGCCAGCGGCTGGCCGCCAGGCGCGCCATGACCGCGGGCGCCACGTCGCAGCGAACCTCCGCCCGACGCAACGGCTCGAGCACGGCGTCGACCCAGGCGTCGCCCTGATCCTCTCCGGTCGGCAACCGCGGTTCGTTCATGGTCACGAGGCTCCCTCCAGGGTCCGGCTCGGCGCCAAGTCGGGATAATGCCGGTGGATGATCTCTTTGAGCATGGCGCGGGCCCGGAACAGGCGCGACTTGACCGTCCCCTCGGGGAGGTCGAGCACCCGGGCCACCTCCTCAATCGGAAGACCCTCGATGTGGGCGAGCACGAGCGGGGCGCGGTAATGTCCGGGGATTCGCAGCAGGGCTTTTTGCAGACGTCCGGCGCGATCCTTCTCCTCGGCCGTCTGGAGGGGCGAAGGCTGGGAGTCGGGGAGGCCGGCCGGGATCTCGGACGCCAGGGCGTCATGACGCCGGCTGCGCTTCCGGTCGAGGGCGGCGTTGATGGTGATGCGGTAGATCCACGTCGAAAAGGCGTGGGTCGGCTCATAGCGCTTCAGGCTGCGGTAGACCTTGTAGAAGACCTCGCTCGCCACGTCGTCGACCTCCTGCCGCGGAGTTCCCATGCGCAGGGCCGCGGCGCCCACCAGGCGCTGGTACCGGCGGACCAGGACTTCGAAACGATCGACCCGTCCCGCCAGAACCTCAAGGATCAGGTCGACGTCGGTGGGATCGCTGGCCATCCACCCTCCGCCGATCCTGAATGATTGTACCGGCCGGTGTGGGTCTCGGTTCCTGGAAAAGGAGCCTGCGGCGCGGCCGGGAGCGCCCGGCCCGCCTTCTGGAGCCCGGGCGAGTCCTCGTACAGTCCTCTAGCGTTCGAGGTTGAAGACGACGAGGCGCGGCTCCGACATCTCGTGCATGGCGTACTTTGGGCCCTCGCGGCCGATGCCCGAGTCACGGGTGCCGCCGTAGGGCATGGCATCGACGCGCATGGTCGGCACGTCGTTCACCATGATGCCGCCGACGTTGAGATTGCGGACCGCATGACGGATGAGGCGGATGTCATGGGTGAAGATCCCGGCCTGCAGCCCGAAACTCGAATCGTCGGCGATCCGGACGGCTGCCTCGAATTCGCGATACCGGCCGAGGGTCACGACCGGCCCGAAGACCTCCTGGCAGGAGACCTTCAGGCTGTGCGCCGCATCGCCGATCACCGTCGGTTGGACGACGTTTCCCTGCTTGGTGCCGCCGGCGAGGATCCTGGCGCCCGCGCTCTTGGCTTCGGCGACCCAGGAAAGGATGCGGTCGGCGTTGCCGGCATCGATGACCGGGCCGACCACCGTCGACGGATCGCGCGGATCTCCGACCTTCAGCTTGGCGACGCCGTCAAGAAACTTCTTCTCGAAGGCCGCATAGATCGGCTCGTGCACCAGGATCCGCTGCACCGAGATGCACGACTGGCCCGCCTGCCCGAAGCCTCCGGCCAGGGCCTTTTGCACGGCGAAGTCGAGGTCGGCGTCGGAGTGCACGATGCAGGCGGCGTTGCCGCCCAGCTCGAGGGTCACCCGTTTCTTCCAGGCCTTCTGCTTGAGCCGCCAGCCGACGCCGACGCTGCCGGTGAAGGTCAGGAAGGGGAAACGATCGTCCGTGGCCAGCCGCTCGCCCACGGCCGGCTCGCAGTTGACGACGTTGAAGGCCCCGGGAGGCGCTCCGGCCTCGTGGACGATCTCGGCGAGCGTCAGGGCTTCCAGCGGCGTCTGGCGCGCCGGTTTGAGGACCATGCTGCTGCCGACGGCGAGACAGGGGGCCAGCTTGTGGGCCACCAGGTTCAGGGGGAAGTTGAACGGCGAGATGGCGGCGATCGGACCGATCGGCACCATAACGGTCATGGCGTGGTAACCGACGGTATGCGGCTCGACGTCGATCGCCACCTCCTCGCCGACCCAGCGCCTGGCCTCCTCGGAAGCGAGCGTGAAGGTGGTGATGCAGCGCGCCACCTCGGCGCGGGCGTACTGGATCGGCTTGCCCATCTCGTCGGTCATGGTCGCCGCGATCTCGTCGCGCCGCCGTGCCACCCCCTCCGCCACCTTGCGCAGGATCTCCGCGCGCTGGCCGCGCGACAGAGCGCTCATTTCCTTGAAGGCGCGCAGGGCCGCCACGGTCGCCTCCTCCATCTCCGGCTCCCCGCCGAGGTGGACCTTCGCCACCTCGTGGCCGTCGAAGGGGCTGTTGACCGGCATCGTCCGCCCGGTGGCGCGCCATGTACCGTTGATGAAGATCTTCCGCTCAATCGACATTGCGATCACCTCAAACCTTGGGGTTCAAAGACTATACAACAGATGCCCCGTCTGCCGGGAGGCCGGAGGAGCGATGGTAGTATCATCGCTCCTATGCTCCCGGCCCGTGAGAGGATCGAGACCGCTCCTCCGGAGACGGCGCCGCCCGGCGCCCACACCCTCCGGCAGGCGCAGGCGGTTTGCGCCGCCTTGGTGCGCCAACATTACGAGAATTTCCCGGTCGCATCGTGGTTGCTCCCTTCCAGAGTGCGGCCGGCGGTGCAGGCGATCTATGCCTATGCCCGAATCGCCGACGACTTCGCCGACGAGCCGGCGCATGAGGGCCGGCGGCTCGAGATGCTGGAGCAATGGGGCTTCCTGCTCGAGCGGTGCTTCCGGGGCGAGGCGTTCCACCCGGTCTTTGTCGCGCTGCACGAAGCGATCCGGCGACACGGGTTGCCGCCGGAGCCGTTCCGGGATCTCCTCGAGGCGTTCAGGCTCGACGTCACCTGCCGGAGGCACGCTGATTTCGACTCGCTGCTGCGCTACTGCCGCCTGTCCGCCAACCCCGTCGGGCGCCTGATCCTGCACCTGTTCGGGTACACCGAGCCGGAGCTTCTGGCGCGCTCCGACGCGTTCTGCACGGCCCTGCAGCTCACCAACCACTGGCAGGACGTGGCGATCGATCTCGCCAAGGACCGAATCTACCTGCCGGAGGCGGACCGGGTGCGCTGCGGCGTCAGCGAGGAGGATCTGAAGGCCGGCCTGGTGAGCGAGGGCTTTCGAACCTTGATGTCCGAGGAGATCGCGCGGGCTCGAGACCTGTTCGCGGCCGCCCGACCGCTGTGCGATGCGGTGCGCGGGCGCCTCCGGCTCGAGCTGCGGCTCACCTGGCTCGGGGGTCGCCGGGTGCTGGAGCGGATCGAGGCGGTCGGGTACGACGTCTTCCGGCGGCGGCCGAAGCTCGGTCCCCGGGACGCGCTTTACGTGCTGGCGCGGGCGGTCGGGTGGGTTTCATGAACGGCGCCCTCGCGGTTGGTCGCCGGCGGGCCTCGGCCGGGTCATCGTTCCACTATTCGTTCGGCCTGTTGCCGCGGGACCAGCGCCGAGGCATCGAAGCCGTTTATGCCTTCTGCCGCGCCATCGACGACCTGGCGGACGATGGAGCCGTCGACCGGGAGGGCGCCGGGACGCTTCTCGATCTGCACCGCGTGGAGATCGGCCGCTGCTACGAGGGGACACCGACGCTCCCGGTGACGCGCGCTCTGCAGGTATGGATTCGGCGGTTCGAGATCCCCCGCCGCCCGTTCGACGATCTGCTCGACGGGGTCGAAATGGACCTGACCACGACCCGCTACGCGACCTTCGACGACCTGAGGCTCTACTGCTATCGCGTCGCCTCGACGGTCGGGCTGATCTGCCTGGCGATCTTCGGTTGCCGGCACCCGCGCAGCCCCGAATACGCCGTCGATCTCGGCCTGGCGCTGCAGCTCACCAACATCCTGCGCGACCTCAAGTCCGACGCCGCGCGCGGCCGGATCTATCTCCCGGCCGACGAGATGCGCGCGTTCGGCTACAGCGAGGCGGATATCTTGGACGGCGCGCGCACCCCTGCCTTTTTCGCCCTGATGCGGCACCAGGTCGCCAGAGCCGGCCGGCATTTCGAAAGCGCGGCCGCGGCGCTCCCGGAGCAGGACCGCCCCCGGCTCCTCGCGGCGGAGGTGATGGGGGCGATCTACCGGCGGCTGCTGAACCGGATCGCGGCCGAGCCCTCCCGGGTCTTCGATAAGCGCATTGCGGTGCCCCGGTTGACGCAGGTCGGCGTCGCGCTGCGGGCCTGGGTCACCGGTCACGCCGGGAGTTGATCGTGACCGGGGGCACGCCTCGCGCTTACGATGCGGTCGTGATCGGCGGGGGCTTCGCCGGGCTCGCCGCCGCCACCGCCCTCGCCGAATCGGCGCAGCGGGTCCTGGTTCTCGAGGCCCGGCCGCATCTCGGAGGGAGGGCGCGCTCCTGGACCGATCCCGACACCGGGGCGGTCATCGATAACGGCCAACATCTGTTCATGGGGTGTTACCGGGAAACGCTGCGGTTCCTCGATCGGATCGGCAGTCGGGACCGGCTCGCCCTGCAGCCACGCCTGCAGCTTCCTCTCGTCGAGGCGGGAGGCTGGATCGGCACATTCCGCCTGCCACCCTTGCCCCCGCCCTGGGATCTGGCCTGCGGGATGCTTCGCTTCCCCGGGCTGCGATTTTCCGAACGGCTGGCTTTGCTGCGCGTCGGCCGCGAGGTTCGCCGGCGATCGCGGCGCGGCGGGCGGGATGACGCCGGCGCCCTCGATGATCGAAGCGTGGCCGAATGGCTGGCGGCGCTCGGACAGCCGGAGGAAGCCAAGCGCCGGCTCTGGTATCCGCTGGCGATCGCGGCGCTCAACGAGGATCCGGATCGAGCCTCGGCCGCCAGCTTCCTGCCCGTCCTGCGCGAGGGATTGCAAGGGGGAGCGGCGGGATCCCGCCTCGGGATCGCCAGGGTGGGCCTGAGCGATCTGTACGCGCATCCCGCCGCGCAATATCTGAAAAGCCATGGGAGCGAGGTTCATCTCCGGGCCCAGGTTCGCCGCGTGCTGATCGAAGACGGCCGCTGCGCCGGGCTGCTGCTCGCCGACGGATCACGGATCGAGGCCGGCGCGATCGTGGCCGCCATGCCGCCCGACGATCTGCTCGAGTCGTTGCCCCCCGACGTCGCCGCGGAGCCGCTGTTCGCCTCGGCGGGACGGTTGCAGACCGCGCCGATCGTCTCGGTCTACCTCTGGTTCGGAGCGCCGGTCGTCACGTTGCCGTTCGCCGGACTCGTGGGCGGCACCTGGCAATGGATGTTCAACCGGGAAGCCTTCGGGCCGCATGGCGGCGGGCTGCACGGCGTGACTCTCGTCTGCAGCGCCGCGCGGGCCATGGTTGATCGGCCGCGTGACGCGCTGGTACAGTCGGCGCTTCAGGATCTGCACAGCTTCTTTCCCGAGACCCGCCGCGCGGGGTTGCGCCGGGCGCTGGTCATCAAGGAAAAGAAGGCCACCATCTCTCCGTCCCGAGGCGCCCTCGCCCTGCGCCCCCCTTCCATCACCCCCTACGGTGGCCTTTTTCTTGCGGGGGACTGGACCGCGACCGGGCTCCCGGCCACGATCGAAGGGGCGGTCCTCTCGGGTCATCTCTGCGCCCGGGCCATCGCGGCCGGTCGGTCCTGAGACCGATGTCCCTCCCGATCGGCTTCGGGTTGCTCGCCGCGGGCCTGCTCGCCGCGATCGCCGGCGTCCAGATGAAATCGCGCCGCTACTTCGACCGCCCGGCCCTGGCGCGAAATCGCCGGTTCGATCCCTTGCTGAGTGGCGTGACGTGGGTCCTGGTGCTCGGAGGCCTTGCCCTGATCGGCCGGGCATCCTCCGTGACGGCCCTCATCGTGACCCTGGTGCTCGTCCTTCTCTGGGGATATCGGCGGTTCATCCGCTCGGTCCGCTTTCAGGCCTGGCTGCTGAGAAAGGACTACGAGGATCTGCGGAGACGCCGGCCGGGGCTGCCGGAATCGGAGATTCTGTTCGAGCTCGCCATCCGCCGCAACCCGCGCTGGGGGGAGGAGCTGATCGCCCAGATGGTTCTCGACTATCCGAGGTTCGACGATCTCGCCCCGATGATCGCGAAGATGGAAAGAGGCTTCAGGGGTTTCAAGTAGGTGGCTCCGGGGCACAGCCCGTCGGTCACGCCAGCAGCGGCACCACTTGATCCTGAATGGCGGTGGTGACCTCGACGTCGCGCTCGCCCATGTAGACGTCGATCTCGCTGCGCACGCCAAAATCCTTGAGGTAGATCCCCGGCTCGATCGAGAAACCGCTTTCGGGGAGCAGCTGGCGATCGTCGATCGTCTCCAGGCTGTCGATGTTGCAGCCGTTGCCGTGTACTTCGAGACCGATGCTGTGCCCGGTGCGATGCAGGAAGTGCTCGGCGTGACCGTGCTCGCGCACGTGCCGGCGGGACACCTCGTCGACGTCGGCGCCCCGAACCCTCTTTCCCAGGCCGACCTGCTCCTTGAGGTAGGTCACGGCGGCGTCGCGCGCGCCGGCGACGATCTCCCAGATGTCGCGGTAACGACCCGGAACCTCCCGCCCCAGGTAGGCCATCCAGGTGATGTCGGCCCAGATCGACCCTTCCTTCGCTTCGCGGCACCAGAGATCGAGAAGCAGCAGGTCGCCTTTGCGAATCGGCGCGCTCTGGTGCGGCCGGGGCTCGTAGTGGGGATTGCCGCTATGGGCGTTGACGGCCACGATGGGAGGATCGGCGTGCAGCTCCCGCTTGCGGAACTGTTCCCTCATGAACTGTTGCAACGCATACTCGGTGATCGATCGCCCGGACTTCACGGCCCCGGTGACTTCGGCGAAGGTCGCCTGCAGCACCTCCTTGAGGCCCGAGGCCGCCCGGCGGTGAGAGGCGAGGCCTTGGGGCGTCCAGCGGGCTTCGATCTCCTGCACCAGGTCGGCGCTGCTAATTACCTGAGGACCCGCCGCGCGCACCATTTCGATCGTGCCGGCGTCAACCCGGGAGACATACGGGATGGCCCCTCCCGGGACGTACTCCATCGCGACGCGCTTCAGTCCCTTGAGAGCGGCGCGCAGCTCTTCCTGAAGCTCGCGGTAGGAGACGAAGGCCACCCGGCGCCCCGGCAGGTGGACGAAAAGATGGGCCTCGATGGCATGGTGCAGCCAGATCGGATCGCCCTCGGCCGGGATGAGTCCGAACCAGCGTCGGGTCGCAAGACGATCCTCTCCAAGATCAATGACGCGCCTCGCGATCGGGTTGATGCCGTGGAAGTCATACAGCAGCCAGCCTTCGAGGCCGGCCGCTTTCAGCAGGGACTGAATCCTGGGGAGATCCACGTGCGATACGTTATCACACGGGAGAACAGGCATCTCCGACCCCGTCATGGTCGGCGTCCGCTTGGTCCGGGTTCGGGACGAGAGGGCAGTTGTCGCAGACGTCGCCGCGGCTATCGCCGTCCAGGTCCTCCTGGCCTGGATTGGCGGCCAGGGGGCAATTGTCCCCGAGATTCTCCAGGCCGTCGCTGTCGGCGTCCGCGAACGCCACCGCGCACGAGCCGTTCGGCGGCACGGCACCTCCGTCCGGGGCGCGCGCCAGAGGTCCCTCGCCGCAGAGATTGACGCCCGCCACCAGATAGTAGAAGGCCGATCCAGCGCGGGGTGTCGCGCCGTCGGAATAGTTCGGCACCAAGTGGCCGCCCGCGAGGCAGGCGTGGTTATAGCTCATCGGAATACCTGGATCGATGCTCCCCCGGTAAAGATCGAAGACCGGAGTCTGCGGCTCCATGAGCCAGAAGAGCGAGGCCGCGGGGCCATTGGGAGCGAGCAGCAGGCCCGGTGGGAGTTCCGCCGGCAAGGCGTTCTGGCCGCGCGACCCGGGGGCGCAGTCCAGGGAGTCGAGCGTCCCATCCTGGTCCCAGTCCTGGCAGGCGTCGCCGACGCCATCCCCATTCCAGTCCGCCTGCTCGGGGTTCATTGCGGCAGGACAATCGTCGCAGGCGTCGGGGCGCCCGTCGCGATCGGCGTCTGTCTGGGTGGCGGTTGCGACCTGTGCGCAGCCATCGTCCAGATCCCAAACCCCGTCGCCATCCGAGTCCCTCGGGTCGATCGTCGGGCATGGGATGCCGATCGGGATTTCCCGCCCGGACCCGTCGGTCCCGACGGAGCCTTCGCCGCAGCGGCTCATCCCTGAGACCAGGTAATAGAGGGCTTGCCCGAGGGCCGGCAGCATTCCGTCCTGCGAGAAGGTGTCGATCGAGCCGGCCTCGAGGCAGGCATGGTCATAGGCAAAGGCTCCCGGCCCGATGACGCCGCGGTAGACGTTGTAGACGTTGGCCTGCGCCACGGGAGCCCAGCCCAGGCTCCCTCCCGTCGCGGCCGACAGCCGCAGCGTCGCGCCGATCGGAGCCGGGGTGGTCCAGACGCTCCCGGCGAAGGGCGCGCAGTCGAGCCGATCCGGGACGCCGTCCTGATCGGCGTCGGCGGTCGGCAACTCGTACGCTCCGATGTCGATGACGGCGACACCGTTGCCATCGCCGTCGGCCGGTCGAGGCAGGCCGTCGAGATCGTAAGGCGCGGTATCCGCATCGGTGCCGGTGTCGATGACCGGCGAGACGGAGGTCGGGTGGAAATCGGCGACCGGCCCGGCCGTCGGGCCCCAGTCCATGAGCGTCACGTAGGTGGCGCTCGCGGCGGGCAGGGCAGGGGTGAAGGTGAGCGTCAGCGCCGTCGGACTGATCGCCGTGATGGTCCGGGCCACGCCATCGTCGTCGTACTCGATGCGGTCGCCGACGAGGTAACGGCCGATCTCGAGCACGCCGACGGTCGCGGTCGTCCCGCTGCGCACCGTGACGTCGTAGAAGAGAGGTTGGCGCACGAGGCGCGGGTCGAGAGAGAGGTTGCCGTTGACGCCCAGGATCTGCTGCGGGGTGAAGTCACCCGCGACCTCGTCCGTCGTCGCCGGTCGCCGAACATCACCGAACAGGAGATTGTTGCTGACGGCGGGAATCGAATAGTAACTGTAAAGCCCGGCGCCGGCGCCGTTCGAGGTGAGGGAGTTGCCGTAGATCAGGTTGTTCGTTAGACGGACGGGCGGGTTGCCCGGGGGCGGAAGGGTGCTCTCGGTCGAGATCCCTCCCCCGACCGCAGAAAAAGGAAAGCCCGCCGGGGTGCTGTTGTTGGTCAAGGTGTTGCCGACAAGCGTGTTGAGGGTCACGATGGCGCTCGCGTCGAAAAGATCGAGGCCGCCGCCACGCACCCCGGCGGTATTGCCGAAGATCAGATTTCCTTCGATTCGGAGCTCGCCGTAACCGCTCAAGCCTCCGCCCCATGTCGAAGTGCGGTTGCCGTAGATGACGTTCCTGCGGATCGTGGTCCCCGGTCCTCCCTTGAGACGCAGGCCCCCGCCCCGCCCCACTTCGCCGATGGCGACGTTGTCGCGGATCACGTTGCCCTGGACGAGCGGCGCCGAGAGAGTGTCAAGCGAGCAGAGGCCCCCACCGAGCGCGGCGGCCTCTATCGCGCCGCCCGAGGGCGGCGGTGTCGACACGTTATTGGCGATCGTGTTGCCCTCCACGATCGGCCTGCCATAGGCGACATAGACCCCCGCTCCGAACCAGTCCTTCTGTTTGCCGCTCAGCACGTTACCGATGATCAGGTTGTTGCTGACCACCGCATCGCCGAAGATGAAGACGCCGCCACCGGAGACGGTATCCGAGGCCGTGCTGACCTCGCCGCTCCCTCCGGTAATCGTGAAGCCGTCGATGGAGAAATCGGTCCGGGGCCGGCCGGTTCCTCCCGAGGCGAAGATCACGGCGCTGCGACCCAGGCCGGTGGCGTCGATGATCGTCAGGCTCGTCCCGGCGCCGAGAAGGTGGACATCGGGGTAGATGAAGATCCGCTCGCGATATCGTCCCGCCGCGACCCGGATGGTCGCCCTGGAGGCGACGCCTGCCACGATCTCGTTGTTCGCTTCGTTGATGGCGGCCTGGATCGTTTTAAAGGGTGCGCCTTGAGACCCGCAGCCGCTCGTGCAGGTGCTCGCGGCGTCGACGTAAAGGGCCGCTTCGGCCGCAGCCGGACCGTCGCCGCCCAGGCCGACCAGACAGCAAACAGCCACTACGGTGCCGGACCGACGCACGATGTTCCAGAGACCCAAGGGAACCCCCCGGGACAAAGTCCTGGCCCGCTTGCCAGAGATACAACCTCTATCTCTCAACTTCGGGGGCCTGTCAAGCATGAACTGGCCGAGAAAGATGTTGACGGTGTATCCTCTTCACGGTAATAGTCTCAGTCGAGTCCTTAGTTTTGTCGTCATGACCCGTCCTTAGGAGGTCGATCCATGAGGTTTCTCAGAAGCGCACTTGTCACCACCCTGATGGTCGGTGTGGGCGCCAGCGCCTTCGCGGCCGAGTCGGCCCGGGGCAAGGCGAAGAGCCCCGTTTCCGTCGGCGAGTTCGCGGTCATGGTGGTCGCGGTCACCGGCGGGAGCCGCGGAGTTGAAGCGGGCAAGGCAGTGGATCTGTTGAGCGACAAAGGAGTTCCGCTCGGCGATGCAAGCGCCGCGCTGACCGAGCGCAGGCTGGCGGAGATCCTGAGTTTTTATGGGGTCAGGGCGAAGACCGCCAACCCCTCCGGTGTGGTCAACACGAATCGGGCCCAGGCGGCGGCGATTCTGATAGCCTCGTCGGACCTGGGGCGCGCGAAGGCGGCTTCCACCCAGGGGCCACGGCCCCAGACGCTCGATGACTGCGCGGCCCTGTCGAACCATGGCCAATGTGTCAACTGCTGCAAGGATTTCGGAACCACCGCCAAGCAGTGCAGCCAGTTCTGCATGACGATTAACAAGCCGAGCGCCTCAGAACCGCTTCCCTGATCTTCGAGTTGCGCGGAAACGACACGGGCGGGCCGGAGTGATTCCGGCCCGCCTTTTTGTTGGGCGCGATTGCGCGCCGGGAACCCGAAGTCGAGTCTCTCTCTGCCCGGAGCCGGAGGGTCACGGGGTCTGGCACGCATCCCCGATGCCGTTTCCGTCCGCGTCCTGCTGGCCCGGGTTCTGTACCGTGGGGCAGTTATCGCACAGGTCGCCGCGGCCGTCATGGTCGCCGTCGGCCTGTAAGGCGTCGGCCAGCAGCGGGCAGTCGTCGTCGATGTCGAGGATGCCATCGAGGTCGGTGTCGAGGCCGGAGTGGGGGCACGCCGAGGGGATCGGCTCCTGCTGGCCGGAGCTGCTCGATCCGGGGCTCCCTTCACCGCAGCGATTGGTCCCGGTGATCAGGTAGTAGAAGATGGAGCCGACCGGCGGGACGGCGGTCTCGCTGGCCAGGGGGCGAGGAGTCTCGGCGCTCAGGCAGACCATGCCGTCAGACCATGCGCCGGTTCGTCCGTCCCAGGCCGTCCGGTAGACATTGTGAACGTTCGCCTGGGCGATCGGGACCCAGGCGAAGGATCCGGCGGCCGAGCCACCCGCGGCCTGCAAGGTCGGCCCGACTTCACCCGGGATGGCGCTGACGCTCGGGGTGAACGGCGCACAGTCGGAGAGGTCCGGAACCAGATCATTGTCGTCGTCCGGGTCAATGCAGTCCGCCAAGCCGTCCCGGTCGGTGTCAAGATACCCTTCGTCGACTGCGCTATTGCAGTTGTCGTCGAGACCGTTGCAGATCTCGGCGGCTCCGGGGTGGATCGACGCCGCCTGGTCGTTGCAATCCCCGCCACAGGTGGTGAACCCGTCCCGATCCTGATCGAAGCCATTGTCGATGACGCCATCACAGTCATCATCGGTGCCGTTGCAGATCTCGGTGCCGGGCGTCCCGGGTGTGCAGATTTGGGATACGCCGCCGGCGCACGCATCGACGGTGCGGGCGCAGGCGCCGATGCCGCAGCTGAGCGTGCCGAGCCCCTCGTCGACCTGTCCGTCGCAGTCGTCGTCGACGTTGTTGCAGACCTCGGTGCCCGGGGCGCCTGGGATGCAAGTCT
>JBGPLZ010000092.1:0-14315 GCA_041486695.1 Acidobacteriota bacterium | reverse complement strand
CGTACACTTACGCCTACGCCACGCTCGGCGAGCTGTTTGCCTGGATCATCGGCTGGGATCTGCTGCTCGAGTACGCCGTCGCCTCCTCCACCGTCGCACACGGCTGGTCGCACTATTTCCAGGACTTCGTCAGTCAGATCGGCATCCGCATGCCGCATGTCCTGTCGAACGCGCCGTTCGACTTCGACCCGGCCACGGGACATCTGGCGCTCACCGGCACCTGGTTCGACCTGCCGGCGATCGTCATCACGGCGATCATCACCGTGGTCCTGGTGATCGGCATCAGGGAGAGCGCCCGGTTCAATGCCGGCATGGTGATCTTCAAGCTGCTGATCGTCGTCTTCGTGATCGCCGTCGGGTCGTTCTACGTTGACCCGAAGAACTGGGTCCCGTTCGCGCCGTACGGCCTGACCGGCGTCTCGTTCTTCGGCAAGACGCTGTTCGGGCAGACCGGGCAGGCGGGCGAGCCGCTCGGGATGCTGGCGGGGGCGGCGGTGATATTCTTCGCCTACATCGGCTTCGATTCGGTCTCGACCCACTCGGAAGAGGCGAAGAACCCACGGCGCGACGTGCCGATCGGCATCATCGTGTCGCTCGTCCTGTGCACGGTGCTCTACATCGCGGTCGCGGCGGTCATCACCGGCATGGTCCCGTACGGCAAGATCAACATCGACGCTCCGGTGTCGGACGCCTTCCGGCAGGCGGGACTCCCCTGGGCCCGCTTCCTGGTTTCGATCGGCGCCATCACCGGCATCACCTCGGTGCTGCTGGTGATGATGCTCAGCCAGGCGCGGGTGCTCCTGGCCATGGCCCGCGATGGGCTCCTGCCGCAGAAGTTCTTCGGCGCGGTGCACGAGAAATTCCGCACCCCCCACAAGGCGACCATCCTGACCGGTATTTTCGTGGCGACGGTCGCGGCCCTGGTGCCGCTGCGGGTCCTGGCCGAGCTGGTGAACATCGGCACGCTCCTCGCTTTCGTCATCGTCTGCGTCGCCGTCCTGATCATGCGCCGCACGAACCCCGACGCCGAGCGTCCCTTCCGCGCCCCTTTCGTGCCGCTGGTGCCGATCCTCGGCATCGCCCTCTGCCTCATGCTGATGTTCTCGCTGCCGGCCGAAAACTGGGTGCGCCTGGCGGTCTGGCTGCTGATCGGCTTCCTGATTTATTTCTTGTACGGCCGGCACCACAGCGTCATGGCGCGCGCCCTGGCGCACGAGATCGGCAAGCACGGCGTCTCCCCCGCGGGGACGATGGTCACCCACTCCAAAGGCCCGACGGACGAGTCGATCTGAATCTGCGCGGGACGCGGCGGGAACCCTCCCGGCCGCGGCGCGGCGCGCGGTGGCAACACTCCCGGCCGCGGCGCGGGAAAGATGGTACGCTTGCCGGGTGCGCGGTCGTTTTGAGGTGGTTTCTGCACGATCCCTGCCGGCGGCCGTTCGGATCGTTCTTCTGGTCTCGGCCGGCGTTCTGGCGTTTTCCATCTCTTCGGCGACGGCGATCGAGCCCGCCGACGGCCCGCCGCGCCGCGCTGCCGCCTCTGCCGGCATCGGGATCACCGTGGCTCCCTCCGCGCCCGGCATTCCCGAGGGGCTGCGCAGTCCGGCGCCCGAGACCCCTTGTTACATTCTGATCCCGGCCGGCTTCGCCGAGATCCAGGCGCCCGAGCGACTCGATCCGCTTCTGAAGACGGCCGCTGCGCTCGGATTGCGCGTGGTGATCCGCCTGACGGGAGAAGGCTGGCCGGCGGCGGGAGTCCCTCCCGGCGCTCCCTTCCCGACCGACGAATGGGTCGTCAGGACGGCCGCCTTCGCGGCGCGGGCCGGCGAGCTGGTCGATGCCTACGAGATCCTCGACGCGCCGGCCGCGCAGTGGAATGCGCGCCATTATGCCTTTCTCCTTAAGCGAGCCGCCGTCGCCCTGCGCGCCGCCCGGCCCGGCGCCCGGATCGTCTCCGCGCCGCTCGGCGTCGAGGATGCCGCCTGGGTGGAGCTGCTGTTCGCGGGCGACGTCGCCCCCTATGTCGACGTCTTCGCCGCCCGCGATCTGAAGTCGCTCGAAGCGGTCGCCGTATTGCGCGACCGCGTGCATGCGCGCGCCCCGGTCTGGGTGGTCGACGCCGCCATCGATGCGGACTCACCCGGCCCGTCGGTCGCTCGCACCTACTTCGACGCCCTCGCCCGGGGCGCCGAGGTCGCGCTGTTCGCGGCGCCTTCGAAGCCGGTCGGCCTTTCGCCGCCCCCGGCCGGCGTCTCTCCGACCCCGGCGGCCGGCTCTCCGACTCCGGCGGCCGGCTCTCCGACCCCGGCGGCCGCGCCGACGGAGGCCCTGGGCGAAACGCTGACCCGGCTGCGCGCCCTGCTGAAGCCCGGCCTGAGCCTGGCCTCTCCGGCGGCGCTGCCATTCACCGTGCCGGCCACGAGCGCCCGAACGCTGGCATTCTACGAAGCGGCCGAACGGGAGGGGATGATGGTCTATCGTGCCGCCGGGCACGCGGCGACGGAGGCCGGAGCCGCACCACCCGGCGCGCTGCGCTTCGCCCTGCGGGTGCCGGTCGACTGGCTCGATCTCTACGATCCGGGGACCGGGATCGAGCGGCGCATCGCCTCACGCGTGGCGCCCGGCAGCCTGATCGAGCTGCCGCTCCACGAGAACGATCTCGTGCTGCGCTTTCGGATCATGGCGGAGGCGACGCCGCTGCGCGAGTCGCTTCAGGTCGGGACCGAGGTGGAGCTGACGGCCGAGGAGATCATCGCCAAGGAACGCGAGGTGAGCGCCGCCCAGGCGATCCGGCTGCGGCACTACGAGGCGAACGCCCCGATCAACATCCATTATCGGATCTCGAGCCTCGACACCTCGGTCGATATCCTCACCGAGAACCGCCTCTACGTGAAGGACGGCAAGCAGGACTACGTCGAGACCGCCCTGTTCGTCGACGGCGCCCGCTGGCGCGGCAAAGAACGCCCCTCCCTGCCATTCCTGGCGCCCGAGACGGTCAAGGAGATCCCGCTCGACATCGTCCTCGACGAGGGGTACCGCTACTCGCTCCTCGGCCGTGAGACGGTCGCCGGACGGGTCTGCTATGTGATCGCCATCGAGCCGACGGTGACCGACCGCAGCCTCTACCGAGGCAAGGTCAGCATCGATACCCGGCGCTTCAACCGTATGCGGATGGACGCGGTGCAGACCAATCTCAAGGATCCGCTGCGCTCCAACCACGTCACCTACGAGTTCGGCCCGGTCGCCTCACCGGCCGGCGAATTCTGGCTGCCGAATGAGGTCCGCAGCCAGATGGTCTTCGAGCTTCTGGGCCAGAATCTCGTGGTTGAGCGTGAGGCGCATTACCGCGACTTCCGCATCAACCAGGGCGGCTTCACCGAGCGGATCGCGGCGGAGTACGCCTCGCCCAACCCGATCTTCCGCGACACGCCGGAGGGGTATTACGAGGTCGACCGGCGGGACGGCGTGGAGACGCTCCGGGGCGTGGGCCGGACGCGCAACACCTTCCTGGTGATGGGGGCCAACATCGGCTACAACGGCAGCCCGGGGCTGCCGTTCGTCGGAGTCAATTTCTTCGATTTCGACTTCCATGGCAGTGGCACGCAGTTCGACGTCGCCTGGGCCGGCCCGTTCGTCGATATCTCGTGGACCGATCCTCGCCTGACCCACCCGGCGGACGATCGGCGGCCACTCGCCCTCACCCTCGGCGGCACCTTCAACGCCCTGGCCGGGCGTGACAAGAATGCCCGGGCTGTGGGGACCGACCCTGCCGAGACGATCGACTACTACAACGAGATGGTGCGCGCCAGTCTGGCGCTGCCGATGGGTCAGTTCGCGAAGTGGACCGTCGAGGGACGCGCCAACTACCTCAACTTCCAGAGGCGCAGCGAGACGAGCGACCTGTTCGTCCTGCCGCCCGTGACGGTCGAGCTGGGCGGTCTGCTGCGGCTGGAGTACAACCGCCGCGGCACCAGCCTGGCTCCCTGGATCGAGACCGGACGGCGGACGACCTGGGCGGCGTGGGGCCTCCCCGGCGCGCCCTTCGATCCCGCCGACCGCGATTTCACCCGCCGGGGTCTCGAGTTGTTCAAGTCGTTCTACCCCTCCCTGTTGCACAAGATCAGCCTCGGGGTACAGGGATTCGACGGCATGAGCCTCGACCGCTTCTCGCGCTTCGAGCTGGGCGACTTTCGCTCCGCGCGGGTGCGCGGCTTCAATGGTTCCGGAATTCACTTCGATCGCGGCCTGGTGGCCTCCCTGGCCTACGCTTTCACGATCGCCGCCAACGTCCGCGTCGATGCCGGGCTCGAGGCGGGGTGGATCCAGAGTCGCGACGACTTCGGCCCTGGCTACGAGCGCGTCGCCGGTTTCGGGCTCGGCTTCGAGTTCTCCGGACCCTGGAGCACTCTCGCCAACGTCCGGCTGGGACAGGGGATCTCCTCCACCATCCCGGGCAAGGGGGGCGGCGGGGATATCCGGGTCGTCTTCTTCAAGACCTGGGATAAATGGAGCCGCAAAGCGAAGCCCTGACCGTCGCCGGCAGCAGGAAGCCGGAGCCTCAAGCCGGGCGCGCTTTCCCTGCGGGGATCCTGGTGCTATAAAAGAAGGCTCAGGAGGAATCGCCCATGCGCCCCCATGCCCTGCTCGTGTCCGACGGTGCCCCGGCCGAGGTCGAACGACGCCCGCCGGCCGTCCCGCCTTCGGACGACGCCCTGCTCGATGCTTATTCCCGCACCGTGATTCAGGCGGTCGAGAAGGTCAGCCCGGCGGTCGTCAACATCGAGGTCCTGATGCGGGACGATTCCCGGCACGGGAGCCCGCCCCGGGGGCGTCGCGAGGCGCGCGGCAGCGGCTCGGGGTTCGTGTTCACTCCGGATGGCTTCATCCTCACCAACAGCCATGTCGTGCATGGCGCGGCGAGCCTCGACGTCGCGCTTCAGGATGGCCGCCGGCTGCCCGCCTCGCTCGTCGGCGACGACCCCGACACCGATCTCGCGGTGCTGCGCGTCAGCGCCGCCGGTCTGCAAACGGCCGTCATGGGCGAGTCGCAGTCGATCCGGCCGGGCCAGGTGGTGATCGCCATCGGCAACCCGTACGGCTTCCAGTGCACCGTGACGACCGGGGTGGTGAGCGCCCTCGGACGCTCGCTGCGGGCCCGCTCGGGCCGGCTGATCGACAACGTCATCCAGACCGACGCGGCCCTCAATCCCGGCAACTCCGGCGGCCCGCTGCTGAACTCGCGCGGCGAGGTGATCGGGGTGAACACGGCGATGATCCTGCCGGCCCAAGGGATCTGCTTCGCGATCGCCATCGACACGGTGAAGTTCGTGGCCGGCCGGCTGATCAAGGACGGAGTGATCCGGCGCGCCTACCTGGGCGTCGCCGGGCAGAATGTCCCGCTGTCGAGACGCGTGGTGCGCTTCCACCGGCTGCCGGTCGACAGCGGCATCCTGGTCACAGCGCTCGAGCCGCGCAGCCCGGCGGCGCAGGGCGGCCTCATCGAGGGGGACATCATCGTCGGCTACGACGAGGCCCCGGTCGCCGGCATCGACGATCTCCACCGGCTGCTGACGGAGACCCGCGTCGACGTGCAGGCGCCGCTCACGGTTCTGCGCCGCGCCGAAACGATCACCCTCCAGGTGATCCCGCGGGGCTCGACCTCGTGAAGCGGACATTGCGGATGCGGCCGGCGCCGAGCCCGAAGCCGGTCACCTTCTTCGCCGCGTCACGATCGAAGCGCAGGCTCAGGGTGTCGGTCGCGAAAACGTCGCGCACCGTCGGGATGAGCCGGGCTGTCGGCAGGTTCGGCGCCGCGAGCGCCAGGCTCCCGTTCTCGACGGCGAGCGTGTAGGAGGCTCGAATCTCCTCGCTCCAGTAGGTCCCCGCATACCCACCGAGCTGCCGAGAGGAGAGCGCCAGGGGGGTGACCGCTTCGAAGCTCCGCGGCCGGCCGCGGCCCTGCTCGAAGGCCAGGCGGCGCGGTCGCCGCCCGTCGCTTGCATCGAAGGCGACCTCGATCTCCCGATCGCCCCCGGTGCCGCGGAAGCGCTCGTGCGTCAGCGGCACGAAGACGATGATCTCGCCGTTGCGGGTCACCTCGAGCCGGCCCTTGTTCGCCTTGACCGTGAGAATCTCTTCGGTCGCCTCATCGCGATAGAGGCCGGCCTTGCCGGCCAGCTCCTCGGCCGTGAGGACCGGTTGAGCTCCTCCGGCCTTATCGTCGTCGCGCCCCACGGCGGCGAGCCCTTCCTCCGCCGGCCTGGTAAAGCTGTCGGCGAGATAGATGTCGGCCACCTTCATCGCCAGATCGCTCGGGCTGGCGGTCCCCAGGTTGCACAGACAGGCGACCGAGAAGCGCTGGTCGGGGAAGCGCGCCAGCTCGGCTCGGTAGCCGGCCCACGAGCCTCCGTGGCTCACCCGGCGCAAGCCGCGGTAGTCGTCGAGGTAGAGTCCCAGCGCGTAGTCGATCGACGTGCCGTCGGTCAGGGTGCCGCGGGTTTGCAGAGTCTCCAGCAGCGGCTTCCCGCCAACCATTGGATCGTAGAAGTTCTGGTCCCAGCGGGCCAGGTCCAGGACATTGGTGAAGACGCTCCCGTCTCCCGTCTGTTCGAAGTTCGACATGTCGATCCGGAAGCCGCCCCCTTCGAGCGGCTCGTAACCGGTGGTCCGGCCCGGTTCGATCTTGGTGTGGTCATCGTGGAACCGGGTGGCGCGCATCCCGAGCGGCTCGAAGATGCGGGCCTGCGCGAACTCGCGCAGCGACTGTCCGGTTACCCGCTTGACGACGATCGACAGCAGGAAGAATCCGGAGTTGCAGTAGAGATGCTCGTCGCCGGGAAGGAAATTCGTGTCCTTCTGGCGCGCCAGCATTTGCAGCGCGTCGCCGTCGGTCGAGACGTCCTCGGTGCGGATGCCCGCCAGCGTCATCAGCTCGAGGTAATCGCGCAGCCCGCTGGTGTGATGCAGCAGATGCCGCAGGGTGATCGGGCGACGGGCGGCCTGGATCTCGGGGACGTACTTCCGGATGTCGTCGTCGAGCGACAGCGCCCCCTGCTGCTCGAGCAGGACGATGCTGGCCGCGGTGAACTGCTTCGAGGTCGAGCCGATATCAAAGATCGACGCGGGCGCGATCGGCACTTTGAGCTCGAGGTTCGCCATGCCGTAGCCGCGCTCGTAGACGATCCGGCCGTCTTCGATGACGCTGAGCGCGCAGCCGGGCGAATCGGTCCGATCGTAGGCCGCGAAGACGGCGTCGACCCGGCCGTCCAGCCCGGGCGACGCACCGGGCGACCGGGGCGCCGACGCGGCGGACGAATGCGGCGCCGCGGGGAAGCCGCAGGAGCTCGCGCCCAGCATCAGCCCGAGAAGGACCGCCGACAGGACGACCGCCAGAACCGCGCGCGGCATCAGGACACCTCGGTCCGGGCGGGGGCCATTCAGAACGCCCTCGTCTGGCCGGGGGTCATGACGACGAGGCGCGCATCACCCTTGAAGGCGGCGGCGACGTCGGCGTCGGTCGCGAGGCCCGGGAAGGTCGCGAAATGCATCGGCACGATTGCGTCGGGGGTGAAGTATTTCTTGATCGCCAGCGCCGCCGTCTTCGGATCGGCGCCGTAGTAGCCGCCGCCGACGTTTAACAAGATAACGTTGGGGTGGTAGATCTCCTGGATGAGCGCCATGTCGCCGAAGATCCAGGTATCGCCGGTGTGGTAGAGCGACCGCCCGTCGGAGAAGCTCAGGACGAACCCGACCGGCCGGCCGCTCGGGCCGCTCGAGTGCATCGCCGGCACGATGTGCACCGTGACGTCGCCGACGACGAAGGTGCCGCCGACGTTCCCGCCCAGCTTCTGCTTGTCGGGGATGTCGAGGCCGCCGACCCACTCATAGACGCTGATCACCGGCGCGCCGCTCGACGTGGCGATGGCGGCGGCGTCGGCCGAATGATCGGGGTGCGAATGGGTCACCAGGATGGCGTTCGGCTTGTAGCGCGACAGATCCTTCCACGCCTCGGGCGTCTTGCCGTTGTCTTTGAGGAACGGATCGATCAGGAGCCTGGTGCCGCCGGGCGAGGTGATCTCGAAGGCGGCGTGGCCGAGCCAGGTGACCTGAAACGGCTTGTTCGGCGCCGCCGGCGGCGCCGCCCGGGCGACGGCCGGCCCGGCGAGCCCCGCGACCATGATGCCGAACCCCACGACCATTCGACTCGTGATCCCGCGCATCGCAACCCTCCTCGTCAATGGCGCGCGTCCACCCAGGCGCGCAGACGCGCGTCCAGGACGTCGAGCGGCAGGCCTCCCTGGCTCAGCACCTCGTCATGGAAGGCCCGGATGTCGAACCTCGTCCCGAGCCGGGCCGCGGCATAGGCGCGCAGCTCCTTGATCTTGAGCTCGCCGAGCTTGTAGGCGAGCGCCTGGCCCGGGTCGACGATGTAGCGATCGACCTCGACCTCGATGTCGTGCTCGGTCTTGGCCGAGTTCTCCTTGAAGAAGTCGATCGCCTGCTGCCTCGTCCAGCCCTGGGCATGCAGGCCGGTGTCGACCACCAACCGGATGGCACGCCAGATCTCGTAGGTGAGCTGCCCGAACCTCGAGTACGGGTCCTCGTACATCCCCAGCTCAGGGCCGAGGCTCTCGGCGTACAGCGCCCAGCCCTCAACGAAGGCAGTGTAGCCGCCGTACTTGCGGAACTCGGGAAGGCCGGGGATCTCCTCCTGGAGGGCGATTTGCAGATGATGACCCGGCACCGCCTCGTGCAGCGACAGCGCCTCCATCTCCCATTTCGGGCGCGAATGCAGATCGTAGGTATTGACGAAGTAGAGCCCCGGCCGCCCGGCCTGCAGCGAGCCCGGCTCGTAGTAGGCGGTGGTCTGCGACTTCTCGGCGTACGACGGCACCGGCACGACACCGTACGGCAGCCGCGGCAGCCGGCCGAACAGCTTGATGAGGCCCGGGTCGGCCCGTTTGGAGATATCGCGGTAGGTCATCACCAGCATCTGCGGGTCCTTGAAGAAGAAGCGCTTGTCGGTCCGGAGGAAATCGCAGAAGTCGGCGAAGCTGCCATCGAACTTCACCTGGGCGATGACCGCGTCCATCTCGGAGCGGATCCGCTTGACCTCGGACAGCCCGATCGCGTGGATCTTCTCCGGCGTCAGGTCGGTCGTCGTCTGGAGCCTCACGTTGTAGGCATACCAGGCGGCGCCGTCGGGAAGCTCGCTCATGCCGATCGACTCGCGGCAGCGGGGAATGTAGGTCTCGACCAGGAAGGTCCGCAGCTTCTCATACGCCGGACGCACCTGGTCGCGGTAGATCCGCGCGGCGGCGGCGCGCAGCCGCTCGCCCTCGACCGCCGGAATCGTCTCCGGCACCCGGGTGAACGGCACCAGCAGCGAGCTGCGCATGGCGTCATCGACGATCTGGTTGCTCACCTGATCGGGGACGTCGCGCAGCGTCACCTTCGAAGGTGTGATCCCCGCCTCGAGGCCCTTGTTCATCAGGACGATCGTATGATCGATGTCCTGCGGCAGGGCCTCGAGGCGCGCCAGGATGTCTTCATAGTCGGCGACGGTCGCGGTGGGCGCCATCGCCAGGATCTGCGCCGCGCCCTGCTGGACGCCTCCGAGCTGCGTGATCGGCAGGTACTCGCGCTTGAAACGCGCCCCCTCGATCGACTCCTCGATCCCCTTGCGGAAGAGATCGTAGTCGAGCCGGTCGGACGGCTTCAGCGTCACCCGGTCTATCGACTTCAGGACTTTGAGCGGCTCCTGGGTCTGGCTCTGGCGCCGCGCGATCGCCGCGAGCGAGTTGTCGGTCCAGCGGGCATTCTGCCCGAGGTAGCCGACGATCGTCGCGAACTCCGGCGACTCGGTCATCTGCCAGCGCCAGGTGACCTCGAGCAGCTCCTTCAGGCGAGCGGCGTCGTTCCCCCTGGCGGCGGCGAGTCGCGACCATTCCCGGGAGAAATCTTCGGGGCTCTTGCGAGCCGGCGGCCCGGCCTGTGCCCCGCGACTCATCGTGAAGACCAGAGACAGAAGCAGAAACGCAGGCACGCGTCGCATGCGGCAGGCTCCCGGCGTCGAAGTTCGTTCACGGCGGCCATGGGTCAGGGAGTGGGACTATACGGCGACTCGCCGCGGCAGGGCAAGAGGGAGGGCGGCGCACAGGAGTCGCTCGATGTTTCCAGAAGCCGTCGAGTGGACCACATCAAGATCGAAGGTCGCGAACGGCGCAAGGGACGGGGGAATGTGTACCTGTGGGGAATACTCCACTTATCGAGAGACGGCCCCGATCCCCGCGACGATGCTGTCGACCAGGGCGCGCGCGATCGAGCCGTCGCCGTCGAGGCGGGGATTGAAGATCGCAATCGTCATCCCGACCGCCTTCCGGGTCGCGACGAGCGTCCGGAGCAGATCGCTCAGCTCGGCGAGGGCGAGCCCGCCCGGCATCCGGTAATCGACCGCCGGCATGACGGCGTCGTCGAGGACGTCGGCGTCGAGATGAATCCAGAAGCCGACGAGCTCCTTGTCGAGAAGCCTGCTCGAGGCGCCGGTCGCGGCGGCGACGACACCGTGGTCCCGGACGTGCTCCAGATCGAAGACCTGCATGCCGGTGGCGCGGACATCCTGGCTTCCATGCTGCGCCGCTTGCGCGGCATCGCGATACCCGAAGACGACGATGTCCGCGTCGCGCACGTACGGCCGGAACCCGTCGATGTCGGCGACGATGCCCGGTCCACGCCCCGAGACGAGCGCCAGATCCATGTCGGCCGCCTCGCCCGTGGGCGAGGCCTCCGTCTGGTAGAAGTCGGCGTGCCCATCGAGAAAGAAAAGACCGTACCGCCCGAGACGCCGCAGCCCGAGCATCGCGCCGAGCAGGATGCTGCAATCGCCCCCGAGGACGATCGGGAAGCGCCCGTCGCGGACCAGATCGCTCACCGCGCCCGCCAGTCGGAGAGAGTACTCGCGCAGGCCGGTTGGATTGAGGAGCCCCGTCGTCGGGTCGCGTCGCGGATCATACGGGGGCGGGTCGAGGCGTCCGGCATGCGTGGCCGCGAGCCGGGCCCGAAGGCCTGCCTTATTCAGCGCTTCGGGCAGATCCTCGACGCCGCTCGGCCGAAGACCAAGTACCGATGGGGCCTCGAGGATGGCGAATCGCGGCATCGGACGGCTCCTCGCTCAGAGCTTGTGTTTCACGCCACCCGTACGCGGCGGCGCGCCTGGGACGACACGCGCTCGTCGGGCGTCAGGATCCCCTGCAAGTTGAGCGGGTCGGAGGCGGACACGCTTAGCGGCGCCGGCGCTTCGCGCTTGCGGACCCGCCGCAGCAGCTCGACCGCCTCGGGAAGCGCGTACTGCTCGCCGGCGAAGCCGGCCACGAACCGACCGCCGCGCGCCGTGCCGCGCAGCTCCATCTCCCGGCAGACGCGGACCAGATCGCGCCACGGCGTCGGCACCTTCTCGCGCGTCAGGATGCGGCGGAACAGAATGCCGTAGCGGGCGAAGAGCTGCGTAACGACGAAGGCGGCCGCGTCGCGCCGGCCGGCCGGCGCCGGATGGCTCGAAGTGACGGTGGCTGCCGGGCGGAGCAGCGACCAGCGTCCCGCCGGGATGAACGGCGCCCGCTGGCCGAACCGCCGGTGATCGCGCGCCGGCTTGATCAGCCGCCGCAGGCCGCTCCAGGAGTCGCAGGTGACGAGGCCCCGCCCGCAAAGCTCGGTCAGGCCGAGGTTCAGATGGGTCGGCAGGAGCTCGGTGGCCCGCTCGAGCTCCTGGGTGAACAGCGCGCCGCGCGCCGACAGCACCTCGAGGATCGCCCGGGCGCGACTCGAGAGATCGGCGCCATTCGACCCGGCCGCGGCGCCATGTGAACCTGCCGAGCCCTTGCTCCCTGCCGCGGTGGCGGAGGGCTGCGGCGGCACCGACAGGGCGAGCCAGGTCTCGAACTCCTCGCGCGGCAGCAGGCATACCGGCGCCGTCCGGGCCGGCGCGTCGCCCGCTCCCCAGAGGCGGCCCCAGACCACCTCGCCGGTCAGGGTGATCTGGTCGAGCCAGTCGGGGCGGTAACCGCGCACGCGGGCCGGCAGGACCGCCGATTCCCAGGCGGCCGCGGGGATCTCGAAGCCGGCGAGCTGCCGCACCACCTCGGCCACCCCGCGCGGACCCTCGAGCCGGTGCGCCTCATCGGCATGCTGCCAGCAGGCGAGGAAGCGCCAGTAGGTCGCGGCGCTGACCGGCTCTATTTCGCGCCGCAGCGTGTCGAGCGTGTAGCGCTGAATGCGCGCCAGGAGCCGGCGCTCGCACCAGACCTGCCGCCCCTCGAGCCGGCAACGCAGGACGACGCCATCGTTCTCGAGCTCGAGGAAAAGTGTTTCGTCGGCCGGGCCGGCGGGCACCGGCCCGAGCGCTTCGAGCCGTCCGCGCATGATCGCCTTCGGCTCGCGTGTCACCTCGGCGGCGAACCAGCGCGCGCCGGCCGTCTCGCGCGTCACGCGAGCGTCGTCGCGCAGCTCGTCGAGCCAGGCCTGCCAGCCCGAGGCGCGCGCCTCGTCGTCGGTGACGTACCCCATCCAGAGGAGCGCTTCGTGAACCTCCTCGGCATTCTCCGGCTGCGGCCAGGCTTCCTCGCGCACCCGCGCCACCGCTTGCGGGTCGAGCGCGCCGAGCGTGTCGGCGGTGCCCGGGTCGAGGGCGCGGCGGGTCAGCACCGCCTGGGTGCGGCGCTCCTCGAGCGGCGCGTCGTCCAGGAAGGCGTAGGGCGCGGCGTTCAGGATGCCGAGCGCGAACGGCGACGGCTCGGGGGTGTCGATCGCCACCCGCTTGATCCGTCCGTCGCGCAGGCCGCGCAGCAGCTCAAGGAGCCCCTCGGCATCGAGCGCCTCCTCGAGGCAATCCTCGATCGTCTGCCGTACCATCGGGTGATCCCACGGCACCGGGATGTCGCCGGGCGGTAGGGTCTCGCCGCAGGCCAGCACTTGAGGAAAGGCCTGCGCCAGCATGTCGTCGGCCCGCATCCTCTGCAGCGGCGCCGGCACCCGCTTGCCGCCGCCGCGGGTGCGCGACAGCAGCAGCGACCGGCCGAGGTTCCAGCGCCAGCGGGCGGCGAACAACGGCGCCGCGAGAACGGCCTGGATCAGAACGTCGCGTGCCGTGTCGGGATGCAGATAGTCGAAGACCTCTTCGAGGGCGAAGCTGTGCTGCGGGCCGAGCGACAGGACGATCGCCTCTTCGTTGGCCGCCGCCTGCAGCTCGAAGCCGAAGCCACGGCAGAAGCGCTTGCGCAGCGCCAGCCCCCAGGCGCGGTTGATCCGGCCGCCGAACGGCGCGTGGACGACGAGCTGCATGCCGCCCGATTCGTCGAAGAAGCGCTCGAGGACGACGCAGTCCTGCGTCGGCACGGCGCCGAGCGCCCGCGCCCCGGCCGCGAGATAATCGGCGAGCTGGATGGCCGCCGCGTCGTCGAGCCCGACCTCGGCTCGTAACCACTGCGGGTCGGCGCCGCCGACGCGGATCGCCGCGACGGCGGCCGACAGCTCACGGGTCCGCTGTGGGCCTTCGGCGATCCAGAATGGGATGGTCGGCGGCGCTCCCTGCGCGTCGGCCACCCGCACCCGCCCCGGCTCGACCTTGAGGATCCGCCAGGAGGCGTTGCCGAGCTGGAAGATGTCGCCGGCATTCGCTTCAACCGCGAAATCCTCGTGCACCGAGCCGACCGGCGTCGCCTCCGGCTCGAGGACCACCTGGTAGTCGGCGGTGTCGGGGATGGCGCCCCCCGAAGTGAGCGCGGTGATCCGGGCGCGGCGGGTGGCCCGCAGCCGGCCGCGCACCCCGTCGCGGTGCAACAGCGCCTGCCGCCCCTCGCCGTGCAGATGGACCACGGCGTCGAAGTCGGAGCGCGCCAGGTCGCGGTAGGGCCAGGCTCGGGTCAAGGTCTTGAAGAGCGTTTCTTCATCCCATGCTTCGGGGACGCAGGCGGCGACGATTTGCTGCGCCAGGATGTCGAGGGGCGCTTCCGGGACCCACAGCCGGTCGAGCTCGCCGCGACGGATGGCGCGCACCAGCGCGGCGCATTCGATGAGCTCGTCGCGCGTGGTGACGAAGATGCGGCCCTTAGGAACCGCGCCGCGCCAGTGGCCGGAGCGACCGATGCGCTGCAGCGCCACGGCGATGACCCGCGGCGTGCCGATGTGGCAGACCAGGTCCACCGTGCCGATGTCGATGCCCAGCTCGAGCGAGGCAGTGGCCACCACGACTTTCACTTCGCCCGCCTTCAGCCGTTTCTCCGCCGCCAGGCGCAGCTTGCGCGAGAGGCTGCCGTGATGCG